>NZ_JBNGDN010000004.1:13775-55811 GCF_049975065.1 Hydrogenovibrio sp.
ATTAAGGAGGGTGTTAACCACCTGCCAAAGGGCTTGTTGTGATGAAGCCATTGGGACGTCGGTCAGGTATTTTCCGTTAACGACAACGGCAGGCACGCCTTCAATACCGTAGGCTTGGGTGCGTTGTTTGGCTTTGGCAATGGCGTTGTTTACCTGAAAACTATTGAACATTTTTTTATAGTCTTCCGGCTTGATGCCCATGGGTTCGACAAATTTGGCGAGCGCATCGACGTCGAATATCGACTGACGTTTGCCTTGAATGGCTTCAAAATATTGCGTGTGGAATTCGTCTTCGATGCCCAGAAATTTTGCAGTGTAAAAAACGCGCGCCATAAACACCCAATTCGGATTATCCAGCACCGCCGGCAACCGTTCGAAATGCACGTCTTTTGGTTTGGTTTTGAGCCATTGATGCAAACTGGGTTCCAGACGGTAACAATGCGAGCAACCGTAATAAAACACTTCCACGACCGATTTCGAATGCGGCTCGATGGATTGCGGTTTTTTCAAAAGCTGGTACTGCAAACCTTCTTTTAATGTCATTTCCGCCTGGGCGGGGGCGCTGATCATTAAGCTTGTGACCAGCAACGTGCTTAAAAAGGGAATCCAGCAAAACAGTTTGGGTTGTGTCATAGGCACCTCTTAATTACAGTTCACCGTAGGAGTGAAGACCCGACAAGAACATATTCACACCGAGGAAAGCGAAAGTGGTGACCAACAAGCCGACTAAAGCCCACCACGCCATCGGACGACCGCGCCAGCCTTTCGACATGCGAATGTGCAACCAAGCCGCATAGTTCAGCCAAACAATCAGTGCCCAAGTTTCTTTCGGATCCCAAGACCAATAACCGCCCCAGGCTTCGGCGGCCCACATGGCACCCAAAACGGTGGCGATGGTGAAGAAAGCGAAGCCCAGTGCGATGGTTTTGTACATCAGGTCGTCGATTTTTTCCAAGCTCGGCATGGTTTTGATGAACGATGAATTCGGATTTTTCTGTTTGATGTTATCGGTCAACAGATAAGCCAAACCAACCATGGCGGCGATGGAAAAAGATCCGTAACCGATGAAATTGGCTGGCACGTGGATTTTCATCCAGTAGCTTTTCAGGGCGGGTACCAAGGGTTGAATCACGTGGGCTTGACGATCAAAGGTGTACCACAGCAGAAACGCGACGGAGGCGCTGACAACCAGCATGACGAAACCACCCATGGATCGAGTGCGCATCTTTTGCTCGTAATACAGGTAAATCAACGTCGTCAATACCGCGAATAGAATGAAGACTTCATATAAGCTACTGACGGGAATATGGCCGTAATCCGGGTTGATAAGATAGGATTCGCGCCAGCGAACCATCATTCCAACCAGACCGAAAGTGGCGCCGGCCCAAGCCAAGAAGGACGCCACTTTGCCGACATAATCGGATTTGGAGAACAGGGCTAGGAAATAGGCGACGGTGGCTAAGACAAACAAGGCACTCATCCACATAATGGCGGATTGACTGGACACCAGGAATTTTAAGAAAAATGCCTGTTCGTTAATAGCAATTTGATTGCCGTGAGTTTGGTAAGTCCAAACCGCGAGCAGGCTTAAAGCGGCCACTGAGTAGCTCAGGGGTTTAATGCTTTGCCAGAAACGCCCTAAGGCGATCAAACCAATGGCGGAACCGATCAAAATGCCGATTTCGTAATTATCCATAAGTTGTCCGAAGATTTGCCAAGCATAAAAGGCACCACCGATGACTAGGATGGCCCAAACCCAATCGCTGATTGAAACCGTTCGCTTCGAGATTTCCATATTAACGTAAGAATTCATAGTATTCATGATTTCACCTGTAGTTTTGATTGTACCGCCTGTACAACATGTTCAAATTCTTTAGCCACTTCAGGCAGCTCTTTGGTATCTTTTCCGGCAATGGTCAGCGTTTTATCCGTTTCCGAATAGACCAACCAAATCCGTTTTTGTCGAACGTAGAATAAAAAGAATACCCCAATTATAAGTAATGCGCTCCCGAAATAAACGATATCTTTTCCGGGGGATTTCGTAATCTGCAATCCGGTGGATTGAATTTGTTTAAATCCGGTCAATTCAAAAAACAATGGCGGACCATAGTTTTCGAGCGTGTTGATGACGGTAATGGCATCTTCAAACCACTGTTTGTTGAACTCGGAAATATCCGCCAGATTGGCCGCGTTTTCCTTGTCCAGCGTGGCCAGATAGAGGGTTTGTAACGCAATACTGGTTTGGTTGATATAGTATTCTTCAACTTTCTGACGATCCGCTTCGGGGACATTCTGCTGTACAAATTCGGTGATGCCTTTAAACCCTTTCTGGCGGAACAATGACATTAATTGATTCATTAAACGGATTTGCAAATCATAGGTTTTATCATCAATTTCATCCGGTTTGGGTAGGCTTTCCTGGAAAACACGGGTGTTTTCCTGAGGATTATTGATGAGCGCCAGAAACTCGAAGAAACGTTGTTTGCTGCGGTTTTCATCGGCGGGAATAAACAGATAACGATAGGGTTGCGCCTGACTGGTTCGCATACCGGTCATAAAAAACCAACGGTCTTCCTGCAAGCTGGGTTGCATGAAGTTTTCGTATTCCAAGGCTTTGCCTTGTTCGTCACGCACTTTGAAAACAATGCTGGGGCCGTTGTTGTGCATTTTTTTACCGGTGGCGGCGATTTCCTCTTCCGTGGCCGGAACGATATTAAACAATCGGAAATCGTCGAATTCCACGCGATAGGTGCCAATTGGGGTTTTTAAAGGTTCTACCTTATCAATGGCCGTTTCCAGTTTCAGGGGTTCATTGACCGGCGAGAGCAGGGGATGAACGTTAATCGACAGCAGGCTGCCGCCATCGCCGAAGGACGACTGATAAATAGCGTAATTTTTATAAAACAATGGGTAGTTGACCCCAATGGTTTTTCGGATTGGCTCGTCGAGATCCGGCGCGGTTAAAATCAGATCGGATTCATAGGATTTGGGCATGCCGGTGTCGTAATATTCAATGCGAAAGTCGGTGACTTCCAGGGTGAAAGGGAGTTTTTGCACCAGAAAACCACGCTCATAAGGTAAAAATAAAACGTCGGACTTTTGCCCCTCTGGAATATTCACACTGCCGCGAAATGACATATTGTCCGGCCCAACCCAAGATTTTTGTGGAATCTCACTGAGTGGAACCGAACGGGTTTCCGGTGCCAGTTGGCCGGTTAATTCACGATATTTGAGCAGCAGATTACTGTCTAACAGCGCACCCACGCAGATAATGATAATGGACACATGGGTGAAAATGTAACCGAGACGATTCCATCGACCTTTCAGCCCGGCCACGGTCACGCCATCGTCGCGTTGATGTACTTTGGTTTTGAATCCCTGTTCTTTCAGGATGGCCTCTGCTTCGGCGGCATTGAAGGCCATGGGGGTGTAGGTGAGGTGATGCGGTTGGTGCTGATAGGCGTTCAGCGAGAGTGTTTCGCTGTATTGCTTCATGTCCTTAAGAAAGGACGGGGTGTTTCGGGTCAAACACACGCCGGTGGAAAGCAATAGAAACACCAGCACCAGAATAAACCAAGCCGCTCCGTACACATGAAACAGTCCCAGTTCATTAAACACTTGCGTCCAGAAGGGACCGAATTTAATAATGTAGTCCTGAAAAGCCTGATTTTGTTGCAAAACCGTACCAATAACCGAGGCGATCGCCAGCATCATCAGCAGGGTGACCGCTAAGTTCATGGAACCTAGGAATTGCATGAACACCCCAGATTTTCTCGGGGTTGATTGCGGTTTTTTCGGTGTTTCAGTGTTCGATAAATCGGTCATGGGATTCAATATTTTATATGCCGTGGGATAAAAGATTGTAAAGTATATACGGATTCGAACCATTGATAAAGAATGGACACGGAATCCTTTCGCTTTTCATTTGACCGATATTTTGATACGAGTAATTAAATCCGAGTAATTAAATTTATATGCAACATCCTTTATACCAAAAAGCCCATTATGTATTGTCTGCGCCGAATGTGAATCACTGTCCGCCAGACGAAGGGTTTGAAGTGGCCTTTGCCGGACGTTCCAATGCCGGAAAATCCAGCGCCCTGAATGTCATCACCTCGCAACGAGGCCTGGCAAAAACCAGTAAAACCCCGGGGCGGACGCAACTGATTAATTTTTTCGCCTGTGATGAAGAACGCAAGCTGGTGGATTTGCCCGGCTACGGTTACGCCAAGGTGAATGTGAATACCAAGCGCGCTTGGGAACAAAGTCTGTCGGAATACATTGAAACGCGCCAAGCGTTGAAGGGATTGATTTTGTTGGTGGATTGCCGCATGCCGCCGACCGAAATCGACATCACCATGCTGGAATGGACGCGCTCATTGGATTTGCCAGTGCATGTATTGCTGACCAAAAGCGATAAACTGAAAAAAGGGCCGGCGCAAAACAGTCTGTTGCAATTCAAACAATTATTGAACGAACAGTATCCCCACGCCACCGCGCAATTGTTTTCATCTTTAAAACGTCAGGGGTTGGAGCAGGTCTGGTCAAAATTGGATGAATGGATGGCGTATGAACGTCCGGTGAAAGCCAAAACGGACGTATCCACGTTATCTTAAAATGACCAGGCCTGGTTAGAAACGATAACCGGCCTTGAGTGAATAGGTAGTGACGTCACCGATCTGGTTGACGGCCACCAACACATCCATAATCAATAAATTCAGATTTACCCCCACGGCGGCTTTTGGCAAGGTGACGTTTTCCGTTTTCAAATCCGGCCCGGCCGCGCCCTGATTGTCTTCTCGGGCGTTGACGTTGCCCGTGACCACGCCCAAGGTGGCATAGGGGGTAAAATTAGCCAAACCTTTGGAAATGCCCACTTCTGCGCCATAACCGTTAAAGGTGACGGCCTTCACATTGGTGGTTTGCGAATAGTGAATCGCCAGATCAACGGTCGGATAGGTCACCCCGCCTGGGTACACCGCATAGCTGAGTTTGGCGTTCCAGGCCTCGATATTACTGTCGGGAACAATCGAATAATCCAAACCGAAGTTCATATCAAACGGTAAACCCTTTACGGCATGCAGGGTAATCATCTGCAGGTCTTTACCGCCGTTATTGGATACGTAGCGCATACTGTCATTTTTGAAATTGGATTGATTGAGCGAAACGCCAATATCAAATCCGGCCAGTCCTAAGGGTTCCGGCGGGCTCAAGCTTTTGCTGGACAAAGCCCCGGTGAGATCTTCGGCAAAGCGTTTAAATTGGGACTGGCTGTCGAAATCCAGGTCGTCAATGCTGTTTTTGGAGGCCTGAGCCGAATGGGAAAATGCCAAAAATAATAAACACATTGACAGGGTTGGGAGGCTCAAAACGGGGTTCAACAATTTGGATCGGCAGGGTTTGGCGGATGCGTTTAAGGGGTGCGTTGATAGAGGCGTTGACAGATACGTTGATATATATGTTGACATAGGGTTCCTAAAAGTAAATTCTTGAAAGTAGTGGACATGGTTTGGGTGCCAGCGATTATAAACGAAAAACCCCTTTTCACCAGGCCTGGCGAAAAGGGGTTTTTAGCCCGTGTTTGGTTTTACTAACCGGAACACGGGGCAATTCAGCTTTCAAGTTTTTTCGGCTGATTAAAAATCAAATACCAGACCGATGGATCCCATGACTCCGGCATCCTTCTGTTTATCAGTCACGCCGCTGAAGTCGGTGGTGGTGGAGGCCACATCCAAGGTCAGGAAGCCAAAGGTCAGCCCAGCAGTGCCATAGGTATAACCGGTGCCAACCTGATTGCCGCGCAGCCCAGCACGGACATCGGGGATATACCAGGCAGTGTTGGTGGCATAGGCGATGCTGGCGCTCCACCATTGGGTATCTTCGTTATTCAGATCATTGGCTTTGACCAGATCGTAGCTACCGGCCAGTGTCCAGTGGCGGTTTTTTGAAAACCATTGTGCCATTAAACGGTACTGCGGTTTCAATTCGTATTTGGAATCGATTTCGCCGCTGAAATCGGCGGTGGTTTGAGCACTGGACTGATTATTCACATCAAACTTGGGGTTGGTGAGGTTCATCCCGACCACGCCGACCATGTAATTTTCCGCAGTCCAATTGACCCCAATGTCAGCGGTAAAGTTACTGTGACTGCTACCGGATTCAATGCCTTTAATGTAATCGTTGACATCTTTATCACGGTTGCCGAGGTTATCATTGGCGATTTCACTGACGTCCACCAGTTTGGTATTGGACAATAAATTTAAATAGCGAGCGGTTAAACCGACCGATAGCGCCCCATTTTGCGTGTTCATCACATCCATGCCAAAGCTGAGAGCAAATTCGTCCAATTGCTTGTAGTCCACGCCCAAGGCCGCATCACCTGAAGATATTCCCAGTTCGCCGTTATTGTCATAGGCGGTCACATCACCTTGCTTAACAATGTGGCCTCTGGCGCCATACTGACGGGTGTAGTCGAATGAAATGCCGCCGCCCAAAAATTCATGTTTCACCATGACCGGTACCGTCACACCGGTGAGGGTGCTGAAGTTACCGTCATTGTATTTTGTTAAAAAGGCATTGGTTTCATTCTGTAAATTCAGCGCGCTTTGGGGTGTATAGATTTCGGTGTTTAGAATCGGACGGATGCGGTCATCCAAGAAATCTTTAGAACCTTCCAAGCCATCGAATTCCGCCTGTATCTGAATATTCGCTCCCACGCCAATTCGGTAACCGTCGGTGTCGGTAACGGTCATAGCATTATTGGCCGGACTGGCGGTGGTGCTGTAAATGGTATTGGGGTTGGAGGCATCGCCATAGCTAATGCCAGTGGCAATTGGGGTGTAGGAAGTCGGTGCAGCCTGCGCCGATATAGCCGTTGCCATTAGAATGGCACTGGCCAGTGGGGTGAATTTAAAGGTAAATTTAGGGGTCAATTTGATCATATTGAAAAGGCTCCAAACGTGTTATGTGTTCATGTTGATATGGATGGTCATTGGCAGTCAGTTTATTTAACTAAATCGTAATAGTACGAAAAAAACTATATTTTAAAGGGGGTCAATGCGCTTCGTCCCAGTTTTTGCCCTGACCGATTTCGACAATCAACGGCACATCAAGGGTTAAGGCGGATTCCATAATGGTTTTGATTTCGGCTTTCGCCGAGTCGATATCTGGCTCGGCCACTTCAAACACCAATTCATCGTGCACCTGCATCAGCATTTTGATGTCCAGTTTTGTGTCATTTAGCCAGGCCTGCATTTTCACCATGGCGGTTTTGATGATATCGGCGGCGGTGCCTTGCATTGGTGCGTTGATGGCGGTGCGCTCGGCGTATTGACGCAATTGCCCGTTTTTGGCATTGATGTCGGGCAGATACAAGCGGCGACCCATCAGGGTTTCGACATAACCCGTTTGCTTGGCATTTTGTTTGGTGTTTTCCATATAATCCGCCACGCCCGGGTAACGTGAGAAGTACAGATTGATGTATTCCTGTGCCAGGCCGCGCGAAATATTCAGTTGCTTGGCCAGGCCAAAGGCCGACATACCGTAAATCAAACCAAAATTGACCGCCTTGGCGCTGCGGCGTTGTTCCGAGGTCACCTCTTCCAACGGCATATTGAAGATTTCCGCGGCGGTGGCCTGGTGAATGTCCTTACCTTCGGCAAAAGCTTTTAACAAACTGGCATCGCCCGATAAATGCGCCATAATCCGCAGTTCGATTTGCGAATAATCCGCCGCCAGCAGTTGGTGGCCGTCATCGGCGATAAAGGCTTGACGAATGCGGCGGCCTTCGGGGGTACGAATCGGAATGTTCTGCAAGTTGGGTTCGGTGGATGATAAACGCCCGGTCGAGGCCACGGCCTGTTGGTAAGAGGTGTGTACCCGCCCGGTGTTCGGATTGATTTGCTTCGGTAATGAATCGGTGTAAGTGGATTTCAGCTTGGCCAGACTGCGGTATTCCAGAATCAGATTCGGCATTTCATGGCCGTCTTCGGCCAGTTGCACCAGCACCGGTTCAGCGGTGGACGGTTGGCCTTTCGGGGTTTTTTTGATGATGGGTAAATCCAGCTTTTCGAACAAGATTTCCTGTAATTGCTTGGAGGAATTCAAGTTGAACGGGCTGCCGGCAATCAAATGGGCTTTTTGTTCCAGTGCCGTGAGTTTTTCACCCAGTTCATAGGATTGATCGGCCAGCATTTGGCGGTCAATGAGGACGCCGGTGTGTTCCATTTTCGCCAGCACCGGCACTAACGGCATTTCAATGTCGCGGAAAACGGTTTCCAGTTTGGGCTCGGCTTGCAGTTTCGGCATCAGGGTTTGGTGCAATTGCAGGGTGATGTCGGCGTCTTCGGCGGCGTAAGGCGCGGCGGTTTCAATATCGATTTCATTGAAGGTTTTTTGTTTTTTCCCTTTACCGGCAATGTCTTCGAAATGAATGGTGGAATGGTTCAGGTATTTCAGCGCCAAATCGTCCATATTGTGGCGGGTGGCGACACTGTTGAAACAGTAGGATTCCAGCATGGTGTCGAAAGCGATGCCTTGCACGTCGATACCGGCGTTTTGGAAGAGGTGCCAGTCGTATTTGAAATTCTGGCCGATTTTTTGAATGGCTGGGTTTTCCAGAATGGGTTTCAGTTTGGCAATGACGTCGTCGTAAGGCAGTTGTGTCGGGACACCGTCGTAATCGTGGGTTAAGGGCACATAGGCCGCGAAATTTCGCCAGGCCTCTTGTGCCCTTTGGGTATGGCCGTTTTCGGGTTTATCGGTTTTTTCGGCCGGTTCCGCATAAGCGAAACTGAGGCCGACGATGTTGGCCTGCATCGCATTGAGCGAGGTGGTTTCGGTGTCGATGGCAAACACTTCGGCGCTTTCGAGTTTTTTCAGCCATTGGTCCAGTTCGGCCATGTCCAAAATGGTGGCATAGGGTTCGGATTGAATGTGGATGCTTTGAGAAGCGCCATCGGTTTGCGTGGCGTTGGCTGTTTGCGAATGACCATTGGTAACCGTTTCGGAATGGGCTTTACGGCCGCTGCTTTGGCTGAAAGGCAGTTCACCTTTCAGTACGCGTGATAACCAGTTACGCAAATCAAAGCGCGCGAACAGGCTTTCCAAAGCGTCCATATCGGCTTCATGGCGTTTGATGTCGGCCAAGGCGATCGGCAAATCACAATCGATGCGGATGGTGGTCAGCTCGCGGGAAAGTTTTAATTGGTCGAGGTTGGCGCGCAGGTTCTCGCCGATTTTGCCTTTGATGTCGTCGGCGTGCGCGATGAGATTGTCGATGTCGCCGTATTCCGCCAGCCATTTCGCAGCGGTTTTCGGGCCGCATTTCGGAATGCCGGGAATATTGTCACTGCTGTCGCCCATCAGTGCCAGATAGTCGATCATCTGGTCGGGTTTCACGTGGAACTTTTCTTCGACTTTTTCCGGGGTCATCAAGGTGTCGGTCATGGTGTTGACCAGCGTGATGTGTTGATTGACCAGTTGCGCCATATCTTTATCGCCGGTGGAGAGCAAAGCGTCCATTTTGGCTTGGGTGGCGTGGTGGGCTAAGGTGCCCATCACATCATCTGCCTCCACGCCGTCGATGACCAGTAACGGAATGCCCAGCGCTTTGATGATGTCGTGAATCGGCTCGATTTGAATGCGCAGTTCGTCCGGCATGGGCGGGCGGTGCGCCTTGTATTCGCTGTAGAGGTCGTGGCGGAAGTTCTTGCCTTTGGCATCGAACACCACGGCGATGCGCTCAGGCTGGTACTGTTCCAGCAGTTTCCCAATCATATTGATGACCCCGAAAATCGCCCCGGTGGCATGCCCTTCACTGTTGGTCAACGGTGGCATGGCGTGGAAAGCACGGAACAGGTAGGAGGAACCGTCCACCAGAATGAACGGGCTGTCGGGGTTGAATTTGGGTAGGATTTGCGTCATGAAAAGGTCTCTTTTAGAGGGTTTATGCTAGAATGTCGCCGTTTGGAATCGACGATAATTTTAACCTTTTATGGGGATGGTTTGGGATGTCTGTTTATACGGTGGTGAGTCAAGCGGAGTTAGAAGCGTTTTTGACGGATTTCGATCAAGGCACGCTGGTGGCGTTTGAGGGCATCAGTGCCGGCATTGAAAACACCAATTATTTTGTCGATACCACGAAAGGGCGTTTTGTCCTCACCCTTTTCGAACACCACGGTTTTGACGAGTTGCCGTATTTTCTCGACATTATGGCGTTTATGGCGGAGCACGCCATTCCCACCGCGCACCCCAAACCGACGCGCGACGGTTCTTATCTGAAAGAGCTGAAAGGCAAGCCAGCGGCGCTGGTGGAGCGTTTGACCGGTTCCGGCGTGGAACACCCGACCTTGAATCAATGCGAAGTGATGGCGACGAATCTGGCTAAGTTCCATTTGGCCGGGCAGGATTATGACGCTTTCCGCGCCAACGACCGCGGCTTGGATTGGATGCAATCGACGTTCGAATTGATTCGTTCCCATTTACCGCAGGATGAAGTCGATTTGATTGACTCCGAAATCGCTTATCAGGCGCAGCAAGATTGGACCCACTTGCCGAAAAGCGTGATCCACGCCGATCTTTTCTGTGACAATGCGCTGTTCAATGGGGATGAATTGTCTGGCATTATCGACCTGTATTATGCCTGTAATGCCGCCATGCTGTACGATTTGGCCGTAATGGTGAACGATTGGTGCCGACGGCCGGATTCAACCCTATGCGAGGCGAAAACTGCGGCGGTGTTGACGGCCTATCAGCAAGTGCGCCCGATGACCGAACTGGAACAGCACACCTGGCCGGCGGCGTTGCGAATGGGCGCGTTGCGTTTCTTGCTGTCCCGTTTGAAAGACCAGCATTTGCCGCGAGAAGGTGAAATGACACAAATCAAAGATCCTGAGGTGTTTAAAAGCCTGCTTCTGACGCATCGTTCACTTCATTAAGGCTTTTTGTTCATTGGCAGCTTGGCGAATCATGGGCACCGCCTGTTCCATGTAAAGTGTGGCCTGGTGCAGGGTGATTTTATTGAGATCGTGATAATCCTGTTGAAATTGCTGACCATTTTGACGGGAAAGATTGCGAATGACCTTGTTAAATAATCGTTTGCCTTCAGCCAGTCGAACCAAGGTGACCAGTTGTTCCGCCGATAATTTGGTGACCAGTTTTTGTAGAACACGGTCATCCATGGCCACCAGCTTGCTGGCCAGAGCACGATAGGCTTTGATTTTTTTGTGCAAGGTGGCCAGATCTTCGTCGGACTGGTTGCTCAAGCGTTCCTCCAGCAGTTTATGCAACATTTCCAGTGACGAGATGGGCAGTTCAAAAAACACCGGCCCCATCTCTAAAATGTAGCGACCGTCTTGATCGCGTTTTGCAGTAATGTCCATTGGCCTGTCCTGACTTTGGTTCTAACTTGGTTTTAAATATATTGAGTGTTCTGGTTGAAAAATTCAATTTTGCCTTGCGATTCCAAATCAAACATTTTTTCAACAATGCGCTGAATGGCTATTTTCGCACTGGTATTGTCCGGCATGGTTGGGTTGGCAAGATCGGTTTTCAGTTGTTTGGCGAGAATGCCGCCCACATTGCGTAAAATGATGTCGTTCAAGGCTTCGTCCTGCACCACCAGCATCAATTTTAATAAATCCTGATTATCGACTTCGTGCATTAACTTTTGTATGCTCGATTCGTCTAATTCTTTGATGCGGCTGCCCAGTTTAATGTAACTTTGCAGGGTCGAATGGACTTGACCGTGTTCCAGTGCGATGAGATGTTCCAGCGCAATATTCAATAATTCCACCGAAAACCGATCCATGCGAATGGTGGCATAACCAATGTGAACCAACCATTCGTTTTCATGCACTTTTTTAATGCCGATCTTCATAATGCCATTCAACCTTTTTAATGTTAGAGGTGTCCTAATGCCAAGCAAAATAAACGCCAAATCATTTGACAGAAGGGGATTTCGATGAGAATCATCCCCCCGTTTTTCAGGTCTACGCTATAATACAGCGGTTTAATCACCGCCATTCACTGAAAACCACAGGAATCGAGTCCTCCGGTATGAAACCCAATCGAACACTGCCCGAACCACCGTCAGAGCTTCAAACCCGCAGTCAGCAATTAACCGAAAAAATTCGCCAGTCATTAAAACGCTATGGCGCCTTGAGTTTTGCGCATTATATGGAGCTAGCGCTTTATATGCCGCAATTCGGTTATTACGCCAGTGGTCTGCCGAAAATTGGGGCGCAAGGGGATTTTATAACGGCGCCGGAGATTTCGCCGATTTTTTCACGTTGTCTGGCGCGTCAGGCCGAGCAGATACTGAAGCGCTTGGAAACGCCGAATCTCATCGAGTTTGGGGCTGGAAAAGGCACCATGGCCAGAGATATTTTGCTGGAATTGCACGCCTTGCAGCAGCCGGTTGATCAGTATTACATTATCGAACTCAGTGCGGATTTGCGCCAGCGACAGACTGAAACGCTGCAAAGCTTGCCTGCGGGTGTGTTTGAAAAAGTGGTTTGGCTGGATCGTTTACCCGATAAACCCTTGCAAGCGGTGGTGTTGGCCAATGAGGTGCTGGACGCCATGCCGGTGGAAAAATTGCGTTTTGAGCGAGATCAAAGCTTGTTGGGCTATGTCGATTACAACGAAAGCCGACAGCGGTTTGAATGGCAATATCAACCGATTACCGATCGTCAACTGCAAAAAGCCAGCAATGCCATTCTCAAGCAAATCGGCGAGCCTAGTCCCCAAGGCTATGAGACGGAAATCAATTTAAACATTCAGCCTTGGCTGAAATCGCTTTCCGACTGCCTCACAGCCGGTGCCGTGTTGCTGGTGGACTACGGTTACACTCGGCGAGAGTATTATCAACCGGCGCGTCGCATGGGCACCTTGCGCTGTCACTATCAGCATCGCGCCCACAGTGATCCCTTCTTTTACCCAGGCTTGCAGGATATTACCGCGCACGTGGATTTTACCGCCGTGGCGGAGTCGGCGTTTCATGCCGGGTTTAAGATTGCCGGTTTTACCACCCAGGCGCATTTTTTAATGAGCAGTGGTTTACTGGAAATGTCGGCCGATGCGGAAAGTCACATTACCGAGTCACTGAAAGTGGCGCAGCAAATCAAAACCCTGACCTTACCGGACGAAATGGGCGAAAGCTTTAAAGTCATTGCACTGACCAAAGGGTGCGATTTATCGTTAATGGGCTTTAAGCTTCGCGATTTACGCCACCAGCTGTAAACACTTGGCAATTTTCTAACCGAAAGGAAACGACATGGAAGAAACAATGGATTGGATTCAGATTGCTTGGCTGGCGATTATTCAGGGGCTGACCGAGTTTTTACCGATTTCCAGCTCTGGGCATTTAATTCTGATGCCGCAGCTATTTGGCTGGCCGGATCAGGGATTGGCGTTTGATGTGGCGGTGCATATCGGCACCTTAACGGCGGTGTTGTGGTATTTTCGTCAGGATGTCTGGTACATGACCCGAGATTGGAGCCAGTCGTTAGTGACTCGCCAGCCGACCAGCAACAGTCGTCTGGCCTGGTGGGTGATTTTGGCGACGATCCCAGCGGTAGCGTTCGGGCTGGTCATCAATAACGGCTTGGAAAACAGTTTGCGCGATCCGTTGATTATTGCCGCCACCACCATCGGTTTCGGGGCCTTGCTGTGGTGGTCGGATGTCAAAGGCCAGCGTATTCGCGACGAACACAGTTTGCGCTTTAAAGACATCGTCATTATCGGCTTGGCGCAGGCGCTGGCACTGATTCCGGGCACGTCGCGTTCCGGCATTACCATGACGGCGGCGCTGATGTTGGGTTTGACCCGTGAAGCGGCGGCGCGTTTTTCCTTTCTGCTGTCGATTCCGATTATTCTGGGTGCGGGGCTGCTGAAACTGCGGGATCTGCTCAAAAGTGACTTGCCGGTGGACTGGACGGCAATGATTGCGGGGGTGATTATTTCCGCTGTCACCGCTTATATTGTCATAGCGCTGTTTTTAAAATGGATTAACACCATTGGCATGGCGCCTTTTGCTTGGTATCGTTTTGCATTGGGTGCCTTGTTATTGGTGCTCTTTTTGTAATACGAACAGCGTTCGTTAGCCTTAGGAGAGGCCGATGTCTCAATTGGATTTTTACAGCGCACAGCAAGCTCAGGCCATTGATCGCTTTGCCATCGAAACCCAGAAAATACCAGGCCTGCTGCTGATGAAGCGTGCCGCTTATTTCGCCTATCAAACCTTGAAAAATCACTATCCCGAGGCTGAAAATATTTTGGTATTGGGCGGGACGGGTCAGAACGGCGGAGACGGCTGGATGTTGGCGCAATACGCCCTGTTGGAAGGGCGACAGGTGACGGCGGTGTGTCTAGGAGACGAAGCCCGAATTCACGGCGATGCTCGTACCGTTTTAGAAGAGTTGAAGGCATTAGGTGCGGGGCTGAACGATTTTCAGGCAGCGTCTTTATCGCAGGCGGATTTGGTGGTGGATGCGGTGTTTGGCATAGGTTTGAATCAGCCGGTTTCCGGCGCACTGGCCGAGGTGTTTCAACAGGTCAATGCGGCCGCCAAACCGGTTCTCGCATTGGATGTGCCCAGCGGATTGCAAGCCGATACCGGTGCCATTCTCGGTCAGGCGATCCGTGCCGAACGCACCTGCAGCTTCATTACCCAAAAGCCCGGCCTTTATACCCATCTGGGACCAGAAACCGCCGGAAAGATTCACTACAGTCCTTTGTTTTTGAGCCGAGAAACCTATGAGCCGTTCATGCCGGTGGCGCAGAATCATACCTTGAAACACTGGCTGGCGCAGCGTCCCGCTGTGACGGCGTCCAGTCACAAAGGGCGTCAGGGTACGGTGTTGTTACTGGGCGGTAACCACCATATGATGGGGGCGATTCAGCTGGCGGGGCTGGCGGCCTTGACCAGCGGAGCAGGCCTGGTCAAAATCGTCACGCAACCGGAGCATTTGGTGGCCTTGACGCAGGCGCAACCCGAATTGATGACGTATTCAGACGAAGCGCTTTCAACTCTGCTTGAGCAGGCCAAAGCGATTGGCATCGGTCCCGGCTTGGGGCAGGATGATTGGGCGCAATCATTAATGCAAACGATCTTGACCCACGAACAGCCGAAAGTGGTGGATGCGGATGCGTTGAATCTATTGGCAACACAGCCGCAGAAACGCCAGGACTGGGTGTTAACACCGCACCCGGGTGAAGCCGCGCGGCTGTTAAACAGCACCCCTGAAGCGGTGCAACAGGATCGTTTCAAAGCCATTAGTGACTTGCAACAGCGTTACGGTGGGGTGGTGGTGTTAAAAGGTAATGGCACGCTGGTGTTCGATGGTGAACGCATGGAGTTGTGTACCGCGGGCAATGCCGGTATGGCGGTGGGCGGCATGGGGGATGTGCTCACCGGTGCCATCAGCCGTTTTCTGGCGCAAGGCATGAGCTTATTTGAGGCTGCCTGTTTAGGGGTGTCGCTGCATGCACACAGTGGCGATGCCTTGGCGCATCAGCGCAGTCAGGCCGGGGTGATTCCATCCGATTTGGCGCTGACCATGAGCCAGCTGATGCGTTACGGCTGATCGGTGTTCGGTAAAAACGCCTGTAATTGTTTAAACTGCTCATACAGGGCGTCTTCAGAGTCGGCCACCAGATTGATATGCCCCAATTTGCGTCCGGCTCTTTCGGCTTTATCGTACAGGTGCAAAAACGCATTGGGCATTTTCAACACCTCTTGTACCGGACCGGTTTCACCAATAATATTAATCATTGCCGCTACGGGTTGGCGGGGAGAGGTGTCACCCAACGGCAGGCCGGTAATGGCGCGAATGTGGTTTTCAAACTGACTGGTTAAAGCCCCTTCAATCGTCCAGTGACCGGAATTGTGCACCCGCGGTGCCATTTCATTAGCCACCAATCCATCGCGGGTTTCAAATAACTCCAAGGTGAGTACGCCGACGTGATCGAGCGCATCCAGTAGGGCCTGCATATAGGTTTCCGCTTGGGTTTGAATGGCCTTGGAGATCTGCCGTGCCGGGGCGATGGTGTAGCGCAAAATACCGTCGTGATGGACGTTTTGCACCAGCGGATAATAAACGTGTTCATTATGCGCGTTGCGCACCGCCACAATCGACAGCTCGCGGCTGAATTCGATAAAGCCTTCCAAAATCAGTTCGCGCCCACCGATTTTCTGCCAGGCCTGGTCGATTTGGCTGGCTTCCTTCAAGACAAACTGACCTTTACCGTCATAGCCTTCGGTGGTGGTTTTCAGCACCGCCGGTAGGCCGATTTCCGCCACCGCCAGTTTTAAATTTTCCAGTGAATCCACCAGTCGGTAAGGCGCACAGGGAATGCTCAAGTCGTCAAACAAGGCTTTTTCGCGGCCGCGATGCTGGGCGTGATACAGCGATTTTTCGCCCGGATACACCGGCGTGGAGCGTGCGATTTCGCGCACCATTTCCACAGACGTGTTCTCGCTTTCATAGGTCATGACGTCGGAAAAGGCGACCAGCTCATTGAGCGACGCCATTTCATCCGTATACAGTTTGCCCAGTAATGCCGATGGCTCGTCCTGTGATGCGCCTAAAAAAGCAAATTTCTGCCCGAGTGGATAACCGGCAATCGCCAGCATCCGTCCGAGTTGACCCGCGCCCAAAACGCCAATTTTGTGTGTGATTGGTGTCATTTATGATTCCTTGCGAACTGTAATGAAATGGTGTCCCGCCGTGCCACTGGGTTCGGCTGGGATCATTTTACGTGAAAAGGCGGGAAGCGGGAAGTTGGTTGGTTTCAGTCGAACCGTGGATCGGAATTTTCGAGCACAAAGCGCGTTTGCGCTTCGCGAAAGTCGCGAACGGCTTCAAGGATTTCGGGGCGGTGTTTTCCGACGATTTGTGCCGCCAGAATACCGGCATTTTTGGCACCGGCGTCACCGATGGCCAAGGTGCCGACCGGAATCCCGCCGGGCATTTGTACGATGGACAAGAGCGAGTCTTCGCCGCTTAATGCGCGTGATTGCACCGGCACACCCAGCACCGGCACCAGCGTTTTAGCGGCCACCATGCCCGGTAAGTGTGCTGCGCCACCTGCCCCGGCGATAATCACCTGCAAGCCGCGAGCTTCGGCCGTTTCAGCGTACTCAAACATCAAATCCGGCGTGCGATGCGCGGACACCACTTTTACCTCAAACGGCACCCCAAACTGGGTCAGCATGGCCACGGCGTTTTCCATGGTCGGCCAATCGGATTTGGAACCCATAATGACACCCACCAGTGGGGTTTCATGTGAAACGGTTTTCGGGGTTTTTACAGTCGTTGCCAAGGTCGCCATTGAATGCACCTGTTTTGGAAAAAACAGTAAATTTTACATGACTGCACAAAAAAGGCAAGAAAAACAAATGACAAGAAAAACAAATGATTTAGAGGACTAGGATCGAGTGGCTTGCCATTCTGGATAACCTTCCAACAAGCGTTTGGCCTGAAAACCTTGATCGAGTAAGGTTTTGACGGCCTCATGCGACCACATACAGTAAGGTCCGCGACAATAGACAATCACCGGTTGATGACTGTCCAGTTCGGACAGTTTGTCGTTTAGATGATCCATGGGGACATTAATGGCGTTGGGCAAATGCCCGGCCTGAAATTCATCCGGCGGACGAACATCCAGTAATGTGAACGGCTGTTGCGCTTTGTGCATCTGGTTGAGAGCGGTTAATGAAATCGGTTCGAAAGGGGTGTCGGGTTGCAGGTGTTCCCGGAGTAATGTGTGCATCGCGGCCAGCTGGGTTTCCGCCACGTCGCGCAAGGTGACAATCAAGCGAAAAACCGATGCATCGCTGAGGGCATAAATCACTCGTAACCCCGCTTTACGGTTTTTCACCAGGCCTGCCTGTTTCAGCGTTTGTAAGTGTTTGGAAACATTGGCGACGCTCAGCCCGAGTTTTTGATGCAAGGTGTCCACATCGCATTCGCCTTGACTGAGCACGTCTAAAATCATCAGTCGGTTGGCCTGACCCAGGGCTTTACTGACCTGTGCCAATTGTTCAAAAAGATTACGTTTAAGCGGTTGCGATGTCATAGCCTGTCATATCAAATCGGACGGATCCATAGGATTTTTTAATCATAACACAATACGCCATAAGCGGTTCCGCAGGCTAAGGTTTTGTGCGTTGGGAAGATTAACTGGGTAGCTACAAAGAGTACGCTTGCTTCACGATTGAAACACGTAATTAAGTGCATTTTGAATCCTGGCGGGGTATTATTCAACTAATTAGTTGAATAATTAGGTGTTACCATGAATTACCCCGCTCAAATCGAACATGGCATCCGTGTCAATGCACACCAAATCACCCAACAGTTGATACAGGTTTTTCTTGTCGGCCTCACCATCGGTATGACTCGCACCGTTCTGCCAGGCCTGGCCGAAACGGAATTCGGCCTTCAAGCTCAGGCGTTTATGAGTTTGGCGCTGTTTGTGGTGGTCTTTGGTTTGGTCAAGGCGGCCATGAATTTACTGGCGGGGCATTTGAGTGATCGTTTCGGGCGTCGTCGCCTGTTGGTCATCGGTTGGGTGCTGGCCATTCCGGTGCCGATGTTGATTTTTTATGCGCAATCCTGGTGGTGGATTATCGCCGCGATGTTCTTTTTGGGCTTGAACCAAGGGCTTTGCTTTGTTGGTCGATGGCGCTGAACAGTAAACTGGATTTAGCCAAGTCCAGCCAGAAAGGATTGGTGAACGGTTTCAACGAGTTTTCCGGTTACGCCGCCGTCGGTCTGGCCGGTTGGATCACCGCTTTATTAGCCGAACACTATGGCGCACGCGAAGCCTTGCTGGGGTTTGGATTAGCGGTGATTACGCTGGGGTTATGGCTCGCCATTTGGAAAGTGATGGATACCCACCCTTGGTCGCAATTGCACCAGCAGCTTCACCGTGATGCTTTGGCGGCGAAGGGCGAAGTTGAGTCGAGTGACACCGTTGGTTTAAAAAGCATGATGCTGTACGCCACCTTCAAACAACCCCAATTGATGGCACTGAATCAGGCCGGATTGGTGGAAAAATTCATCGACGCGCTGGTGTGGGTGTTTATGCCGGTGTACTTGATGAGTCAGGCGCAATCGCTGGTAGACGCCAGTGCCATCATTGCCGTTTATGGTATTGTTTGGGGGGCGTCGCAATTAATCACCGGTCCTTTGTCGGATAAATGGGGTCGTCGTGGTTTAATTGTGGGCGGTTTTTGGCTTTGTTCGATCACCAGTCTGGCGTTTGTCTGGGTGGACAGCGTTTGGGCTTGGTCGGTTTTAGCGGCCTTGATGGGGTTTGGAGTGGCGATGTTGTACCCGACATTGGGTGCGGCGGTGGCGGATGTCAGTGAACCGAAATGGCGTGCCAGTCTATTGGGCATTTATCGCTTCTGGCGCGATTTCGGATACGCGGCCGGTGCGTTTTTGATGGGCTTATTAGCCTATTACACCGCGTCCGTCGTCTGGCCCTTTTATCTGGTTGGGGGGATGATGTTTTTTTCAGGTTTATGGGTACTGATTGCATTACGCAAATAAGTGTCGTCTCATCCCTTTGGGTTTCGAGTTTTTCGTTTCGATCGCCTAGCCCGAATATTTCACAAATTTGTGCTGAGATTGCGCAGGGCATTGGTTTCACAAGGAAATTTTCGAAGAAGTGTCGTATCCACGATTACGACCGACTGAGAAAATATGGCTTGTGGAATCAAGGAGCAAGCAAGGTCGGTGCAAATTTGTGAAATATTCGGGCTAGCTTCGACAGGCTGCCGAGTATATTTTGATATTGCGGTTTTTCATTCGGTGAGTTGATTGGTTATAATCCATAAACTTTTATATTGGAAGCATTGGACACTTTTCATGACAAATCCCTTACTAAAAATCAATCAATTATCGGACTTTCAAGCGTTTCACGTGGAACACATTCAACCGGCGGTGGACAGGCTTTTAGCCGAAAACCGGCAAGCCATCGAGGCTTTGGTTGAGGATTCAGCCGAGCCAAGTTGGGAAAATTTTGTCGAGCCGTTGGAAGCGCTCGACAATCGTTTGGAACGTGTCTGGGGGCCGGTCGGGCATTTGGATGCGGTGAAAAATAGCGATGAGTGGCATGCGGCTTACACGGCAGGCCTGGAGAAAATCACCGATTACTCTACCCAAGTCGGGCAAAACCAAGGATTGTTCAAAAAATTCGAGCAACTGGCCCAGTCTGAAGCGTTCGAATCCTATTCATTGGCGCAGAAAAAAGTGGTGGAAAACGCGCTGCGCGATTTCCGTTTGTCCGGCATTGATTTGCCGAAAGACCAACAAGCGGAGTATAAACGCTTGTCTCAGGAACTGTCGCAACTGAGCAGCCAGTTCGGCAATAACGTTTTGAAAAGTACCCAGGCCTGGTCAAAATCGGTGGAAGACGAAGCCGAGTTGGCCGGTTTGCCCGAGAATGCGCTGGGCTTGTTGCAACAGTTGGCGCAGCAAAAAGAACAATCCGGTTGGTTGGTGACCTTGGATTTTCCATCGTATCTGGCGGTGATGACCCATGCCGACAACCGCGATTTACGCGAAGAAGTCTATCGCGCCTTTGCCACCCGCGCTTCCGAACAGGCCGATGACCCGCAATACGATAATTCCGACAATATCCGTAAGATTCTCCAGTTGCGTCACGAAAAAGCCCAGTTGTTGGGCTTCAATAATTATGCCGAGCTGTCTCTGGCGACCAAAATGGCCGATTCCAGCGAGCAGGTGATCGGCTTTTTGCGTGACCTGGCGGCCAAATCCAAACCGCAAGCGGAGCAGGAATTGGCCACGCTGGCAGATTTCGCCCGTCGTGAGCTTGGGCTGGACGATTTGCAGCCTTGGGACGTCACCTATGCGTCGGAAAAATTCAAAAACGCTACTTTGTCCTTGTCGCAGGAAAAATTGCGCCCGTATTTTCCGGTCACCAAAGTGCTGGCCGGTTTGTTCAAAATCACTCAAACCCTGTTCGATGTGACGGTGGTGGAAAAACAAAATGTACCGGTCTGGCATGACGATGTGCGTTATTTCGAGATTTTGAATGCCACCGGCGAGCCCATCGCGGCCTTTTATCTGGACTTGTACGCGCGTGAAAACAAGCGCGGCGGGGCCTGGATGGATTCAGCCATCAGCCGTTGGCGCCACCCGAAAGGCGATTTACAGGCTCCGGTGGCCTATCTGGTGTGTAATTTCACCCCGCCGGTCGGCGACAAACCGGCCTGCTTGACCCACGACGAAGTCACGACGCTGTTCCACGAATTTGGCCACGGTCTGCATCACATGTTGACGGAAATGGAGCATTTCGATGTTTCCGGCATCAACGGTGTGCCGTGGGATGCGGTGGAGCTGCCATCGCAGTTTATGGAAAACTTTTGTTGGGAGCGGGAAGGCATTGACGAAATCACCGCGCATATCGACAGCGGCGAGACCTTGCCGTCCGATTTGTTTGAGGCCTTACAGCAAAGCCGTGGTTTCCAGTCGGCGATGATGATGGTGCGCCAGTTGGAATTCGCCTTGTTTGATTTCCTTGCCCACGCCGATTATCAACCGAATGCGCCGCAGCCGATTTTGGAATTAGCCAAGCAGGTGCGTGATGAAGTGGCGGTGATTCAACCGCCGGAATATCACCGTTTTCCGCAAAGTTTCAGTCACATTTTCGCGGGCGGTTATGCGGCCGGTTACTTCAGTTATAAATGGGCGGAAGTCTTGTCGTCCGATGCCTTCAGCCTGTTTGAAGAAAAAGGGGTGTTGAACCCGGAAATCGGCGTGAAGTTCCGCAACACCATTTTATCGGCCGGCGGTTCGGTGCATCCGATGACCTTGTTCAAAGCGTTCCGAGGGAGGGAACCGCAAATTGAGGCTTTGTTGCGTCATTCCGGTATCAAAGCCGCATAAGCGGGCTTTCAAGCCCTGAAACATCCGATTCTAAAAAATGCCCAGGCCTGGCTGATTGGCGAAAGGTCTGTTTTTAAACGCAAGCGAATACAATGGAGTCATGGTGATGATAAGAAAGACAGGTTTATGGGCTTTTAAACGTTCTTCAATCTTACTGAGTTTAGGGTTTTTAATGGTCATCGTCACCGGCTGCACTGGTTTGCCGGATAAGGTGACACCGGTTGAGCCGTTTGATTTGCAGCGTTATTTGGGCGAATGGCACGAGGTAGCGCGTTTGGATCATTCGTTTGAGCGCAATCTGGTGGATGTGACGGCAAATTACAGCCTGCGGGAAGATGGCGGGGTTCGTGTGATCAATGCGGGCTTTAATGAAAAAACCCAGCAAGCGGAATCGGTGGAAGGTAAAGCTTATTTTATCGGCTCCGACAAGGTTGGGCGTTTAAAAGTGTCGTTTTTCGGGCCTTTTTACGGCAGTTATAATATTGCCAAACTGACACCGGATTACAGCATGGCTTTAGTGGTCGGGCCGTCACTGGATTATGCTTGGATATTATCACGCCACCAAACGCCAGGCCTGGCAAAATGTGAGGCTTTCTTCAAAGCGGCCGAGCAGATTGGCATACCGCGTCAAAAATGGATACAAATCCTGTCGTGTCAATAATCACCAATCTTCGGGTCAAAGCGTCGGGTTTCAGTTTTATTACGTCATAAATTTAATTGAACCCAACTTAGTCCGCCGGTTGCTATAATTTTCTCATTTTTTTCGAGGTTATCTATGCGCTTAAATCCCCGTTTAAACCCACTTAAAACAGCCGTGTACGCCTGTTTAACGGGTGTCAGTATCGTGTCCGTATCAACGAGTGTATCGGCTTCTGGCTTTGCACTGATTGAACAGTCCGCCAGTAGCCAGGGGTTATCCTATGCCGGTGCGGCCGCCTCCACGGAAGACGCCAGTGTAATGTGGTTTAATGTCGCTGGTATGGCAAAGATTCTGGGGTCACAGGTGATCGTGGGTGGGCACATCATTTCGCCGACGGCCAAGTTCACCAATGAAGGCACCACCGGTGTGACCGGCCCGGGTCAAGCGGGTTTATTGTCCGGTTCCGGCGATGACGGTGCCAAGGTCGGTTATGTGCCGAATTTGTACTGGAAAACTCAGGTCGGACGTGATCACTTTGGGGTTGGGTTCAATGTGCCTTTCGGCCAGCATATTTCCTATGATTCCGATTGGGTGGGGCGTTATGTGGCGACCGAAACCGATCTGAAAACCTACAATATCAACACCAACTGGGCGCACAGTGTTAACGATCAGTTACAGCTGGGGCTGGGGTTCAATGCCCAATATGTGGACGTGATTCTGGAGCAGAAAATCAACCAGGCCGCCTTGGGTGACACGGATGCCAATGCCAAGGTCACCGGTAGCAACTGGACGTTTGGGTACAACCTTGGGTTGATGTACCAACCGGTCGAGACCGTGAATATTGGCTTATCCTACCGTTCCGAAATGAATCACAATGTCGATGGGCAAGTGCGATACAACAACGTCAACAGCACCGTGCCTGTAACGTCATTGGGACCAATGAATCAGGTGTTGTTCGATGCCGGTGCCTCGGCGGATGTGACTCTTCCGGCCAGCGCGAGTTTGGCGGTCGATTACCAAGTGCATCCGTCTGTGCAACTATTGGCCAGCACCACCTGGACCGGCTGGTCGGCCTACGATCAACTGGTGGTGAAATTCGATAACTATTCACCGGATTCGGAATCGCATCAAGATTTTAAAGACAGCTGGCGCTATGCCGTTGGTGCCATTTGGCAGGCGACGGATCGCTTTAAGCTGCGTACCGGTCTGGCATACGATCAATCGCCCGTGCCGAATAAAGAAAGTCGCTCACCCAGAACGCCGGATTCGGATCGCAAATGGGTCTCGGTCGGTCTGGGGTATGCCGTCACCCAAAACGCACAGATTGACCTGGCTTACAGTCATTTATTCGCCGACCGCTCGCAAGTGGATTACACTTCCAAGTCCAGCTTGGGGGATACCCAGTTAAAAGGTTATTACGATTCGTCAGTGAATATCGTCAGCGCTCAGTTCGTCTGGCGTTACTGATCCGCTTAGCCAAGCCCTCCAAATGAGACAAAAAAACCGCTTAAAAGCGGTTTTTTTGGTTTTCAAGAAGACAGTCGGCTTACATCATCGGATAGATGGAGGCTAACTTATCGAACTGTTCTTTGGTCAGAATTTTCTTTAGATTGTCGCGGCAGTCGATTTTGGTTTCCGCGACCTGACGACGCAACGCGATGGTTTTTTCAAATTTCGGCATGAGTTCCGCTTTCGATTGTCCGGCCAAGGCATCCTGAATTAAGGCCTTTTCTTGTGCTTGAATCTCGTTGAATAAACGTGTCATTTCGGCACTGTGCGCTTTTGGCCAAGCTTTGATTTGTTTCACTTGGTCGGCGCTGAGCCCGAGCTCGTCGGCGTTTTTAACGGCGATACCGGTTAGGTTTGGAAAGGCTGGATTGGCGTGCATGACCAGACGCATGGTGTGTGTGTCTTGACTGTTCGTCAGCATTTTCCCACCGTGCATTTTGCCGTGTTGCATGCCACCTTTGCCATGCATCATGGGTTTCATTAAGGATTTACCAACCGCTTCAATGGTTTTGGTGGAGCCGTCGTCGAAGGTTAGATCGATTTTAATCTCTTCACCTTCTTTCACGGGTTCCGTCAAATTGATCAGCATAATGTGCAGACCGCCTGGCTGAAGTGAAACCGCTTTTCCGGCCGGTAGGTCGATTTGCTTGACCTGACGCATTCGCATGACGCCGTTGTCGTGAATGTGGGTGTGCAGTTCGGTGACTTTGTTGATGTAGGCTTTGGCTGAGACCAAAGCATGATCTTGGTTACTGGTGTTTTTCAACACCATAAACGCCGCTGTCGCGGCGGCACCCGGCGGCACCATGCGCACATAAGGGTTTTCAACTTCGACGGCATCGGCCACGCTGGCCGCCCAAGCCTGGGCATTGAGTGTCATAGCGATAATAAAGGAAAATAAAGCGATTTTTTTCATGTTGTATCCTTGAATGAATTGAAGGTTGCAGGATGGATTGAAGCCATCCATTTTAGGGCATTTAAACGGGATTAACCTGCGTTATTTTGCCGCATTTTCGTGCGCAGGCGCCAATTATTTTATCACCGGACGTTTTTGCACTTGGTGTGGCAAGGTTCGGTGGTGTCTATTCAAGGCTTTGGCAGTCGCGGGAATAGACAGGGGCTTTAAATAAATGATTACAAAATCGTATTGTATTGGTTGATGAGTGCAACAAATTGAGTGGAAGCTGAAGAAATCCTGAACAGATTCTGAGAATTGAATGGGAAGGGGATCGAGTTCCCTTTATAATTTTGTGAAATATTCGGGTTGGGTTAAAAGCGGGTTTGCATTCTGTTTTAAACTTGTGTCAAATGGTTGATTCGAGGGGTGTAATGAGGGCGCTTTTGCTGAAAGAAGTCGGCTCGCACTCCGGTAGGGTTAACTGCAAAGGACTAGGGTGTGAAGCAGGGATTCTTTTTTTCAAAACGGTTTTTTCCATTATTCTGGGTGCAGTTTTTAGGTGCCTTTAACGACAATCTGTTTAAAAATGCGCTGGTGATGCTGATTACCTTTCGACTGGCGGAAACGCCGGAACAGGCCGGTATGATGATTACGTTGGCGGCGGGCATTTTTATTCTGCCGTTTTTTCTGTTTTCGGCGTTTGCCGGACAGCTGGCGGATAAATATGAAAAAAGCCTGCTGATTCGCAAAATCAAGCTGTCGGAAATACTGATTATGCTGCTGGGTGCTTGGGGTTTGTGGATGCAGCACATTGAGCTGTTGTTTGCGGTATTGTTTTTAATGGGCGTTCAGTCGGCGTTTTTCGGGCCGATTAAATATTCGATTTTGCCCGAGCATTTAAGCGATCAGCATCTGTTGGACGGTAACGGTTGGTTCAGCGCTTCCACCTTTGTGGCGATTTTAATCGGCACACTGGCCGGTGGCTGGGTGGTGTTAAGCGATGGCGGTGAAACCGATCTGGCGATTGCAGTGCTATGCGTGGCGTTACTGGGTTATGTGGCCAGCCGTTTTGTGCCGGAGGGTTCGGCGGGCGATGCATCCTTGACGGTAAAGTGGAATCTTTGGCGTAATACGTATCATGAAATGCAGTTGCGGCACACTTACCCCCAGGCCTTTTTTGCGGTATTGGCCATTTCCTGGTTCTGGTTTCTGGGCGCGACCTATCTGAGCCAGATTCCGGTGCTGGTGGCGGATGTGCTGCACGGCGATGATAAGGTGGTGTTGCTGTTTCTGACCGTTTTTTCACTTGGGATCGGGCTGGGAGCTTGGCTGGCAGGGCGCTTTCAGCAACCGGTGCGCCGCATTGAAAACGTGCGCTGGCTGGTGGCCATGCTGATGGGGATGTCGGTGTTGATGGTGGTGGCGAATTTGGCGATGGGTCAGGTCGATTATCGTGATCATGCCATCGGTGTGATGGATTTTATCCAGACACCCGCCGGGATGATGGTGTTGCTGTCGATGGGACTGGTGGCCGCATTGGGTGGCTTGTTTACGGTGCCGCTGTATACCTTGTTGCAGGTGCGTACCCCGCAAAGTTTTCGTTCGCGGATGGTGGCGGTGAACAACATTACTAATGCGTTGTTGATGGTGCTGTCGTCACTGCTGATTATGGGGCTTTACGCGCTGGGTTGGGATCTGATCGCCATTTTTTATACCGTTGCGCTGTTGAATCTGGTGATGGCGGCTTGGTATTGGCAGCGCAGTGCTTCGTTGGCGTCTGGTTGACGATAGCGGGAAATCGCCAGGCCTGGTCTTGGTTGCGCCCTTCCCGCTGGTGTTCTGGTGTTCAAGTGATCCATTAAGTGATCTAAAAAGCTCGAATTCAAGAAGGATAATAAAATCATGATGAGTTTGTTTGTAAAGTTCGTGTTGAAGGTGTTATACCGAGTGGAAATCTCCGGTCTGGAGCATTACCGTCAGTTGGATAAATCCGGTGAGCCGATGTTGATTGTGGCAAATCATACCTCCTTATTGGACGGTGTTCTGATCGGCGCTTTTTTACCCGGCGATACGGCTTTTATGATAGACGAAACCCATACCCGCAAATGGTATGAACGCTTTTTGCTCAGTTTTGTCGATCATTTCAAAGTGGAATTCCATAATCCTTATGCGACAAAAAAGGTGATTCAGGAGCTGAAAAACGGCAAGCATTGCATGATTTTTCCCGAAGGGCGCATCACCACCACCGGCAACCTGATGAAAATCTACGAGGGCACGGGTCTTGTGGCGCACAAAGCGAAAGCGAAAATTCTGCCGATCTACATCAAAGGGGCGGAAAAGTCGGTTTTCTCCTATCTGGACGGCCATAAAATGGCGTATATCAAGCGCCAGTGGTTTCCCAAAATTACTTTGAAAGTGCTGCCGCCGGAGACGGTTGACCTGCCGCAACATCTAAAAGGCCGTCAGAAGCATCAATTTTTTAAAAATCGTCTGTACACCCTGATGCGCGACAGTCAGTTTTACGGCAATTATCAGCCCAAATCGTTGTATAAAGCCTTAGTGGATTCTGCCGAGGCGTTTAATGCCAAACAGATTTGCGTGGAAGACATTAACGAAGTGCGCTTGTCTCGTAAAAAGCTGCTGCTGGCGGCGCGGATTTTGGGTCGAAAGCTGCAAGGAATCTTGCGTGACGAAACCCGTGTCGGACTGTTATTGCCCAATGTCAGCGGTATGCCCACCGCCTTTTTTGCGTTGCAGGCCTACGGTTACATACCCGCCATGCTCAACTTCACTGCCGGGCTGGGGCCGATGAAATCCGCCTGCGACACGGCGGAGTTGAAGACCATTATTACCTCGCGTAAGTTTGTCGAGGTGTTTGATTTGCAGGCCACGGTGGAGGCGCTATCGGAACAGGTGCGTTTTTTGTATCTGGAAGATGTGCGCGAAACCGTTGGGGCGTTTGATAAAGTCGGTGGTTTATTGTCCTCCGCTAAGACTTTGCCGGGTTATGCTCTGACACCGCAGCAGGAAGCGGTGGTGCTGTTTACTTCCGGCTCGGAAGGCGCGCCGAAAGGGGTGGTGCTGTCGCATGATAATCTTTACAGTAATGTTGAACAGATTTCGGCGATGTTGACCCTGCTGCCCGGTGAGCAGTTGTTCAATGCCTTGCCGACTTTCCACAGTTTCGGTTTGACGGCGGGGATGTTGTGGCCGATTATTAAAGGGGGCAAGGTGTTTTTGTATCCGTCGCCGCTGCACTACGGCATTATTCCCGAATACGTTTACAACCTGAATGTGAAAATTCTGTTTGGTTCCGATACGTTTTTCAGCGGTTACGCCAAAAAAGCCGATCCTTATGATTTTTACAGTGTGCGCTATATGGTGGCCGGGGCGGAAAAACTGCGTCCGGAAACCCGTCGTTTGTACGCCGACAAGTTCCTGACACCGATTCTGGAAGGTTACGGCGTGACCGAGACGTCGCCCGTGCTGGCGGTGAATATTCCGCTGAGTTTCAAACACGGCACCGTGGGGCAATTGGTGCCAGGGGTGCAAAGTCGGCTGCGCCCGATTGAGGGAATTCAGGAAGGCGGCAGCCTGATGGTGAAAGGGCCGAATGTGATGCTGGGCTATCTGATGCCCGATCAACCCGGAATCTTGCAGCCACCGGAAGACGGCTGGCACGATACCGGCGATGTGGTGACGCTGGATGAAAACGGTTTTGTCGCCATTAAAGGCCGCGCCAAACGCTTTGCCAAAATCGGCGGGGAAATGATTTCGCTGGCGGCCGTGGAAAGCTACATTAATAAAGCCAGCCCGGAAGGTCATCATGTGGTGGTGGCGGTGGCCGATGCCCGTAAGGGCGAGCAGCTGATTCTGGTCACCAACGATGAATCCCTTAGCCGTCACACGGTAAAAGAAGCCGCAAAAGCCGCACAGGTCTCGGAAATCATGGTGCCGAAAACCGTGATGCTGGTGGAGGAAATGCCGGTGCTGGGCACGGGCAAAACCGATTATCCGGCGGTGCAGAAAATCGCTAACGGCCACTTCGATAACACCCAAGCGTCCGATTCCGATTCCGATTCATAGGGATGTCATGAATTGTTTTAGGGTTGTTATGAGTTTGTCATAGGGTTGTCATAGGGTTGTTCTCGGATAACCCTCGTCACTTTTGTAACCCATCGTAATCATCAGGTTAAGCGGTTTAGAAGCCTCGACCGCTTTAATCGCTTAAACGCGTTGCAACCCGCTACAACTTGCGGCCACCCCGGCTATTTTTTCAAGGCTCATTTGGATACAGCGGCTCCAGGGTTTTGCCTGAGCTGACGGCCACCTTTTTCGTCGTCGATGCCTTGGCGGTCAGCTGTTGGATGTCGTCACAGATGGCGCTCATCACGATAGCGTCTAATGGCGCTTGATGATAAAGGTGGCGTTTGAGTTGTTCGATGTTTTCCGCCAGGCCTGGCGGAAAGTGTGACGAATCTGAAGCGGAGTCCTTTTGTGCTTGCCATTGTGTTTGCCAATGCAAGACAGCGCGATAGAGTTCTCTGGCATCCAGGGGGGCTTGGCAGGCTTTCAGCAGATTCGATGGGCTGGCGGGTGAGTCGGTTTTTGAGTCTTCTTCGTTCTTGGAGGCTGAAACCTTGGCTGTGTTGATGGCTTGGTGCCAGGCGTTTCGCCATTTGAGTGCGAATCCGAGCGTGGTGAGCCAGAGCAGCAGTAATGCCAGTGTCCAGATCGAAACCGATGTGGTTGCAAAATTGGATGCTTGGTGTGTTGTTTCATGTGAAACAGCGGCTGGATTGGCAGGCGCTTGCTCGGTGGAAAGCGGGTTTGACGTGTTGCTGTCACTCGCGTTCACTGCGGGAAGGACGCTGAGGGTTTTGGCCGGTAACGTCAGGGTTTCCAAACGGTTTTCAACCGTATTCCACCAGTTGAGGGTGAGTTCCGGTAAAACAATGTCCCCGGCTTGCGTGGGGACAATCGCCACTTTTTGCAACTGTTGGCTGGTGACACCTTGCTCGGATACCTGGTTTTCGTTGTCCGGTTGATCTGGGTAGAGGTGAAAGCCGGATTCGGCTTTGAATTGAAATTCCGGCAGTTGTGAGGCCAGCAACCCCGTGGCTTGCAACCGAAAAGTGCGGGTAATGGAGTCGCCCACCCGAATGGGATTGGGCGCTTGCCAGTCTTCGGTCAGTGTCATCGCCTGTGCCGGTAGCCAAGCCGCTTGGCGAGGGTAACTGTCGGGCTGTGGTTTTACCGTGAGTTCAATGGGCAGGGTTTCATCTTCCACCCGTTTGAGCAAGCCACGGTATTGAATGCGTCCATCGAACTGTTGCGGTGGAATCACCATAGTGCCGCTTTTCTGTGGAAAAAAGGCCCAGGTCCACTCGTACACTTCATAGCGTTTGCCGCCAATGCGTTTTTGATAATTGAACTGATTCCGCAGCCGGTGGATGATGGCGTCGTTAAAACTCGGTGGGCGGATATTACCGTTTAAAAATTGCCCAAGATGGTAAAAACGTAAGGTGAACAGCACTTCCTGTTGCACATAAGGGGCGGTGATATTGACACTGGATTCCAGAAAACTGCTGCCACGCGGCTGTTGTTTGTCTTTTGGCGCTTCGGCGACGTGCAGCACCATTGGGTCGCTGATGGCACCATCCACGTTAAACGGGGGGATGACCAGATCGCCGGGGTGTCTTGGGGTGAGGCGCAGATCCCATCTGGAAAAGGCTTGATAGTCGCCGTTGACGATCTGAATCTGGCTGCTGCGTTGCTGTCCGAGCACTTCAAATTGATCGTTCAGGCTGTCGAAATCCGGGGAATCAAAGGTTTGAAAGTCGGTTTGCACGATGAGGTTGATAATGTCGCCCATTTCAATGGACGCATGATCGAGTTGCACCGTGACACTGCGCGCCTGACTTTGGCCGCTGAGCAGCAGAATCAGGATCAGCGCGAGCATCAGCAGAATGATTTTTTTCAATAAGCGTCTTTGAAAAGCAGTGTGTCGAATTGTCATAGCCCTACCTTTGAGGAAATCTGTCATGAGTTGCGCCGTTGTTCGGTGGGCGCGGCACCGCATGTAGCTTGTCTGGTTGTTCGTTTTGCGTTACCAGTTTTTGTCCGTTTCGGGTCTTTCGTCGCGGCTGTCTTGGCGGCGGTATTGGTATTCAAATTTCCGTTTTAAGAAAATTTCTGGTTCGTCTGGAATCTGTTTGAGCCAGTTCTGGCGCGCCTGTTCTTCTTCGTTTTGTTGCGCGCTCAGCGATTTTCCCTGACCGTTTGCTTCGGCTTCCGATAGCCCTTGACCGCCCTGAGCACTGGCATCCTCTGGCGATTGCTCGGTTTCGCGGCCCTGATGATTTTCAGCCGCATCGGCGTTGTTGGCCTCCGGCTCTGCCGCTTGACCGTTTTTTCCAAGGTCGGGGGTTGCTTCCGGCAAATCGGAAGGGTTCGGTTCATAGGGTGCGTCTAGGTCGTTGTTGGATTGGGCGTTTCCTTGTTCGGCCGAGGACGGTTGTGAGCCGCCTTGGCTTTTGCCATCCCCGCTTTCGCCATTTTGTCCATTCGATTCGCTGGAATTGGCTTCCTGGCCGTCCGCTTCCCCTTCGGAGCCATTTTCGCTTTGATTTTTGTCTGATTCGGAGGGCGGTTTTTCAGCCGCATCGTCTTGATTCGGTTGTTTGGATTCGGCTGGGTTGTCGCCATCCGAATCGCCTTGTTGCGATTCGGCGTTTTTCTGTTGTTGGAGCAGGTCTTCAATCAGTGCCAAATTTTCGTGGGCGTCTTGAAAGTCGGGTTTTTCCGCCAAGGCGGCTTCGTATTGCGTTTTGGCGCCTTCTAGATCACCGCTTTTCGCCAGCGCATTGCCTTCGTTATAACGCGCCTCGGCGGTATCCTTGAGACGGAATTGCTGCGCCGCTTCGGCGTATTTGCCTTGACGGTACAGGCTGGCACCGCGCCACATTGGATCTTCAAAGCGATCCAGTGCGGTGCGGTAGTCCTGTTTGAGCCATTTTTCATAGCCTTGTTGGTCGGGTGATTTAAAGACATCCAGCAGCGTTACGCTGGTGTTGTCATCGGTTTTCACCCCGGAGGCGGTTTCTGCCCAGGCCTGACCCGATGGCACCAAACCGCTGGACAAGAGGCCGCCAATAACGCCAACCCCCAGCCATGAAAACGCCCAGCCGCGACGGAACGCCAGTGCCGCCAACGGCAGTAACCAGAGCAGATACACACCGGCATCCAGCCAGCCGCTGAGGGTTTTATCCGGTTCGGGTTGCGTTTCGGCTTCCGCTGGGTCGGTGGCTTGCCCCATCAGTGCGCTCGGCAGCAGCGCTTCCATGTCCACCGCCTGCATACCCAAGTTTGCCATGCGGGCATCCGTTTGTTGCGCCAGGCGTTGAAAGCGCTGCATCGGCACTTTGGCCATGACCACCTTGCCGTCACCATCCTTAATCAGACCGTAATCCGGCACCTGAATCGGGCCGCCGTTGGCGGTGCCGACCACCAATAGACTCAGTTGCAACCCATGTTGTTTAACGAGTTGCGTTAGCGGATTGAGTTCGTGGCGTTCGACGTCGTCGGTGATCCATAGCAGGTGTTTTTGGGTCACTCTGGCACCGTCGAACAAGGCAAGCGCCTGTTCAAACCCGGCCACGGCATTGGCTCCGAAGCTGGGCATAATCAGCGGATTCAGCGTGGGGGTGAGTGCCAGCAGGGTCTGGTTGTCTTCGGAAATGGGGGCCAGCGTGTGCGCACTGCCAGCATAGACCACCATGCCGATGCTCAGTTCCGGGTGAGCTTTGAGCAGGTTGATCACTTGATAACGTGCGCGCGTGAGGCGATTGGGCTTGAGATCGTCCGACAGCATTGACAGCGACAAATCGAATAAAATCACCGTACCTTGTCGGCTTTTTTCCGCTGGCACCTCGACCTTTTGCCAGCTGGGGCCGGAGACGGCGATAATGGCCAGAAACCATAACACCGCCAGCCCCAGCACCGGCCAAGGTAGGCGATTTTGTTCCGACTCACGCCCCAGTAATATGGGCTTAAACGGCTCGGAAATCCATTGGTTCCAGCCGCCCTGACGGCCGCTGAGATGCCACAGTCGCCAAATCAGCCAAGCGGCCGGTAACAGCGTCAGCAGCCATTCGGGGCGCAGGAAGTGCAGTTGAGTGGTTTCCATCAGCGACGTCCTCCCGCCAGCCGACGCAACGGATTGAGTTGCGGATACAATCGCAGGGCGACCAGCCAGAGGCTGAGTAACAAGGCGGCGCCCAGCGGCCAGAAAAACAGTTCTTCGCGCAGTCGGTAACTGTTGATGTCATGCTCGCTGGACTCCAACTGATTGATAAGCGCGTAAATTTGATTGAGTTTTTCGGTGTCGGTGGCGAGGAAAAATTCCCCGCCGGTCATGGCGGCCACTTCCTGCAAAGTGTGGGTGTCCATGTTTTGCCCGCGACCGAAAATGAGCTCGTCGAGGGTACCGAGATCGTTTTGACCGATGCCGATGGTGTAGATTTTCAACCCCATTTTGGCGGCCTGTTGGGCGGCATCCAACGGTTTGACCGCTCCGGCGGTGTTGGAGCCGTCGGTCAGCAGTACCAGCACGGCGTTTTCCTGTTTGGCTTTGTGCAGGTGTTTGAGCGTGAGGCCGATGGCATCGCCGATGGCGGTGTTGTTGCCCGCCATCCCAATGGCGGTTTCATTCAATAAGGTGTCCACTGTGTTAAGATCGTAGGTGAGGGGGCTTTGCAGAAACGCTTGGGAGCCGAAGACCACCAGCCCCATGCGATCGCCTTGGCGGTTGCGGATAAAGTCCTGAACCACAACCTTCACCGCTGTGAGGCGATCGACTCGCTGGCCGCTGAGCACCATGTCGTCCTTTTCCATACTGCCGGACAAGTCCACCGCTAACATAATGTCTTTGCCGCTGGCTTGAAACGGGGTGGTGTTCAGAAACCACACTGGGCGCATGGCGGCTAAAATCAACAGGCTCCAGATCAGCCAGGCCAGCCAGGGCAACGGGTGTGCGCGACTGGGTTGAAACACGCTGTTTTGAGGCGCGTTTTGCAAGCGGTGCATTAAGTGCGGTGCAAGCAAAGGGGTCTGGCGTTGCGCGGCGGTTTTCCACAAGGCGCGCACCACCCAAGGCAGCGGCAGCAGCGCCAGCATCCAAGGGGTGAGAAAGTCAAAGTGTGCGCCGATGTTGACCCAAGTGGTGGCGTCTGTCCAAACTGTCCAGTTCATTTGTGGTGTCCTTTGATCCAGTGTCGGGCATAGTCTAGCGTGGCTTGAATGTCATGGTCGGACAGGTCTGGATTGGGTCGATAGGCGGCTTCGAGGCAGGCCTGGAGATTTTCCGGTTGGTCGATGTAGAGTGCGGTTCTGTGTAAGAAGTTCACCCAGGCCTGGCCATTCAGCTTGGCCACGTCACGGCGACCGTAGTTGGTGATGGCGACCTGTTTGAGCAGCTTATTGGCCAAATGCAAGCGTTGCTGCGGCGATTGCGCTGGGTGCAACGCCTGTTCGAACAGGGCTAGGGCTTCGTTGCGGTAACGATTATTGCGCTTTTGGGTGTAAAAATACCAGCTTAGGCCGATGATCAGACCGCCGATACCGACGAATAATCCAATCAGCGTTTGTGACAAAGGCCACCAGCCAACCGGCTCGGGAAGGGCAATGTCGTTTAGCTGTGTCAGTAATGACTCGATTTTGGGTTCCATTTCGCAGCTTCCTTAAATTCCTTTAGCGCAGTATACCCTGTGCGACCATGGCCTGAAGCGGGTCTTCGTCCGTGGAAATGGCGACCAGCGGTAGATGCCAGGGTGCCAGTTGTTGGTGCAGTGTTTGCCAGGCCTGGTCATAATGGTCGGCATAGCGTTGGCGGAAGGCTTCATCCAGGCTGTTAAGCGCCATTTCCTGCTCGCCGTCGCTTAGGCGAAGCGACCCTAACGCAGGCAGTTGCGCTTCCAGCGGGTCGTACACATGGATCAGCGATAGGTCGGCATGCCGTTTGAGTTGGGCGCATTTGGCCACCAAGGCGTCACCGCAGTCGATAAAATCGCCGATCAGAAACACGCGGGTGCCGGGTTTTAAATGTTGCTGCAACCGGTTTAACATGGGCAGCCACAGTGATGGCGCTGTGGCGTCGGCTGTGAATTGGGTTGACCCTGTTTTGGGTGATTTGAGCTGTTGTTGCAAGGCCAATCCCTGATGCACAAACTGCATAATCGACGCTTGCTGGTGACGCGGTTCCACCCATTGATGACCGAGATGGTTAAACACCAGCCCGCCAAAACGGTCGCCCTGCTGAAAAGTCACCCAGCCCAGCAAGGTCGCCAGTTGCAATGCCAGGTCGCTTTTAAAACGGGTGCGTGAGCCGAAAAACAGTGCCGGTGATTGCTCCAGCACACACACCACGGGTTTTTCCAGTTCTTCGGTAAACACCTTGGTGTGGGTTTTTTGGGTGCGGGCACTGACTTTCCAGTCAATGTGGCGCACATCGTCTCCAGCGGTGTATTCGCGCACTTCGCTGAAATCCATGCCGCGTCCTTTGCGCACCGCTTGATGGTAACCGCCTTTTTCGGAAATGAGTTTTTGTTGTGGCACCAGTCGGCGGGGTTTCACGTGAAACCGCAAGGCGATGAGGTCGTCCAGTTGTGAATAGGGGCTGGCGGCGTGCGTCATGGCGTGTCCTTGCTCGTCCTTGTTTGTCCTTTTTACAGGCTTAAATGACCGGTACCCGTTTCACCAGCTCATCCACTAAGGTGTCGCTGGTGTGGCCTTTGGCTTCGGCTTCGAAGCTGATCAGCAGGCGGTGGCGGAACACATCGTGCACCACGGACTGCACTTCTTCCGGGGTGACGTAATCTTGCCCTTTTAGCCAGGCCAGGGCGCGGGCGGTGCGTGACAGCGCCACAGTGGCACGGGGGCTGACGCCGTATTCAATGAAACGCGCCAGTTCGGCATCGTATTTTTCCGCCTGACGGGTCGCCATGACCAGTTCGACAATGTAGGTCTTGGTTTCTTCGGACAAATAGAGCTTGAGAATTTCATCGCGCGCGCTGAACAGTTCGTCTTGCGACATCATTTCCGGAGTGGTGGTCATATCATCACGCGCTTCGCGTTCCACCAGATCGAGAATCAATTTTTCCGCCGCCGAATTGGGGTAGTCGATTTTGACGTGCATCATAAACCGGTCAAGCTGGGCTTCCGGCAACGGATAGGTGCCTTCCTGCTCGATGGGGTTTTGTGTCGCCATGACCATAAATAACCGTTCCAGGGGCAAGCTGTGTTTGCCGACCGTGACCTGCTCTTCCGCCATGGCTTCCAAAAGTGCCGATTGCACTTTGGCGGGGGCGCGGTTGATTTCGTCGGCGAGAATCAGGTTGTGAAAAATCGGCCCTTTTTGCAGGACAAAGTCACCGGTTTCCTGACGGTAGATTTCGGTGCCAGTGATGTCAGATGGCAACAAATCGGGGGTGAACTGAACGCGGTGGTAATCACCTTCGATGAGGCTGGCCAGGGTTTTGATGGCCTTGGTTTTTGCCAGGCCTGGCGGACCTTCCACCAGCAGATGGCCGTCGGCCAGCAGGGCGATGAGCATGCGTTGGGTCAGGTGCGTTTGGCCGATAATCTGCTGGTCGAGACAGTCGAGCAGTTGTTGCGCTTTTTGCTGTAAATCGGTGGTGAGGGTGGCAGTCATGGCGCTTCCATTCAGTGTTAACAGGACTGTCTATTATAGGCGCTTAATCGAATTTCTCAATGCAGTCTCGGTGAGTCGGCTTGAGGGGTTGAGTTTGACTGTGGGGTCAGTCGCCCAGAAACTGATGCAGAATACGTTTGAGTTCTTTGAGGTTGACCGGTTTGGCGAGGTATTCGTCCATGCCGGCATCGATAAAGCGATCGCGGTCGCCGGTCATGGCGTTGGCAGTGAGGGCGATAATCGGCAGGTTTTTGCCCAGGCCTGGCTGTTGGCGTATGGTTTTGGTGGCTTCAATGCCGTTCATATTGGGCATGTTTTCGTCCATCAGCACCAGATCGTAATCGGTATTGGTGACGGCTTCCACCGCTTGCAGGCCGTCTTCGGCGATATCGAAGGTGAGTCCGAGTTTCTTGAGAATGGCGGACATCAGCATCTGGTTGGTCGGGTTGTCTTCCACCAGCAGAAGGTGGCCTTTTAACGGGATTTCCTCGATGGGGGCGGGCGTCTCGGCTTCCGCCCGCTGCGGCACCACTTTGACGGGAATTTGGAAAAAGAAGCGGCTGCCGTGTCCCAGCTGGGAGCTGAGTTGCAGTTTTCCGCCGAGCATTTCCACCAGCTTGGAGCTGATGGCTAACCCCAACCCGGTGCCACCGTATTTGCGGGTGGTGGCGGTTTCCGCCTGCGAAAAGGCTTCGAAAATGCGCTGCTGGGCATCGGGCGACATGCCGATGCCCTGATCTTCGACGGTGCCGTGAAGGTAGCCATTTTGATAGTCGATTTTGAGCGAGACGTTCTTGCCGGGTTCGGTAAATTTGACTGCGTTGGATAACAGATTGGTCAGCACCTGCTTGATGCGCAGAATGTCGCTTTCAATGGCGCAAGGCAAATCGGGCGACAGTTCGACATTAAATGAAATGTTTTTTTCACTGCAGCGGGCGCGGAAGAGGTCGGCGGTACTGTTGAATTCCACGCGCGGATCGAACTGAACCGGGTCGTATTCCAGTTTGCCGCTTTCGATTTTACTGAAGTCGAGAATGTCGTTGATAATGCCCAGCAGCGAATGGCTGGATTTGTCGATGGTATCCAGGAATTTTTGGCTTTCGTCGTCCAGCGGTTTGTCTTTTAGCAGGCCGATAAAGCCGAGAATGGCATTGAGCGGGGTGCGGATTTCATGCGACATATTGGCGAGAAATTCGCCTTTGGCCTGAGTGGCGGCGAGGGCTTTGTTTTTTTGTTCTTCCAGGTCGCGGTTGATGCGTTCGTTGGCGGTGATGTCAAACATGGAGATGATATAACGCTGGTATTTACTCGATTTAACCGCAGATACCTGAAAAATCGTTTCGTTGCCATGCCGCAGAATCTTGGCTTTATACACCTGCTCTGGGTGCGCAACCAGTGCTTCAATCCAGTTTTCATCGTCTTTTTTGTAAAGGTAGCCTTCCTCGCGGACAAACAAATCGCAAATGCAGTTGTAGTGGCGGGCGAAATCTTCTAGGTCGGTGTATTCGGGAAAGAATTCGTAAAAGCCGCCGCTGGCGTCAATAATGCGGTGGCCATCGTTGACGATAATGATATTGGTTTGCGAGTCGAGAATGTCACGGGTGTAGTCTTGGTTGATTTCAATCTGACGGGTGGCGTTGCTGATATTGCGACCCAGCACCCAAAAACCAAGCAACCCGAGAATCAAGGCGGAAAGCGACAGCAGTATTTGTAGGTTTCGGTATTCCTGTTTCTGGCGTTCCACTTCGGCTTGAATGCGTTGAAAATTCTGTTTATTGCGGTAGAAAATGCGATTGGCATCTTCTTTAATGCGATGAAAGATCGGTTTAAAAAACTTCACTTCCTGTTTCAGTTCGGTCAAGGCATCGGCCAGGCCTGGATCTTTTTCAAGGCGCATCCGATCAATGTGCACCAGTCGTTGATTCATTTCCACGAGTTTGTCGTTGATGATTTTAAACTTGGGCAGAATGTCGGCGCGGGCGAATGAAAAGTCGTCTTTGACATGGGGTGTATGGAGGACAATTTCAAACTGCTTTTCGGTATTGGGCAGGTTGAGATCCAGCCGATGACGATAGGCACCGCCTTCGTTCAGAATTCTGAGGGATTCGCGGATCAGTTGCTGTTGATGGCGGATGTCTTCGGTAAGAATGCGGCGCATGTGTTTGTTGGGGAAGGCCGCCATCTGGAAAAAATCCAGTTCGATTTTATGAATTTCCAAAATGATTTCTTGACCGATGAGGTTTTCCACTTCGGAGTTTTTCACCTGATAATCCAGTTCGTCAATGAAGTTGGACACGCTGAGGTTTAAAACCGCCTGAGAGCCAAAGCCAAGTATAAAGACCATCAGCAACAGGAAGAGATTGCGCGGGGTTTGATTGATTTGTCGGCGCAGCTGTTTCATGGCTCATCCTGTTGGCGCGGGGCAGAGCGCTGGGTGTGATCGGGTTGCGATGACAGGGCTTGATGCAATTCCGTCTCGGTTAAGAAGCCGTATTCGGCAAACACCTTCAAGCCGTGTTTGGAGCTGGCAAAGGCCATGAATTCGCGAGCCAGTTCCGGCTGGCTGGAAAAGGACAGCAGGTTCAACTCCAAGCGTTTCGGCGGGGCGAGATCGGCGGGCAGCGGAATGGCGTCCATCTGGAATTCGGTTTCCGGCCAGCGGCTGGTGGCGTACCAGTTGATGGCAAGATCGGCATCGCCGCGTTTAATCGCATTGAAAATCCGGTGGGAGTCGGTGGTGAAGTAGGTGACGTTATCGTAGACCTGATCGGTGATGCCTTGGCGGTCGAGCAATGTTTGCGTGTTTCGACCCACCGCGCCGGATTCCGGTGACGACAGCACCACGGAAATGTCGGGGTCGTAAAGTTGATGGAGGTCGTTGGTCAGATGCTTGGGGTTGCCTTCGGCAATAATTAAGGCAAGGCGGTTATAGCCGACAAAGACATAATCCTTCAACAGACCTTCGGATTGGTATTGTTGGCGATAGGTTTCGGAGCCGGGAAAGAAAATATCGCCTTTGCGTTCTTCTTTCAGCGTGTGGTAGAGATAGCCGGTGGCACCTTGTTTGATGGTGACCTTGACGTTATGAGTCGCTTCAAACTCCCGCGCCAGTTCCTGCAAGGGACGCACCATGGTGATGCCGCTGTAGATAATCAGTTCGGGCTGGCTCTGGTGGTCGGAGGGCGACGAGTCGTCCAGTTTCTGCGCCTCGCACCCCAGCAGTACAAACAACGCCCAGCCCCAAAGAATGACCAGGCCTGGGCGAATGGAAAAACGGCGGTGTTGGGGTTGGATTGGGTTCATTGGCGGATAACGACGATAACGGGGTTAGGATTCATTAGTTCACAAAACAGCCATTTTACCTGAAATTGGGGGGCGCGTATCAGGGTTTCTCGGCGATGAGCACGGCTCGCCGTGGCGCGGGATAGCCTTCAAGCGTTTTATTCGGGTCGCTGGGGTCGAGGAAGTCTTGCAGCGAGTTCCATTCCATCCACTCGGTGGCGCGTTGTTCTTCGATTGAGGTCTGGTTTAAATCCACACAGCGCACCTTTTTAAAGCCACACTTTTCCAGCCAGCGCTGCAGCTCGGCCACGGATGGGATAAACCAGACATTGTTCATTTGCGCATAGCGGTCGCTGGGCACTAAGAGTTGGCCGTAATCGTCGGGCACCACTAGCGTTTCCAATACCAGCTCACCGCCGGAACGCAGTTGGCGTTTTAAATCCAAAATGTGGTCGATTGGCGAACGGCGATGGTAGAGCACGCCCATGGAAAACACCGTATCAAACACATCGGATTGCGGTTGCGCGGGCAGCTGTTCCAGCGTTAAGGGCAAAAAGAAGGCCGGTTGTGCGTCGCCGACAAAGTGCTTTACCGCCAAGAACTGAGTCATAAACAACAAACTGGGATCAACGCCAATGGCAAGTTCCGCGCCTTCGCCGAGCATGCGCCACAAGTGATAGCCGCTGCCGCACCCAATGTCCAGCACTTTGCGCCCTTCAAGTGGGGCGAGATGGGGGGCAACGCGATCCCACTTCCAGTCCGAACGCCATTCGGTGTCGATGTGAATGCCTTCCAGCGTAAACGGCCCTTTGCGCCAAGGCATTAAGGCGCGCAGCGCGTCGGTTAAACTGGCTCGATCCGCTTCTGAAAAGTCTTTGGAGCCAGCCGTGACCACGGCCTGATTTAACCAGGCCTGGTCGGAAGCCGGAAATTGCATTATGCAATCCAGTGCCGGTTGCCAGCGTGGCAGGTTGCCGTTGCCGTTGGCATCCAGCGCCAAATCCAATAATGGCGGGAGGCTGCTGTGCCAGTGATCGAGGCGGTGTTGATTCAATTGAGGCCAGAAAGAAGTGTAGTGTTGGTGGTAATGTTTCACATGGAACCTCTTAACGTAAAAATTTCAGGCGGTTTCGGCTTTTAGTCTAAGCGGGCTTAATGGCGAGAAACGAAGCAAAGTTGTAGGCTTGAAACCAGATATTGGCATCCGCGAATCCCGCCTGTTTCAAGCGCGACAAATGGGTGGCTTCGGTGTCGCTGATGAGCACATTTTCCAGGGACGCGCGTTTTTGACCGATTTCCAGTTCGGAATACCCGTTGGCACGCTTAAATTGCCAGTGTAAATGCTCAATAGCCGATTGCAGCGATTGCGATTCAAAGTGGATTTTTTCCGATAAAATCAAAATGCCTCCAGGGTTCAGTCCCTGATAAATTCGATTAATCAGTCTCTGGCGTTCGCTCGGGTCAATAAACTGCAAGGTGAAATTAATGACCACCACCGACGCGTTTTCGATGACGGTGTCGGCCATGTCTTCGCAGTGCAACGCCACCGGAATGTCGGAGTGAAAGCCGTCAATGTGTTCGCGCGCACGGTCAATCATCGGCTGGGAAGTGTCCACGGCAATAATGCGACAACCGGCTGGCGCACGACGGCGCAGCGTGAGCGTAGCCGCCCCCAGCGAACACCCCAGATCATAAAGCCGAGAGTCGGCTTGCGCAAATTGCGCGGTCAACTCGCCGATGCCGGTCAGAATCGTCTGATACCCCGGCACCGAACGCTGAATCATATCCGGAAACACCGCCACCACCGACTCGTCGAACTGAAATTCGCCAATGGCTTCATGTGGGTGGGCATAAATGGTGTCTTTCACAGTCATCCGATCCTATGGGTAAGGGGTGTTTGGGCGAGTTATTTTATCAATGATTTTGTTTATTCAATGACTTCGTTGTTGCCATTTGAAAATATCCAGTAATAGAATGGCGCGGTCATCAATTTTGTAAACCAGTGTATAACCTTGATGGATTCAATCGCGATAAGCGTCATGCGTGCGGTAGTGAGAGGATCGGCACATCATCGGTT
>NZ_JBNGDN010000005.1:0-32193 GCF_049975065.1 Hydrogenovibrio sp.
TGCAGGTGGATGACATTCAGGTGATAGGTTGCGACGTGGCGCTGGCCGATAGCCCGGATGCGGTGCAGGATGTATCGCAGTTAGCGGCGCAACGCCGATTGGCGCACCTAAGCGTCTTGTCAGAAAAGCGGACTCATCATCACCAGGCCTGGTCAAATTCGCAATTGTCATCGCATTTGAATGCGGCCTTAAATATTGCGCAGATTGAATTGCAGCAGGCGGGAGCGGATTTGGTGGCACTGCTCAGCCGAGAATTGTATCGCCTCAGCTCCGAAAAGGTGGATGTCATTTATTTGCAAATCAACCTGGCCGACCCAAAAGCGCCGAGAAGTGTGGCGGTGGCCGAATCCTTGGGCTTTTTCGTGTCCGGCTGGATGCCGATGTCACCCTGGCCGATGACCTTGTCCCTGCAGTATTTAAACCATGTTGAAATTCCGCCGCACAGCGTGACGGCGGCCAGCGAGGCTTTTGAGTCGCTGAAAAACCGAGTGTTTGCAGAACAGGCTTTGATTGAACAATTGCTGCTGTCGCAATACCAATCGGCGTCGAAAGGAACAGGGTCAGTGAATGCATTATCGTAATCGAGTGTTATTGTTTGTCACGGGCGTGGTACTGGTATCGGTGGTGTCGGTGTCCTTGGTCGTGGGATGGCAAGCGCGTCAAACGGTACTGGAAGAGGCAGAACGTTATGGCGAACTGATTGCACAGTTGCTGTCGCGTAGCGCTTCAGCAGCCGATGAGGTTCCATACAAAGTCGAGGCTATGATTGGCGAACAAATGGTGGCGCAGGCGCGATTGGTGGCCGAATGGATTGTGGACGCCGAACGGGCGCAGCAATCGCCGGAGGAGATCAACGCCCGTTTAAAACAGTTGGCTGACACCACTGTGATAGATGAAATCTGGGTGACGGATAGTTTCGGGGAGTCTATTTATCATTCCGAAAATGTGTCCGGGTTTGTGTTTCACCCCGATGCAGAAGAACAGCCGCAAGCGTATGCTTTCTGGCCTCTATTGACAGGACGTACGCACCCCGTCATCCAGCAAGCCCAGCCAAGAGAAATCGATCAGCAGGTATTTAAGTATGTAGGGGTGGGTGGTGCCGATCAACCGCGTATTGTTGAAATCGGATTGAGAGCCGATTTTCTCACCGCGCTGAAGCAGCAGATTGGTTTGGATTATATGGTCAAAAAGTTGATCGGACAGGGAAATATTAAAGCGATCTGGGTGTTGTCTTCGGATTTGAAAACGCTGGCTTCGGGTCATGTCAAGGGAACTCAGGATGCCATGGTGTTAGATGCGGATACGTTGAACTGGCTGGAGCAAGTGTATCATTCCGGCCACACTCAAACGCGTTTGCAGAATCAACGACTGGTGGTGGCCACCCCGTTAAAAAATGCCGTTTCCGGTTTGGAAGGGGTGACCTTGTTGCATTTGCCGGTCAATGTGCTACATGAGGCCGAGCGGGATTTGTATGATAACGTCGCTTGGATTACGCTGGCGATTTTGGTTTTGTCTTTGAGTTCGGCGACCTTGTTGTCACGCCGAGTGACGCGTCCGCTCAAGGTCATGAATGAGGCGGTGGAAAAGATCAGTCGTGGGCAGTATGCTCAGGTGGATATGGGAGGCTTAACAAAGCGACAGGATGAGTTCGGCAGTTTGTCACGGGTGTTTCAGGACATGGCGAAAACCGTTGGGCAGCGTGAGGCTTGGCTGGACGAACAGGTGCGCCAAAGAACCCTGCTGCTGGAAGAAAAGAACCAAGCGCTGGCGAAGTTTAATGATCGCATGACCCAGGAACTGGATGTGGCGCGAACCTTTCAGAAGGCGATTTTACCGACTCGGTTTCCGGACTTTTCCGGTCAACTGGTGTTTTCCGCCGATATGGAACCCGCGCGGGAGATGGGCGGCGACTTTTACGATGTGTTCGCGCTCAGTCACCGGCAGGTGATGATGGTGGTGGCGGATGTGTCCGATAAAGGGGTTCCGGCGGCGTTTTTTATGGCGATCTGCCGTACCGAAATTCGCAATGCCACAGTGGAAATGGGCGCAGACGCCTGCCCAGCCGAGATTTTGAGCCGAGTGAATCAGCGTTTGCTGAGTGAAAATCCGTTGGAGTTGTTTGTCACCGTGTTTTTGGCGATTCTGGATGTTGAGACAGGAGAAATGCGCTACGCCAATGGGGGGCATAATCCACCGTTACACCTTCAAGCCAGTGATCGAACCGATTGGCTGACTGAGGCGAAAGGCACGGTTTTAGGGATGCTGGAAGGTCTGCGCTGGACGCCGCAAACCCTGTGCTTACAGCCGGGTGAGGGGTTGATTTTCTACACAGATGGCATTACCGAAGCCTTTAATGCTGAGATGGAAGCCTTTGGCGAAGCGCGTTTTGCCGCTTTGGCAGATGCCTTGAGGCGTGGACCCGCCGACGCCATGGCGCAAACGGTGTTGGAAGCCGTTTCCGACTTTATTGGCACCGCGCCTGTGTCCGATGATCGCACCTTGTTGTGTGTGAAGTATCAGGGTGAACGCTATGAGGGTGAACGTCATGGGGGCGAACGTCATGCACTTTCCTGAACAGGCGCTGCCGTGGCAGTTGAACAGCTTAGCCGAGGTAACGGCGTATGTGGCGCAGGTCTGTCGCCAAGTCGGGTGTTCCGATTTGCGTCAGAAGCAATTGGAGCTGGCACTGGACGAACTCTTTACCAACAGTGTGATTCATAATAGTGAGAAGACAGTGGACGGTGCGGCCTCCGTCACAATTGAAGCCGGTGTGGCTGGCGATGAGGTCTGGTTCCGCTTGTGTGATCCCGGTCAAGCGTTTGACCCGACGGCGCCGGCGCTGAATACCGCGAATGCGCCCCTGTCGGAAAGAGCCATTGGCGGCTTGGGCTTGCATTTTGTGCGTCAGGTCATTGAGCGTTGGGCATGGGATTACCAAGACAACCGCAATTGCGTGACCCTTTGGGCATCGGTGGCCGACAAGGTGGAATGACGTTTTCAGAAAGAATCTTGGTAGAATCCTGTAAGGCACTAACGAAATTTATTGAATTAAGGAAACAATCAAATGTCAGAATGTTTGAAAATAGAAGGGCGTTTGGATGCCGTTACGGTATCGCAATGGGAGGCGCCGGTGTTGGCGTTGTCGGATGAAAGCGATGTTTGCCTGGATTTGACCGCGGTAGAGTATATTTCCAGTGCGGGGTTGAGATTGGTATTGCGCTTGGCAAAACGCCTGCATGAGCGAGAGCAAAGCTTAAAACTCACCGGCGTGCAACCGGCCGTACACCATGTGCTCGAAATGAGCGGGTTCCTCGCGTTTTTAACGGTTGAAACGGCCTGAGATCAAGTCGCGGCCTTCCAGCGTAAGATTCGATTCTGCATCCGATACTGTAAATGTGCTATTGGAAATAAGAAGATGGGAATCTGCTCGAAACGATGAAATCGTTTACGAGCAGACTCAGGTAGGATTGATAAGATTCATCCGATTGTAAGCGGCGGTCGCTTAGAAGTCGGACCACTCGTCTGATTCAGTCTGAGGTGCTGGTTTCGCACTTTCAGATTCCGGTTTTTTGGCTGCTGGTTTGGTAACGTTTTTTTGCGGAGCCGGCAGGCTGGGCGCGGCGGCTTTTTGCGCAGCTGGTTTTGGTGCCTGTCTTGGTGCACCGTGTGAGCGGCCGCTGTTGGTGGTGTTGAAGAAGGCCATACGGTCGGTCAAGGTATCGGACTGTTCGCGCATGCTTTCCGCGGCGGCGGTGGTTTCTTCCACCAGTGCGGCATTTTGCTGAATGCCCTGATCCAGTTGGCTGATGGCGGCTTGCAATTGTTTGACGCCTTCGGCCTGTTCATTGGAGGCCTGGGAAATTTGCGCGGACATCTGCGCCGCCTGTTCGATGGACTCGGTGATTTCACTGATCACTTCGCCTGATTCGCTGGCGAGTTTGGTGCCTTGGTCGATGCGAGTCACGCTTTCATTAATCAGTCCGGTGATTTCCTTGGCGGCATCGGCCGATTTCTGGGCTAGGGCGCGCACTTCTCCGGCCACTACGGCAAAGCCGCGACCGTGTTCACCGGCACGCGCGGCTTCCACCGCGGCGTTCAAGGCCAGCAGGTTGGTCTGGAAAGCGATGCCGTCAATCAGGGTAACAATGTCGGAAATCTTGTGACTGGATTCCTGAATGGCGCTCATGGCTTCGATGGTCTGGTGCATGACTTCGGAGGCCTGTTTGGCTTTTTGCTCCACTTTGCGTTCCACTTCGGTGGCATCCGCCGAGTTTTGGGCGTTGTTTTGCACGGCGGCGCTGAATTCTTCCATGGTGGCGGAGCTTTGTTCCACCGCGGCAGCCTGGTTTTGCACTCGGTCACTCAAGTCCATCGATCCTTGTGCCACTTCGGCGGCGGCGTGATTCACGGCGCTGGCCGCGTTCATGGCGACGGAAACGATTTCGTTCAGGCTGGTGGCGGTTTTATTAATGGCGTTTTTCAGCACCAACAGCTGGCCTTCGTAGTTATTGGTTATGGTTTGGGTTAAGTCCCCTTCGGACTGCGCCACCACCACATTAGAAATATCCTCAATCGCCATGGCAAGGGCGTCCATGGAATGATTAATTGCCGTTTTCAGCATTTGCAACGCACCCGAAACATTCACCTGTACACGGTGATTGAATTGGCCTTTTTGCATATTATCCATAACGTTAATGGCATCGCCAATGGCTTGATTTAACGCGTCCATAGAGACGGCCGCATTGCGCATCATGGCTCCAAAATCGCCAGGCAAATCGGTGTCAATTTTGACGCTGAATTCGCCCGCTTTCAGAGAGTTCATGACTTTGGAAAGCTGCTGCATGGTGGTGTTGATGGAATCGGCACTGTCATTGACGCCTTCCTGCAGTTGCGCCAGGTCGCCCGAATAGTCGCCTTCAATGCGCTGGCTAAAATCCCCTTGCGACAGAGCGTGTACCACCTGATTGGTGTTGTTAAGCGCTTTTTTCAGATTGCTCATCAGGTTATTCAAGGCTTTGGCGGCATCACCGACTTCGTCTTTGCTGTCGTGATCGATGGTTAACGAGAAGTCACCGGTTTGATCGATTTTACGCAGCACATTCACCATGCGGTTCAGTGGATAGGTACTGGCACGGACGATAACATAGCCAAACAATATGGCCAGTATAATGGCCACCACCAGCGTCAGAACCATGCCAGCCTGTTTGCTCTTGGCATCCTGAGATGCCTGATTGGCCTGTTGTGTGGTGACTTTGATGTTATGGCCGGTGTAATCGGTGAAGGTTTTGCCCATGGTGTTGGAGATGGGGATCATGCGCTGTACCGCGTCTTCATAGTTGGCCATGGCAATATCGTAGGTGACTTGACTGTCGGTCTGGATCAGTTTTTGAATCAGGCCGTCCAATTCGACATAGATATTTCGCCAGGCCTGGTATTCATTTTTGAGTTGATTGTAAAACGCCATCCCGTTTTGGGTGCGCTTGGGAATTTCAGCAAAGCGGTTCCAGTTTTCATCGATGGCCTTCCAAGAGGCATTACGTTCGTCGATGATGGCCTGCAATTGTTGCCGACTGTTGGCCACGTTGTCGTATTGCAAGACGCTGACGGTTTGGGCGCGGATGGCCATGCGTTCGGTGTTCAGGTTGCCGAGTGCCACGGCACCGGGCAGGCGCTCATCGGCGAATTTGGTCATGCCGTCAGACCAGAGGGCGAAGCCGCGAATGGCATTAAACCCGCTGATGGCCAGCGCCGTCAGCATTAAAATAACGAATAAAATCAGTTTGGTGCGGATTTTAAGATCATTAAACCAAGCCATTTTCTCTCCAAGCAGTTGTGTGGTTGTGAATCCCTTTCCGTTGCGACACTGGCAGCGAATAACCGGGCGTTAAAATGTTGTAAACGGTTCTAAACAGGTTTTATGCCAAGTCATCATACCGAAACCCATCCTGAATTCAACCAATAAAATACGCACCCGAATAGTTCACGGTTTTGCGCAAAATTTATGGAACAACTAAAGGTAAAAGTTTTTAGGTTATTCGGGTTATGAAATGCCAGTGAAAATCAGTTTCTTTTATTCATCGTGACACCATTTTAATTGGACGGGAAGGGTAAAAAAAACGAGAATTCATTTTATTTTGGGGCCGTCATGCCGGATTACATTCGTTTATTCAATCAGCGGTTTTATTGGGGGTTATTGGGCAGCTTTTTTTTGCTGCTGCCCATTGCCTATCTGCTTTATGTCTGGCAGGTCGATAAGGTGCGTGCCGAGGAATATCAGTTTTATCAGTCGCATCTGATGGAAAAGGTGGGTGTGCTGATGGATGAAAAACAAAACACCACTCAGGCGCTGGCCGTCGCCATGACCACGCCTCCCGATTTTAAAGAGGCGCTGCTCAACGGCGACCCGAACCTGCAGCCGAAGCTGGTGCATTTTGCCGACCAACTCAAGACCTACAGCAAATACAAAGGCATCTGGATACAGGTGATTGACGCCAAGGGCGTGAGTCTTGCGCGAAGCTGGACGGAAAAGAGCGGCGACAGTCTGGTATCGGTGCGCGCGGATGTGGCGTCGATGCTGCAAGACCCGCGACGCATCAATAGCTTCAGTGTCGGCAAGTTTGCTTTGACCTTTAAGTCGATGGTGCCGATTTTTGACCCAGATGACCCACACCGTTTGCTGGGGATGGTGGATGTGATTTCCCAGATTGATTCGATTGATCAGACTTTGGCGCAACAGGACGGGGTGCATTCGGTGGTGATGGTCGATAAGCGTTATCGGGCGCAATTGACTGAGGGCATCTCGGGCAAGTTTATCGGGGACTATTTTGTCGCAAATATTGGGGCGTCTGAAGCGGATATGAGGCTGATCAAACGCTTTGGCGTGGATCGCGCGTTTCAGCATCAGGGGTATCTGATTTACGACGGTCAACTCATGGTGTCGCGTCCAATTCGCGATTTGAACGGGGTGCCGATGGCGACCTGGATCAGCTTTGAGCCGCTGCAGGCCTTTGAATATATCAATGTGCGCCGCACGCAAAACCAAGCGATTGCGTTGACGGTGTTTGTGGTGGCTTTAGTGGTGTTGCTGTTGGCGACCTTGTATTTCAAGCGTCAGGCCGAGTTCGAAAAGCGGTTCTTTTTTGAAGTCTTCGATGCCTCGACGGAAATTGTTTATGTGTCCGACCGTCAGCGTATTCTGTTTGCGAACCGTCGGTTTTTCGACTTTTTCCAGCTATTCGAAACGCTGGAAGACTTTCACCAACAGTATGAGTGCATCTGTGATCTGTTTGTTTCCGAAGAGGGTTTTTTACAGCGGTATATGGGGGAAGAGTATTGGTTTGAATATTTGATTGCGCACAAAGACCAGCCGCACTACGCCAAGCTGGTCTGGCAGGAACGGGAATATGTTTTTCTGGTGAAGGCCAATAACATCGCGTCTCACTACGGCGCCGATTACATCAGTATTTTAATGACCGATATTACCGAAGAAGAGCTGTATAAAGCGCGCTTGGAGTATTTGATTGCCCATGATGAATTGACCGGTGTTTTTAATCGTCATTCTTTCAATCGTGCGTTGAAAGCCGTTTTTGCGGCAGAGCTTCGGCCTTCGGCTTTTTCAATGGTGTCGCTGGATGTGGATCATTTTAAGCTGGTCAATGATGCACATGGTCACGATATGGGCGATAAGGTGCTGATCGAAGTGGCGAATAACATCGAGTGGCTTCTGCGCCCGCAAGATCAGCTTTGCCGGGTCGGTGGGGAAGAGTTTGCCGTTTTGCTGCCGGACACCGATCTGGCGACCGCTGAACAATTGGCCGAACACTATCGGCAATCCATTGCCGATCTGACGATTGAGCGTGGGCGTTTATCGGTGACCATCAGTCTTGGGGTGGTGCAGTTGCGTGAGACGGACAGTTTGCAGGCCTTTTATAAACGCGCCGATCGCGCTCTGTATCGGGCGAAAAAGCTGGGTCGCAACCGCGTGGAAGTGTTGGATGTGTAAACAGACGGTCACAGGCCGAGACGAATTTTGGTATGATTTGCCGCAGAGTGAAATTTAATTGTATGGAGTGTCGCCGTGAGCGTTTTACCAAGTCATTTGAAGTATGCGGAATCGCATGAATGGGTGTTTATTGATGAATCGGGTGTGGCGGTGGTCGGCATCACCGATTTCGCTCAGGAGTCGTTGGGCGATTTGATGGCGGCGCATCTGCCGGAAGTCGGCACCGATATTGCCCAAGGCGAAGAGGTGATGTCGCTGGAATCGGTGAAAGCCGCATCCGATATTTTTTCGCCTTTGAGCGGGGAAATCGTGGCGGTAAACACCGAGTTGGAGGACGAACCGGAACTGGTTAATGATGAACCCTATGATGGCGGCTGGCTGTTCAAAATCGCCCCGCACGATGTGTCCGAATTGGACAACCTTCTCTCCGATCACGACTATCAAGCAATCATCGACCAGTAAGCCGAGTAAGCCGACGTTCGTCGCCTATTTCAAAAGGGCATAAAGCCTTGCAGCGTTTGCGGGCTAGATGCCCTTTTTACGTTAATACTTTAAGGAAACACCATGACCGAAGCGGTTTTAAGACTGAAAAAAAATGAAGAAAAACGCCTGAAACAAGGGCATCTCTGGATTTTCAGTAATGAGGTGGATAACGATGTATCACCGCTGAAACGCTTTGAACCCGGGCAGGTGGTGACGGTGGAAGCCGCCAACGGCAAAGCCATCGGTGTGGCCTACGTCAATCCGAATACCTTGATCTGTGGGCGTTTGCTCAGCCGAAACCCGAAAGTCTCCTTCAACCAGGCGTTTTTGAAAAAACGCATTCAAGCGGCGCAAGCCTTGCGTGAGTTGAATTACGATGCGCCTTATTATCGCCTGGTGTTCGGAGAATCCGACGGTTTGCCAGGCCTGGTGATTGACCGTTTCGGTGATGTGTTCGTGGCGCAAATCACCACAGCGGGTATGGAGGCGATGAAGGACGAACTGGTACAGACCATCGAAAATCTCTATCACCCACAAGCGTTGGTGTTGCGAAATGACACCGGCAGCCGTGAACTGGAAGGGTTGCTGCGTTACACGGAAGTGGCCATCGGAACCTTACCGGAATCCATTCAGATGCAGGAAAACGGTGCCCGTTTTGTGATTCCCGCCGAGGAGGGGCAGAAAACCGGTTGGTTTTACGATCACCGTTCGGCGCGCGCGCGATTGCAAACGCTGGTGAAGGGCAAGACGGTGCTGGATGTGTTCAGTTACCTGGGCGGCTGGGGCATTGAAGCGGCGGTGGCCGGTGCGACGGAAGTCACCTGTGTGGATGCGTCGGCGTTTGCGCTGGACGGGTTGGAACAAAACGCCGTCCTCAACGAAGTCATTGACCGTGTGATTACCGTGGAAGGCAATGCCTTTGATGTATTGAAAGCCTTGCTGACGGAAGCGCATAAATACGACGTGGTCATCGTTGACCCACCGGCGTTCGTCAAGCGGAAAAAAGACTTTAAAGCCGGTTCGGATGCGTATCGGCGTATCAATGAGCTGGCGATGCGTTTATTGAACACCGATGGGATTTTGGTGTCGGCGTCCTGTTCGCACCATATGAGCCGAGACGCTTTGTTGAATCAAATTCAGCAGGCGAGTCGTCATGTGGATCGCCAGATTCAGTTGTTCGATCAGTGCCATCAGGCACCGGATCATCCGGTGCATCCGGCGATTGCGGAAACCGAATACCTCAAGTCCTTCTTCTTTAAAGTCGGCAAAAGCTGGTAAGACGGAGTCCTATGATGAAACCCGCCTTGTCCATTCAACAGAAACAGTTGGCCAAGCACTGTTATTGGGATGTCGATGCCCAAGTGCTTTGGGTGGATGGGCGTCAGTGGAAGCCGAAGATGGGCGTTTTGAGCCTTCCCGGCTGGGACAATATGATGGTCGGTTCCGAACCGATTCCGGCCTATCCCGACGACTTGGCCGTTTTGAGCTGGCCGGATTACGGTCAACTCGGCGCCTGGCGAAAACAGATTCCGAGTTGGGTCAAGGACAGTTGTGCCTTGTTCCCGACCCATCAATTGACGCTGTTGCATTATGTGGGGCGCTATCCGCAATTGCTGGAGCTATTGGATCATTCCCCGATGTTGGCGTGGCGACTGGTGGCCTCTGGGTTGCCGGAGGCGGAAATCGTTGCGTTGTTGAGCGATAAACGGACTCAGATGGTGGCGGAAATCGGCTGGCCGGGCAAGCCGGAAACCGTGCAGTTTCTACGCAAGTTGCGCTTACGCTATGTGACCGAAGAAATTTCCGATTTTGTGGAAGTCTGCGTGATGGATGAAGACCGTTTGGAGGGCTTGCAAACCTTGCCGAGGGTGAATTCCATGGCCTTGTCCTTGGCGGCGCGTTTTCCACAACTGATTGGTTCTCGTTTGCATCAATCTTTGGCACGTTTGCCGTGCCGCCCTATGCAATGCCAAAGTCTGGTGGCGCAGCTGGAAGATGTGTATCGTGCCGCGAAAACCTTGCAACTGGCGGATTCCGAGTTGGAGGCCATCGGCGCTTGTCGCTATCTGGTGGAGGTGGCGACAATTTACCAGGCCTGGTGGTTTTCCGAATGCACCTCAACCACCTTGCCTGTGGATGAAATGAGTCGTCATCCGCTGCGGTTGACGCAAAAAGCCGAGTGGGAAGCCTTGAGTCATTTACAGAAACATTATTGGCTGACCGACTGGTCGGATTACGAAGCTGGAAAAGCCGCGTTATGGGCGTGGCGGTTGCAGGGCGAGTGGGTGGGCATCTTATTGCATCTGTCTGAAGCCGAGTCGAAGGGAGAAGCTCCCAAATTGGCGCGGGTGCGCCAACTGGAAAATCAGTTGCCGACGTCCGAACAACTCAGTGCCATTCACCTCTGGTTGGCGGGGCGCTTTGAAGCGCCGCAGACGTGATGATTCACGGGGCGAGAAAAAACTTCAGAACGTTCATGTCGATTATTTAGGTCGATTATTTAGGTTGATTAGATCGATAATTAAGTCGTCGGCAAACATTTTTCCGATCCCATCAAGTCGTCGTAGGTTTCACGCGGACGGATTTCATAGGCCTGGTCGCCGTCCACCAATACTTCCGCCGCACGCGGGCGAGTATTGTAGTTCGAACTCATGGTGAAACCGTAGGCGCCCGACGACATCACCGCCAAGTAATCGCCCGCTTTTAAATTCAAGCGGCGGTCTTTGCCTAAAAAGTCGCCGGTTTCACATACTGGCCCGACGATATCCCATTCGGCTTCGTCACCGTCTTTGCGTTTTGTAACGGGCTGAATGATTTGGTAGGACTGATACAGCGCCGGGCGAATCAGGTCATTCATGGCGGCATCGATAATGGCAAAATTCTTATGTTCGGTCGGCTTGAGGTATTCCACTTCCGTGACCAGAACACCGGCGTTTCCGGCAATGGCACGGCCCGGTTCGATAATCACTTCGATGGACGGGTCTTGGAGTTCTTTGAGAAGCGCCTGAATGTAATCACGGATTTCCGGCGGTTGTTCGTCGGTGTATTGAATCCCCAGACCGCCGCCTAAATCCAGATGGTGTAGGTGAATGCCTTGCGCTTCCAAAGCGGTTTTCAGCTTCAAAACACGTTGCAACGCATCGACAAACGGGGTAATTTCGGTTAATTGGGAACCGATGTGGCAGTCGATGCCGATGATGTCGATATGCGATAGTTTTTGCGCATCGGCATAGAGTTGCGGCGCGGTGTTGATGTCCACCCCGAACTTGTTGTCTTTCAGGCCTGTGGAAATATACGGATGGGTTTTGGCATCCACATCCGGATTGACGCGGATGGAAATGGGCGCAACCATGTTAAGCCGCTCTGCCACGGCTTGAATGCGGTCCAGTTCGGCATGGGATTCGATATTGAAGCAGCGAATGCCTACCGTTAAGGCGCGTTCGATTTCAGCGGACTTTTTCGCCACGCCGGAAAACACCACCTTGGCCGGATCGCCGCCGGCTTTCAGTACCCGTTCCAATTCCCCTTGGGAAACAATGTCGAAACCGGAACCCAAGCGTGCCAGAAGGTTCAAAATCGCCAGATTGGAATTGGTTTTGACGGCATAGCAGACCAAATGCGGTTGGTCGCCGAAAGCGCCGTCGAACGCTTGCCAACGCTCTTCAAAGGCTTGACGCGAGTAGACGTACAGGGGCGTGCCGTATGCCTTAGCCAGACTGTCCAGTGGGCAGCCTTCGGCATACAGGGTGTCGTTTTGATAATGGAAGGGGTGCGGAATTTGACTCATGGGGTTTCCTGTTTGGGTTCGGCGGGTTGTTGGCTGGGCTGGCGAGTTGATGAAACGCCGGACGAAGCGGGTTCGTTCGTGGTTTTCGGCTGTGTTTCCTGCGGTGTTTCGGGCAGATATAAAGGGCCTTTTTTACCGCAGGCGCTGAGGCTTAAACTGCTTAGCGCGCCCAAGGTGAGGAGCAAGCTGGCGAATAGAATTCTCGCAGTGGTCAGTGGTTGCGTTTGGCTGTCGGCATTTGGGTCGCGAAACATGGTCGGCTTTCCCGCATTGTTATGGCTGAAAAAACGGATATTTTAGCCTATCCAAGGCGTAAATGAAAAACATTGCCGCTTGCTCCCGAAAGGTTGGCGGAGACGGGGCGGGTTTGAGTAAAATAGGGAATCGGAATTTACACGCAATCAACCATCAGGAGCTGTCATGCCCGACGAAAAACCGCCGATTATCATTGAACCCAGCCAAGTCCCCGCAAGCGCGAGTGTGATCTGGTTGCATGGCTTGGGCGCCGACGGCCATGATTTTGAAGGGCTTTTGCCGCATCTGAAGCTGCCCGAAAATCACGGCATTCGTTTTGTGTTTCCGAATGCACCGATCCAACCTGTGTCAGTGAATCTGGGCGATGCCATGAGTGCCTGGTATGATATTCGCAGTCTACAGTTAACCGAAGATGTGGACTGGGCGGGTATCGATCAGAGTGTGGCAAAGCTGCATGGTTGGGTGCGTGATGAACAAGCAAAAGGCATCGACAGTCAGCGCATTCTGCTGGCGGGGTTTTCGCAAGGCGGCGTAGTGGCGTTGCAGGCGGCTTTGCGGTTGGCCGAACCTTTGGCCGGGGTCATGGGGTTATCGACTTATTTTCCCCATGAGGCGGCGCGTGCCAACACCTATTGTCAGCCCCGAACCTGTCCGATTTTTTTGGCGCACGGCACGGCGGATCCGATTTGTCGTTTTCCGGTGGCGGAAGCGTCCCGAGATACCTTGCAGTCTTTGGGTCGGTCGGTGGACTGGCATGTGTATGAGGGCATGCCGCATCAAGTTTGCACTCAGGAAATCGAAGACATGGCTCAATTTATGGTACACCAGCTTTTCACCAGGCCTGGTGACGGTTCACAAGGACATGGGCATGAGTAATGTACGGCGTTTTTTTCGCTACGATGTCGATATTCCATTGTATTTCGAGTCGGCAGAAGTCGATGCGTATCACCCAGATGTTAAGCGGCCTACGTTACTGAAAAAAACGGAAGAACGGCATCTTGAAGCGCTGGAGGCGGGACTTCGGGTTCTGCTAAAAGAGGCCTTTGCACCCGAATCGGACGCCCTGCGTATTTTCTTTATCCTCAATCACCGAGTTGATTACATGGCTTGGTTGTTGGACGACATTATGGAAGGGCAGGATCCGCGCCAGCGGCATGATTTTAAATTTCGTCTGCGTGAAGACTTAAAACTGAAGTTGCCGGAAGTCAGTCGGGTATCGAAAGTCGGGTCTTTGATTGAGGGGGTTTACCGTCAGGTGGGTGACCACATTCATGAGTTGCTGGAGTCGGTGAACAACAGTATCCACGGCAAAATCTTTTTGTTTCCGCGTAAGACCAGAGCCTTGTTTACCGCTAGCGAATATGTCCGAAATCTGGAGGATTTGGCTGATAGAGGGGTAATGCCCGCCAAGGTATTGCAGTTGCTGATTCAGAAACTCAATGTGTATGAAACGGTGTTTGCCCGTTTGAAAGAAGCCTACCACTCCATCGCCGATCCAAGCGATTGGCCGGTACGCTCGGTGAATTTAAGCGCAGGCGGTTTTAGTTTCATTAGTCCTGAGCCTTATGAGACCTTCAGCCATTTGAATGTCTTTATGCAGTTGGAAAACCAGGTGTTGGTGTGTCGAGGCAAGGTGGTGCTGAACAAGGCTATAAAACGCAAAGACAGCCCGGAAACCTATAAGGTGGGGGTGGAGTTTGAGTTTCTGGGGCAGGCGCACGCTCGCACGATTACTTTGTTTGAACAAAAGCGCGAATTGCAAGATGCCATGCGTCTGGCACAGGAGCATCAGGTGGTGCTGTCGGGCGAGTGTCGTGTCCACTTTGTTTAGGACACGGCACTGGTTTAAGCAGCTAGATGAGCCCTTTTTCCCGAGCGTGGCGGACGAACTCCATGCGAATTTCTTGTACGTGCTTCAGCCAGTCGGCGAAAAAGCGGTAGTCTTTGGCGACTAACTGGTAAAGCTCGGACAGGTTGGCACCTGGATGGTGCAACGCAAAGGCGGCGATTTCGATCAGCTTGTTAATTTGTTTGGGGCTCATTTGCATACTGACATCAAAGTAGCTGACTTTGGTGAGAATCACCGCATCCAAAACTTCCATCCATTGAATCTCTTTCAGATCAAAGCGTTTGGCGACTTCGCTGTAGACGCCGTTCAATCGCATGTCCAGCAGTTGACTGAGGCGGTAGAAATGCAGCAGGTCGGCGGCGGCGTCTCGGTAGGAGTTGGGCAGTGCATCCAGAAAGCCCGCTTCAACGGAATGGTTGCGTCCGGGCATCAGTCTTCTCCTTCTTTATCGGCGATCAACGCACTGAACGAGCTGAGGTTAAAGTGCATGCACTCTTCGATTTCAAATCGCTGGATTTCGTTTTGCAAAAAGTCTTGGTTGCTGCCATCGGGAAATTCAAAATTGATTGCGACTCTCTCCTTATAGGCATCATCAATGGTGCGGATATCGACAATAGAGCCACTGAACTGTAGGATTTTTTCCTGGGTCGGAAAATAAAAAAACACATCCACTTTTTCAAAGGCTTCAAAGCGTTTTTCCAACAAAACAGCCAGGCCTGAAGCACTGACGTTGGCCTGCTGCAGTTTCCATTCGGTCGGGTATTGGCGCAGTACATTGTCGTCGTTGATGTGTCGATAGGCTTCAAGGTAGGTGTTCATCAGCTGGCACAGCGATAAAATCCCCTGCACCAGTGGCACCTTGGAGAATTTCTCCTTTTTGAACAGTTCCAGTGTCTCGTCAATTTTAAAGCCGTAGGGAAGATTGCGGTTGGCTTCAAAATGACTCTGGGTTGAATGTGTAATGCTGTGAATCATGGATTCCAGAAAGATCATGTATTTGTCTTCAATCAACTTGAAGTAGCGATAGGTTTTGGGGGCGGATTCAAACAGCGCTTCGACTTTTTGGAACCCCTGTTTTTTTTGATTTAGTTGTATCCAGTATTTCGGATCCAGGCGCGGGTTGATGCCCTGAGAGATGGAAATGGCGCATTCGCCGAAAAATTCAATAAAGCCGATGACTTCATTGAACAGCTCCGTCACCAGAATCTTTTGATCCTGCACTCGACTCAGCCAGAAGTGGGTGTCGGCTTTTTCTTCTTCCAGACGCTTTTTGATGCCCGGCGGGAAATAGTCCGCCCCAGTGGCATAGATTTCCCGATCCTTAATGGGCGAGGAAGGGGTGACGAATAAACGCAGCGGCATGTCGATGCGGAAAAAACGTCTGGAATTGCCTTTTTGAAACCAACGATTCATGAAGCGACAGGGGATCCTTGTAAATAGCGATATAGTTGTCTAAGCGACATGCAAAGTCAATGCCAATAGATGCGTTAGGAGTAAAAAAATTCCATTTTTTGTGCTTTCGAGGGGCTTATGGCGTGAGGATCTCGACAGGAATTTGAAGCGCTCGTTGACGAAGGTCGCTCCAGAGATAGTGGGGCTCAGCATTGGACAGGGTGCACCCTGTCCGGCATCCGCTTGAACAGGTGGCAAAGTCGTTAACCACCTGAACGTGCCCCTGATCGATTAACGGCTGTAACAGGCCTTGTAAGGTGGTAGCGGACACGTCAAAACGGTGCAGTAAGTTGTGTTCCGCGACGTTTCGGTGAGTTCGAATGTAGTGCTTTAGTTCCAGCAAAATCATGCCACGGCACCCCGGCTGTGCCGACCGATGCGTTTCAGCAACAGAAACAGCAGCAGATACCCGAGCGCGAAAAAAATGACCCAAGCTAGGCTGCTGGTGGGGTGGCTGCTGAAGGTCATCAGTTGATAAAAGCTGACCGCGACACTGTAACCTAATAACAGACTCCAAAGTGCGCTGTAGTTCGCCCAGCGCCAGCCCAGCTCATTTTTAATCGCGGCGTAGGTGGCCACACAGGGGAAATACAGTAGCACCAGTAACAAATAGGCATAAGCGGCAATGGCTCCGCCGAAGTGGTGTTCCATTTTTTCCAAGGTGCTGACATTGACATCCAAGTGATCCGCCGCCTGCTGGCTGTTGCCGCTGCTGGTAATGGGTTCGAGCCCTAGAGGGTCTGTGAAGTCGGTCACAAATCGTCCGAGATTTTCTGGAATGGTGTAAACGGCGGCCGCCATTTCATCCCAGAAACGATAGTCGGCGTCGGGTTCGGTGGCGCTTGCGGGGGATTCGTCCATTGATTGGTAGAGGGCGTTTAAAGAGCCAACGACCACTTCTTTGGCTAGAATGCCGGTAATCAGGCCAACCGTTGCAGGCCAGTTGTCTTCGGTCACACCAAGCGGTGCGACGACTGGGCTGGCGGTTTTTGCGAGGGTGCTGAGCACGGAGTCGGATTGGTTTTCATTTCCGAAAGTGCCGTCGGTGCCTAAGCTGTTCAACAGGTTGATGGCCATGACCACGATGACGATGACTTTGCCAGCACCGAAAATAAACCCTTTGAGTTTGTTGTAGGTGTTTAAGCCGATGTTCATTAGGGAGGGGCGATTATAAGTGGGCAGTTCCATCAATAGGGGTTCGGTTTCGCCCTGCAACAGGGTATGTTTGAGTAAAAGGGCTGTGACAACGGCTGCAATCAGGCCGATCAGGTAGAGTGAAAAGACCAGTAAGGTGGCGTAGTCGGCAAAAAAGGCGGTGGCGAACAGCATATACACCGTCAGGCGCGCACTGCACGACATAAACGGTGTCATCATCACTGTGGCAATGCGCACGCGCGCCTCCGGCAGGCTGCGGGTGGCCATGACCGCCGGAATATTGCACCCAAACCCGACCACCAGCGGGATAAAGGCCTGACCAGACAGCCCCAGTCGCCGCATTAAACGATCCATCACCAGTGCGGCTCGCTGCATGTAACCGCTTTCCTCAAGCAGGGTGAGTAGCAAGAAGAGTCCGCCGATGACCGGAATAAAAGGGGCGACCACTTGCAGACCGGCACCGATGCCTTGTGTCAGGAAGATGATGATCCATTCCGGTGTGTGAACCTGGTTGAGCCAATAGGCGGGGCCGTCCACAAACATGGCTTGAGCGCCTTGGTCGAAGAAATCGCTGAAGACGTTGCCGATGGTAATGGATAAGGCAAACATAGCATACATTACCGCAAGGAAAATCGGCAAACCCAACCAAGGATGCAGTGCCCAATGGTCAATGAGTGAGGTGGTGTCTCTTGAAAAGGCATCCGTGCGGGTAAGGCTGGCATGTGCGGCTTCATGTGCGTGTTGAAAATACAGGTCGGCGGCAATCAATGCCAGGTCTTCCTGGTAGAGCGTTTCCAGACAGTTTTTTTCGTCTTGGGCGAAGGCCTGCAGTTCGATGGGCGCTTTTTGTGGGGCGATCAAGTATTGCAGTGCCAGCCAGCAAGACTCTTCCACCGATCCTTTCTGTTGAGGTGGCGGCATGCGGTCTTTGAGACTATGAATGGCGTGATGAAGCGCCTCGGGCAAATCGAAATGAAGCGTTTGGCGTTTTCCGGCCAGGCTTGGTAGTGTTTCGATCAGGGTGTCAATGCCGCGATTAAAATAAGCCGAGACTGGTAGAACGGGGCAGCCGAGGGTTTTGGAAAGGGCTTCTATGTCGATTTTAAGATGGGCGTCATCAAGACGATCCATGCGATTTAATACCACCACCACCGGTAACCCCATGTGGAGCAGTTGTGTGGTGAGAAACAGTTGGCGTTCCAGACAGGTGACATCCACAACGTTGATCAGCAGATCCAAGGGTTCATTTTGCAGAAAATCGCGAGCCACCTGTTCGTCTAATCCGGAACGACTGGAGTTTTCTAGGCTGTAGATACCGGGTAAGTCCGTAAGCTGATACGCATGGTGTCCGGCTTCGAAAGCCCCGGTTTTTTTGGAGACCGTTACGCCGGGCCAATTACCAGTGGTTTGGTTGGCGCCGGTCAGGCGGTTGAATAAGGTGGTTTTGCCGCAGTTAGGGCTGCCGATCAGTGCCAGTTTGTGGGAGAGGCGGGAGGCGGGATTCGGTTTCATGGTGAAACCTGCACTTGAATCTGGTCGGCAAGCGAGGCGTCCAAAGCAAAACGACTGCCGTCCACGGTGACGATAAACGTTCGGTGACGGATCATATGCAGCTTGATACGACTGTTGGTGTGGAACCCTAAGTTGACCAGGTGCAGTTTGCTGGCCAGATCACCGGTCAGTGCCAAGATTCGACAAATCTGGCTGGGATGGCATTGTGACAGGCGCTGGGCATCGGAAGGCTGGTTGAGCGTAACTGGATTCATAAAGTAAATGATAATTATTATTGATTGTGATCAATGTTAGCAAAACGTCTGCTGGGTGTCAAATGACCATTCTGCCAATTTGGTGTCGCTATTTTCTTTGTATCCGGTACAGAGCAATTTCACCGAGCCAGTTGGGCGCGAACTTCATGGCCGGGGACGGCTGGTGTTTGCTGTTGACCACGGTTCGCGCCACGACTTCGATGTCCTTTTCTTCACACAGGTCTTCGAAGTCATTAAAAGTGCAAAGGTGGATGTTCGGCGTGTTGTACCAAGGATTCGGCAGGCTGGTGTTCTGTGGCATGCGACCGCCGAAAAAGAGTTGCGCGCGGTTGCGCCAGTGAGCGAAATTCGGAAAGGTGATAATGCTTTGTTTGCCAACGGTCAGCATTTCGTCCAGCAACAGGTCTGGACGGCTGACCACCTGTAAGGCCTGAGTCATAATCACGAAATCAAAAGAATCTTTGTCAAAATAATCGCAAATGTCATGGCTGTTAAGGTTGCTCTGAATGACGTTAATGCCGTTTTCAATCGCTTTGATGTTGTTTTTCGGGTCGATTTCCATGCCGTAGCCGGTGATGTTGTGGCGCGCTTTCAGGTAGGCTAAAAGCTGCCCTTCTCCGCAGCCCAGATCCAGTACACGGCTTTGGGGTTGTACCCAATCGGCGATTAATTTGAATTCGGGGGAAAGGTGATCGAATGTCATGCGCAGACCTCCGAGTCGATGGTTGGCTGAATGTCGGCCAGCACTCGTTTCATATAGCTGCGGAAAACACCTTCGTAATGTGCGTTGGGTAATAAAAAGGCATCATGGCCGTGTTGTGAGCTGACTTCGGCATAACAGACGTCGGCATCGTTATCCAATAATGCTTTAACGATTTCGTGGGAGCGTTCCGGTGAAAAGCGCCAGTCGGTGGTGAAGGACACCACGAGAAACTTCGCGGTGGCACTGGCCAGTGCTTCGGCTAGGTTGTCGTTGTATTCCGAAGCCGGATCAAAATAATCCAGTGCCTTGGTCATCAGCAAGTAGGTGTTGGCGTCAAAGTTCTGCTTGGTGGCGAATTTTTCACCCTGATAACGCAGGTAACTTTCCACTTGGAATTCGACGTCGAAATTGTATTTGAGCTTGCCTTCTCGGAGTTCGCGGCCAAATTTGGACCCCATCATGTCGTCCGATAAATAGGTGAGGTGTCCCAGCATTCTCGCCAGAGCTAAGCCGCGTTTCGGGGTAGTATTGTGTTCGACGAAACGTCCGTCCTGAAAGTCGGGGTCGGTCATAATGGCACGACGTGCCACTTCGTTAAAGGCAATGTTCTGAGCGGACAGTTTAGGAGCGGAAGCGATGACCACCGCGTGACGCAGCCGGTTTGGGTAATCCATGGCCCATTGCATGACCTGCATACCGCCCATGGAGCCGCCGATGACGGCCGCCCAGCAATCAATGTTCAGGTGTTCGCGCAAGGTGTTTTGGCTGTGTACCCAGTCTGTGCAGGTGACAATCGGGAAGTCCGGCCCGTACACCTGACCGGTTTCTGGGTTGAGGCTGGCTGGACCGGTGGAACCGTGACAGCCACCGAGGTTATTGGAGCACACCACGAAGAAATGATTGGTGTCAATCGGTTTGCCGGGGCCGATGTAGCCGTCCCACCAGCCACGGGCTTTTTCGCCTTCGTATTGACCAGCGACATGATGGTTGCCACTGAGCGCGTGACAGATGAGCACCGCATTGGAGGCGCCGTCATTCAAGGTGCCGTAGGTTTCATACACCAGGTCGTATTGCGGTAAGGTGGCTCCGCATACCATTTCCAGTGGTGTTGTAACCTGCAATGTTTGAGGGGTGACGAGTCCGATCGAATTGTTCATTAGACTAAGCTTTGCCCGAATTGTGCAATGGAACCCACCACCACGATTTGCGTTAACTTAATGGCGACAATGGCGACAATAGGCGATAAGTCAAAACCGCCGATGGGGGGCACCAGCTTTTGAAAAGGGCGCAAAATCGGTTCGGCCAGTTGGTAGAAGATCGCGGTATTGGGGTTGTAGCCCTGCGAAACCCAGCTGAGGATGACTTGAATGATGATCAGCCAGAACATCATGTCTAACATTTGGTTAAGAATTTCGGTCACGGCAGAAATGGCAATCAGCCCAACCGAAAAACTGCGGTCAGTCAAATATCCCAGCAGAATCACGAACACGGCTTGAATGATCATGGCGGTGAGCAAGGCGCTCCAGTCCCAGCGACCGGGTTTGGGCAGTACCATATTCAGCGGAGCGCACAATGGATTGGTGACTTTGGCGATAAAGTTGACCACGGGATGGCGCCAATCGACATAGGTGGCACGCATAAAAAAACGCAGAATCAAGGTGAAAATCACCAGGCCTGTTAGAAATTGAATTAAAAATAAACCGCCTTGATCGACCGGGGACATACTAAAGCTCCTTAAACTCCTGTGGTAAATTGCAAACGAACGGCGAACCCCAATAGTGACTTTGGTTAACGCGCTGAGTCATTATTGTGTGTGTGCCCCAGCTCGTCAGCCAACTCAATGGCGCGGTTGCGAGCCGCCGTCATCGCCTGCTCGACGATGTCGCGAAAGTGCTGTTGTTCAAACGATTGTATCGCTTTTTCCGTTGTGCCGTTCGGCGAGGTGACTTTTTGGCGCAGACTGGCACAATCGTCGCGACTTTCCAAGGCCATTTTCGCGGCACCGAAAGCGGTTTGAATGGTCAGCAGTCGGGCGGTGGATTCGTCCAGCCCAAGCTTTTGACCAGCGGCCTGCATGGCTTCCATAAACAGAAAGTAATAAGCTGGGCCGCTTCCGGAAACGGCGGTGACCGCATCCAAGTCGCTTTCGTGTTGCACCCAAGCCGTCAGCCCAGCGGCACGGAGAATGTGTTCAGCTTGGCTTTTTTGAGCCTCATTCACACGGTCATTGGCGTAAAGTCCAGTGGCACCACTGCCGATTAAGGCTGGCGTATTGGGCATGGTGCGGATAATGGCGGCATCATCGCCAAGCCAACCGTTAATGTCGCGACTTCGGACTCCGGCGGCAATAGAAATCAGCAGTGATCCGCGTGCCTTCACGGTGGGTGCCAGTTCGCGACAGACCCCTTCCAGTTGTTGAGGCTTGACCGCGAGCACGATGATGTCGGCCTGATTGGCGGCTTCAATATTGTGTTCAATACAGCGGATACCCATTGACTGGGTCACTTCTCGGCGGCGATCATTATTTGGGTCGGTCGCAAGGATCCGAGACTTTTCGTAACCGCTGGCCAGAAGACCGCCGATCAGGCTCAGCGACATATTCCCGGCACCGATAAAACAAATGGTTGCTTCCATTAGACACCTCTGTATTCGGAACTGTAATATTCGGGGGAGTTATTATAGCGCTAAAGTCTTGGAAAAACAGTCCGGTCACGGCTGGAAACCATGGCTTCAGGTTCTTTTTTGAAACAGTTTGTGGTTGCCGCGCTGGTCAATGGCGCCGGCCAGACGTTCGATGCCGTGAATATAGGCGGCGGTGCGTAAGCTGCATTGGTATCGAAGTGCTTGGTCGTAAACGGTATTGGCTTCTCGGCGCATGATTTTGCTCAGGCGCGATTCCACTTCTTCGGCGTCCCAGTAAAAGCCGGAACGGTTCTGTACCCATTCAAAATAACTGACCGTGACCCCGCCGGAGTTGACCAATACGTCCGGAATCACTTGAATGCCATTGGCCTGCAGGATTTCATCCGCTTGCGGCGAGATGGGGCCATTGGCAATTTCGAGAAGGGTTTTGGCTTGGATTTTATCGGCGTTTTCCTGGGTGATCTGGTTTTCCATGGCGGCCAGCACCAGAACATCCACCTTCATTTCCAGCAGTTCTTCGTTGGCGAGGGTTTCGTGTTCGATGACGTTACAGACGGAACCGTCGCAATAAACCGAATTCAGTTCGCTGGTTTCTTCCTTGAACTGTTTGATGTCATCAATGTTCAACCCGCTGGGGGTGCAGACCGCGCCTTTGGAATCGGACACGGCAATGACCCGGTAACCGGCGTGCTGCGCCAGCCGTGCAAAATGATAACCGGCGTTGCCGAAACCTTGCACCGCCACAGTGGTATTGGTCAAATCCCACCCTTGACGGCGGGCGTATTCGTTGAGACAAAATAGGGCACCTTGGCCGGTGGCCTGTGCTCGACCTTCGGAACCGTTTAAATGTAACGGTTTGCCGGTGATGATGCCGGGAATTTGCCGACGGGAGATAACCGAATATTCGTCCGCCATCCACCCCATAATGGTGGCGTTGGTGTACATATCCGGTGCCGGGATGTCGCGGGTTTCGCCAATGACGTCGGCAAAGGCGCGAATGTAGCCGCGCGACAGACGTTCGATTTCCAGTTGCGAGAGTTCTTTAGGGTTCACGGTGATGCCGCCTTTGGCACCGCCGAACGGCAGACCGGCCACGGCACACTTGACGGTCATCCAGAAGCTCAGGGACGTCACTTCGTCGAGATTGACACGCGGGTGATAGCGAATGCCGCCTTTGGTTGGACCACGGGTATCATCGTATTGCACGCGGTAACCGGTAAAAATCTGCAGGCTGCCATCGTCCATGCGCACCGGAATGCTGGCTTTGATGGCGCGTTTGGGCACCGAAAGGCGATTAATGACTTCTTCGTCCACGTCAATGTGCTTAAACACATCCGCCAAGCGTTGTTTTGCAATTTCAAACATCGGGTTTCTCCACAGGGGCATTATCGACCATGTCAGTAAGAATAAGCGATGTGCGATATTTTTTAAAGTGGGCTTTGCGAGCGGGGATTAAGTATTGGTTTAAACTGGAAAAAAGGTTAAAGTCTTAAAACGGCTGGTCGTTAACCTTCATACGAAGCTGGTTTGCGAATCTTGTGGCGGGGTGTTCACAAGCGAAACCGTTAGCCTGAAGAGGATCCTATTATGTCAGTTATCAAACCACAAAACGATTTTATGCAAAATCTACTCAATCCGTCCGCCAACAAGAATCAGCCAGGCGCGAGCGGACTGGCGGGGCTGTTAAACCCAAACGATAAAGCCGCAACGCCAGGCGCGGCGAACTTGAACGATTTCTTCTCACCGTCTTCCAAAGGGTTGCAAGCGGTGGCGGCCAGTCAGCAATACCAGCAGGCCTATTCCTACAGTCATACCATGACCATGCAGATTCAAACTAAAGAAGGGGATACGCTGCAGGTGGATTTCCGCCAACTCTACGCGGAATACCAATCGTATAAAAGCGAGTCGAGACAAGAGGAAGGGCCTTCCGGTGCGCGCTATTTTGAAAGCCGCGAAGCCATGGAAGCCACCGCCTTTGAAGAGCGTTTTGGGTTTTCGGTGCAGGGCGATTTGAACGAAGATGAGCTGGGGGCGATTTTTGACGTGTTCGAACAGGTCGATCAGCTGGCCAATGAGTTCTATAACGGTGATATCGAAAAAGCCTTTGCCAAGGCGCAAGATTTGGACATTGACTTTGGACAAATTCAATCGTTTGACTTGAATCTGCAGAAGTCGGAAATGTTCGCCAGCCAGTATCAGCAGACACAAGCCTATCAAGGTGTGCAAAATACCGGTGCCGAGCAGGCTGCCAATCAAGGTGGTGAAGTGTCTCAGCTGCCCCCTTATCTGCAAAAAATGCAGGAAGTGGTGGCGCGGATGGACGAGTTTTTTGCCAGTGCGCGAGAAAAATTCGATGAAATGCTAGCCAATACCGTGGCGCAACGCGCCGGTGAAGAAGACAAGGTGGGCGGTTGGTATGAGCGCATTAAAGCCTTTCACGATCAACTGGCCGAAGCCAGTGGATTGGATAAAGAAACCCTCAAACCCAGCGGCGCTGAAATCGAAGGCTTAACGCCAACGGAAGCAGCGGAAAAGCCACTTTCATCATAGGTTTCAGGGTCAGAGAAGGGCATTTCGGCTACAGTTTTTCGAGCTCTGGTCGATAAGGTAATAGACAAACAGTGGCGGTACAGTCACTTTTGTCTGTTGCTGATGTCTCCGCTTTCGTTGAGGGGGTGTCAGTCAAAAAGGAGATAACCGGGTCTTATGACCCGGTTTTTTCGTTTAAGGGAACCGATTATTCGCCGCCCGCTGACGGATTCGGTTACCGTGCGCCGAAAATGTCGGTGCCGATTCGCACCAAGGTGCTGCCTTCCAGAATGGCCGCTTCCAGGTCGGCGGACATCCCCATTGACAGGGTGTCAAGGGTGTTCGCTTGAGTGGGGAAACGGTCGCGAAGTGTGTCCAGTAATCCTTGGAGTTGGTGGAAGGGCTGACGTTGCATTGGCAGACTGTCGCTCGGAGCCGGAATGGTCATCAGGCCGCGCAGTGTCAGGTTTGGCAGGTCGATAATGGCTTCGGTCGCCGCCACAACCTCTTGCGGTCGGAAACCGGCTTTGGAGTCTTCATCGCTGACATTCACTTCCAGTAATATTTGCAATTTGCCCAGGCCTGGCGGTCTTTGTGCCGACAAGCGTTGGGCGATCTTCAGCCGATCCACACTGTGCACCCATTGAAAGTGTTCCGCAATCGGTTTGGTTTTATTGGACTGAATCGGGCCGATAAAGTGCCATTCCAAATCCGGCCGCCGGGCGATTTTTTCCAGTGCCTCCTGAACATAGTTTTCACCAAAAGCGACTTGCCCGGCTTCGGCTAAGGCTTCAATATCCGCCAGTGGCTTGGTTTTGCTGACCGCCAGCAACTTGACCGGACGAGTAATGTCCTGCTGGCGGCGGATATCTTCAATGCGTTGCAGTACATTTTGGTAGCGTTGAAGCAAGGCTGAATTCACGGCGACGTCCTTATTTAATTGCGATGGTTATGAATTTTCGGGCTAATATCTTACCATTTTTGGCATTTTGTTTAAGCTTTCAGGCGTAAACACGATGATGCTTTGAAGGCGCTAAAATAGTGCTATCGACAAGTGTAATAAGCAAGGTTTATACCCCTGATTGAAAGCTTTTGGTCGCTATGATTATTTAAATTGCGTAAAATAGATGGTTTATGTAAAAACAAACAGACTGCTGCGCAGTCAAGGATGCCGTGAATGAAAAAAATCAAATCCAGTGATGTGAATTACCCCTATGAGGATAAACTGAGTCGCAGCGAATATGAAGAAACCAAAGCGCAGTTGCAGATTGAACTGTTAAAGTTGCAGAAGTGGATCAAGCACAATGGTGAACGCTTGATCATCCTGTTTGAGGGGCGTGATGCGGCCGGCAAAGGGGGCACGATTAAACGTATTATGGAACACTTAAACCCGCGTGGCGCGCGTGTGGTGGCTTTGGATAAACCCAGCGAAACCGAAAAAGGACAGTGGTATTTCCAACGTTACATCAAACACTTGCCCAGCTCTGGGGAAATGGTGTTGTTTGACCGTTCTTGGTATAACCGTGCCGGTGTGGAACGGGTGATGGGGTTTTGTAGCCCGCCGGAATACAATCAGTTTGTGCATCAGGCGCCCGAATTTGAACGCATGATTACCGCCAGCGGCATTCATTTGATGAAATTCTGGTTTTCCGTGGGGCGCGACGAACAGTTGCGCCGCTTTAATGCGCGTAAAAACGATCCGCTGAAACAGTGGAAACTGAGCCCGATGGACTTGGCTTCGCTGGATCGTTGGGAGGAATACACGCGTGCCAAAGAGGATATGCTGTTTTACACCAATACCAATGAGTCGCCCTGGACGGTGATTAAGTCCAATGATAAAAAACGCGCGCGCTTGGAAGCCATGCGTTATATTTTGAATTATTTTCCGTATGATGATAAGAATGAAGAAGTTCTGCAATCGGATCCTTTGATTATCAGCAGCGGAGAAGACGTGTTTAAAGAAGACTGACGCCACACAGGCGAACGGGTTTTTTGAGTGACGTTATGGATTCGCGTTTTAATCAGCGCGACAAAAGGAAATAAAAATGACAAAAATGCATTATGGATTACACGCAAAAGAGGTGGTGCAGCGGTTTCAACGGATGTTAACCCCAGAACAACGGGATGCGATTCCGGAGGAGCACTTTGACGAATTGGAAATGCTGATCAGTGCGGCACTGGGTGTGGTGCATTCCGAACAGGCGCATCATGCGGCGAAGCTGTTGGAAAACTATGCCCATGAATTGCGACGCCAGTCCAGCGAAGTGGAGTAAGCGTCCAACGGCTGGGCGTTCAGCCCATTGTGTTGGTGGACGGTTCGGGCTGTTATTGAGGCTGTTAATTGAGGTTGTCAACATCCAGATGTTGCCAGTCTTCCGGTGGTTGCCAGTCTTGCCAAAGGGTGCTCAGGTCGCCTTCGTAGCAGCCGGGAAGGCCTTGTCGGTGACACAGACGATTGGGCAGCCCCCAGTCTTCCAGTAGCGGAGCCGCCCCAATCGCTTCGCTGGGAAAGCCGGGGAACAGAAAGCGTGCTGGTTTGACGGTAAACGGAAAACCGGTTTCGGCGGCCAGAATCAGCCGCAGTTCAAAGTCCACTTTTAAGTTGGCGGCCAGCCAAAACGCCGTGGCCAGTGCTCTTTGGCTGGCGGTGATCAATAAGGGTTTGTCACGCAACAAGCCGTCTCTAAGGTTGTCTAAAAATACCCAGGCCTGGCGGGTTGTTGGGTGGGTATCCAGTTGCGTGTTATCCGCCTGAAAAGGTCTTGGGCTGAGAAAAAACAGACGATTTTCCTGTTGTTTAAACAGAAAGGCGCGTAGAACAGCGTCCTTTTCGTTTGTCTCGACAATCGATAAATTGATCGGGTAGCGCACCGAGTTGAGGGCATTGATTTTGCCCGTGGCTTCCGTGGCTTCTTTGGGTTCGGCAATCCACTCGATCAGGTAATATCCGTTGACTTGCTCCGTTTGCCCCACCCAGCGCAGGGTGATGGGGTCGTTGTCATGGCCTGTAAAGGGTGTCATAAAGGGCGCAATCATAACTAGCGCTATACGGGATTATTGCGATACACCGGCCGCCCTTGGAAATAGGTGGCTTCCACTTGGCCGTCAAATTCCCAGCCGTCAAAGGGCGAGTTGTCGCCCTGACTGACCATGTCGGAGCGCTTAATCGTCCAGACCGTTTCCGGATTGTAGAGACTGAAGTCTGCACTGTGACCTTCCTGGAGGCTGCCGTTCTGAATGCCGAGAATGTCCGCTGGGCGGTGGGTAAGCGCGCCCAGCGCGGCTTGAATGTCGATATCGCCTTCTTGAACCAGTTTTAAGGTCAGCGGCAGCAGGGTTTCCAGTCCGCTGATACCGGGTTCGCTTTCGCCAAATGGCAGCAGTTTGACATCACGATCCAGCGGAGTGTGGTCGCTGACAATGGCATCGATAATCCCAGTTTTCACGCCTATGCGCAGCGCTTCTTTGTCGTCGTGGCTCCGCAAGGGCGGGGAGACGTGAAACAAGGAGTCGAAATCCATGACATCGTATTCGGTGAGGTGCAGGTGGTGGATGGCCACATCGCAGGTGACTTTCAGTCCGCGCTTTTTCGCTTCGGCAATCATTTCCACGGATCGTGCTGTGGAGATTTGCGAAATATGGATACGCGCACCGGTTTCTTCCGCCAGAATCAGATTTCGCGCCAGTGCGGTGGTTTCCGCCGAGGCGGGGATTTCCGGCAGACCTAGGCGGCTGCTGATGACGCCGCTGTGCACCACGCCGTTATTTTTCAATTGCGAGTTTTCACAACGCAGCATGAGCAGTATGTCAATGCTGGTGGCATAGGCCATGGCGTTTTTCAGCGTCAGGGCATTTTGAATGGAGTGCGCCGCTTGGCTGAGGGCAACGCAGCCCGCGTTTTTCAAGGCCGCCATATTGCTGAGCATTTTGCCTTCCAATCCCTGAGTGATGGCCCCTAAAGGGAGCACAAATGCGGTGGCGGCTTGGCGGGCACGCCGCTGAATCAATTCGGTGACCGCTTGGGTATCGTTGACCGGCGTGGTGTCGGGCGGGCAGCAGATGGTGGTGATGCCGCCGGACACCGCTGCTTTGGTTTCGGAGGCAATATTGCCTTCGTAGCGACTGCCGGGTTCGGCAATGCGGGCGTGCAAATCCACCAGGCCTGGCAAAATCCATTTATCGGTGCCGTCGATCACTTGGTCGGCCGAGAAGCCTTCCGGTGTGGTGTCTTGTATGGCGCGAATGCGGCCACGGCAGATGTAGAGATTGGTCACCTTGTCCAGTGATTGGCTGGGGTCGATGATGCGGGCGTTTTCAATTAAAAGTCTCACAGTTCGGCCTCCTGTGTCTGCGGTTCGGATGGCAGTGGCGATGGGTTGAGCTGTCGGGCATTTTCAATAATGATGCTCATGACCGCCATGCGCACCGCGATGCCGTAGGTGACCTGTTCCAGAATCACCGATTGATGACCGTCCACCACTTCCGAGTCGATTTCGACCCCGCGATTGACCGGGCCTGGGTGCATGACAATGGCATCCGGTTTGGCATAGGCCAAACGTTGTTTGGTGAGACCGTAGAGGTTGTAGAATTCTTTGTCGCTGGGCAGCAGGGCGCTTTGCATCCGTTCGTTTTGCAGGCGCACGTTGATAATCACATCCACGCCGTCCAGCCCTTCTTCAATGTGTTCGTACACATGAACGCCGAGCGCTTCGGGATGAGAAGGCATCAGTGTGCGTGGGCCGATAACGCGGATTTCGCGTGCTTCCAGAATGCTGAGCGCTTGGATTTGCGATCGCACCACCCGCGAATGTTGCACATCGCCGATAATCGCCACTTTTAAATCGTAGAGGTCACCTTTGTGTTTGCGGATGGTGAATACATCCAGCATGGCTTGAGTCGGGTGGGCGTGCTGGCCGTCCCCAGCGTTGACCACGTGTACATGGGGGGCAACGTGTTTGGCGATAAAGTGCGCCGCACCGCTTTCGCTGTGGCGCACCACAAAGACATCCGCCAGCATGGCTTCCAGGTTCCACAGGGTGTCGAGCAGGGTTTCGCCTTTTTTGGTGGATGAGGTTTCGATATTGAGGTTCACCACATCGGCGGACAAGCGTTTTTCGGCAATTTCAAAGGTGGTCAGGGTGCGGGTGCTGGGTTCGAAAAACAGGTTCATAATGGTCTTGCCGTGCAGATTGGGCACTTTTTTGATTTCACCGCTCATTGGGTCGATAAAGCTTTCGGCCACGTCCAGTATTTCGGTGAGGTGGTGGTGTTTCAGACCTTCAAGGGTCAAAAAGTGGCGAAGCTTGCCATCTTCGTTGAGCTGCAGGTTGGGGGCGGTGAGTCTCATGAAGGATCCTAGGTGGTTGCGCAAAGAACGGGTGCGCTTATTTTATAGCAGTCTTTGGCCAAGTGCCACATCCGAAAGCGGGTTATTCAAGTTGCCGGGGGGCATTGCGTGATCGAAGGCGAGCGATTTTCCAGCCAGGTTTCCAGAATGATTTGGGCGGCGTGATCGTCGCTGTGGGCGGCTTGGCCTTTTAAGCGGTTTTCCGCTTCGATGGACGTCAGTTGCTCTTCAACAAAAAATAACGGTTTGTGCCCGTAACGTCCGCTCAGGCGTTGGCCGAATTTGCGTGCCGGTTGTGTCAGATTCTGTTCTTCGCCGTTTAATCGCAGCGGCAGGCCGACAACAATGGCGACGGGCTGCCATTTGTGAAACAGTTGGGTGATGTGTTCCCAGTCCGGTCGTCCGTCGCGGCTGTTGACAATCGCTTCAGGGGAGGCGGTGCAGGTGACGGTCTGGCCGACGGCGACACCGATGCGCCGTAATCCAAAATCAAACCCCAGCACCACGCCCTTGATGTTTTGCGGACTGACGGAATCAGTCATGGCCCGCGTCCATGCTCAGGTGTTCCGGCGCGATGCCGAGGGTGTTGAGCGCCACTTCCCATTTGCGTTCACTGGGAACATCAAACAGTAAAGCGGCATTGTAGGGAATGGTCAGCCAGTTATTGGCTTGGATTTCCTCGTTGAGCTGGTCTTTTTCCCAACCGGCAAATCCCAGACAGATCAGCAGCTTTTCTGGCAGATCGCCTTCGGCAATGGATTTTAAAAAATCCTCGGAAACCGTCATGGCCAGGCCGTCGTGCAATGGCAGGCTTTTTTGCCAGTCACCGGGAGGCTGGTGGAGAATGAAACCGTGTTCGACATCCAGTGGGCCGCCCATCAATACTTTTTGATAAAGCATGGGTTCCTGGTGCGTAATCGGCAGTTCAAAGTGATCGAGCAGTTGCTCCAGCGTGAGGTTATGTTCCAGCGTCAGCACCAGCCCCATGGTGCCATGCTCGTTGTCTTCCACAATGTAAATCACGGTTTTATCAAACCAGCTGCCCGCTAAATTGGGCATGGCGATTAAAAAATGATGTTCAAGCGAGTCGAGTTGTTCCATAACATCAGATTATAGCAGTTTGCCAAAACACCTTGCTTCAAGTTAGCGGCTATTTTGTCTCCTCTGTTTCGGTGTTGGGTGACACAACGGGTTTTGCGGTCAGTTGTAGGCGTGAGCGCATGGCGGGGGTGCTGTAAAACCGGCGCTGGTCATCCACCATAAAGGCTTGCGAAATCCCCATTTGACGGGCAATGCGTTCCCAGTCGGCGGGGCCGGCCACCATGAGTGCGGTGGCGGCGGCATCTGCGGTGGTGGCGTCCGGATGCACCACGGTCACCGACTGAAAATGATCGGCGGGATAACCGGTGTTGGGGTTGAGAATGTGGCTGTAGCGTCGGCCGTTCCAGACGAAGTATCGCTGGTAATTGCCGGAAGTGACAATGCTTTCGTCCCCTTCGATTTCCAGGCTGGCCAGCACGGTTTCCGGGGCTTGCGGGTCTTGCAGGCCAATTCGCCAGGCCTGGTGATTGTGTGGGTTTTTCGACCCGATAATGCGCATGTCGCCGCCGATATTGACAATGGCGTTTTCAATGCCGGCTTTTTGTAAGGTGTCGATTGCGATGTCCAGTGCCAGCCCTTTGGCATTGCCGCCGAAATCGAGCCGAAGTTTGGGGTTTCGGCTGTAGAGTTTTGAACCTTCAAAATAGACGTCGGCGATGGAGGGGCGTGATTTTCGCCAGGCCTGGATGGCTTTTTCACTGGGCGGCGGCCCTTGCCAGTCTTCGGAGTGGAACCCCCAGAGTGCGACCAGTCCACCGATGCCGGGGTCAAACAGATAGTCGGACTCGGCGGCGAGTTGTTGCGATTTCAGAATAAACTGTTTCACACTGTCGGCGACCTCAATGGGTTGCCCAGCGGCAATGGCATCGTTGATTTTCGCGAGGATACCGCCTTTTTCCCAGGCGTGCCAGGCCTGGTGAAAACGGTGAAATCGCTGCTCAACCGCCTGAATGGCTTTGTCGGCTTGCGGTTTCGGGGTGTCTACTATTTGCACCTGTACTTCGGTGCCGAACACATAAAATACCTCGGTCACCGAGGTGTTGGTTTTGTCGGAGCAGCCCGTCAGCCAGAGCAGGCAGGCGAGCCAGAGCCAGACCCGAGATGGGGCGAAGCGGAGGCTG
>NZ_JBNGDN010000005.1:32293-49680 GCF_049975065.1 Hydrogenovibrio sp.
GGAGGCTGTGCTCAGTGCATCGTCTGGAAGCCATTGGGTTCCGCTGGGGTGGACTGGGTTTTGAGGTGGTTTTCGAGGTGATCGAATAGGGTGCCGGCGATATTAAGGTTGTATTGGGCGTCCAGTTCGCGAATGCAGGTGGGACTGGTGACGTTGATTTCGGTGATGTAGTCGCCGATGACGTCCAAGCCGACAAAATGCAGCCCTTTTTTTTGCAGCGTGGGCGCGATTTGTTGGCACAGCCAGTGGTCGCGCTCGTTTAAGGGCACGCCGACGCCGGTGCCGCCTGCGGCGATATTGCCACGGGTTTCGCCGTCGGCGGGAATACGCGCCAGCGCATAGGGGATGGGGTTGCCGTTCACGAGAAGAATGCGTTTGTCGCCCTGTTTGATTTCCGGTAGATACACCTGCGCCATAATGTGATGGCGGCCGTGGTCGGTCATGGTTTCCAGAATCACGTTGATATTGGGATCCTGAGCGGTCACGCGAAAAATGGAAGCACCGCCCATGGCGTCGAGCGGCTTGAGAATCACATCAAGATGGTCTTGAATAAAGTGTTTCAGGCGGGCGGCGTCGGCGGCCACTAGGGTGGGCGGAATGCAGTCCGGGAAATGGCTGGCAAAGAGTTTTTCGTTGGCGTCGCGCAGTGATTGCGGTTTGTTGACCACCAGCACGCCTTGGGTTTCCGCCAGTTCCAGCATCTGGGTGGCGTACAGATAGTCGTTATTGAAGGGCGGATCCTGACGGATAAAAAGAATGTCCAGTGACCCCAAGTCGGTTTCCTCACTGGCTCCGAAGCCATAGAATTGCGAGGTCACATCGCTTTGTGCTCTGTCCCAGACTTTGAGCTCGGCGGTTTCGGCAAAGGGGCGACCGTTTTTCAGAAACAGGTCGGTCGGCTCCATATAGAACAGCTTGTGACCGCGTCGCTGGGCTTCGAGCAGCATGGCGAAGGAGCTGTCTTTGTAGGGTTTGATGTCGGCAATCGGATCCATCACCATGCCGACTTTCAACTGCGTTGTCTCCGTGTTCATGAGGCCGCCTGGCTGTTGTCGGCTTCGCGCGTGGCATCGGCGATTTCGCGTGCGGCGGCCACCAGGGCTAACCGCGCCACCACGCCGTAAGCGTAGAAACGGTTGGGGCTGGCATCCGGCGATAGGCTTTGGTCGGGCATGACGCAGGCGGTTTCAAATGACAGCGGCTCAAAGTGCATCCCTGGCGAGTTGAGGTTGTCGGTCGCGGTTTTGCCGGTGTGAATGCGGTAAAAACCGCCGATGACCTGATTGTGCATCATATAGACCACCGGTTCCGCCACGGCTTCATTGACGGTTTCATAAGTGTAAACGCCTTCCTGCACCAGCATTTGCTTGGCTTGCAATCCTTCTTTGGCGGAGGACATTTTATTACGTTGTTTGCGGTTGAGATTGAGCACGTCTTCGGCGGTGTTCACCGACATAATCGCCATGCCGTAGGTGCCGCTGTCGGATTTAACAATGGCAAAGGGCTTGCAGTCGATGCCGTGCTGATCGTAATAACGTTGGGTTTCCTGCAGCACGGTGTTGACCGCTCCGGCGAGGCACTCCAATCCGGTGCGTTCCTTGAAATCCACCGGGCCGCACTGCAACGACATGGGGTTAATCAGCCAAGGGTCGATCTCGATGATGTCGGCAAATTCGGCGGAAACCCGAGTGTAGTGGTCGAAGTGTTCGGTTTTGTAGCGATCCGCCCAGCCGAGATCCAGCGGTGGCAACAGGGTTTGACCGATGTTTTCCAGAATTTCGGGGCGACCGCCGGACAGGTCGTTGTTGAGCAACACCGCGCAGGGGAAAAAGCCGTCCACGCCGACGCGGTCGTCCTGTCGTTGCAGTGGGTGGAGCACCAGCGTTTTGCCGGAAGGCAGGGGCAGTTCGGTGCGCTCGGTGATCTCCGGGTTGAGGCTGGCAATGTGCGCTTCGTAGCCGGCGGCGATGACAATTTCTTGCAATACCGCCAGGTTTTCCAGATAGAAGGTGTTGCGGGTGTGGTTTTCCGGTATCAGCAGCACCCCATCGGCAATGGGGCAGGCCTGGGTAATTGCGTTTTGAGCCGCCTGAATCGCCAGAGGTCGCAGCTCTGGGTGCAGATTGTTGAAACCGGCCGGAAACAGGTTGGTGTCCACTGGCGCGAGTTTGTAGCCGGCATTGCGCAAGTCCACCGAGGCGTAAAAAGGCGCAGGTGTGTGTTTGAACTGCTTGCGGAACCAGCCTTCAATTTCGGCCTGATGGCTTAAAAGGTGTTCTTCCAGCTCCAGAAGCGGGCCGGTGAGCGCGGTTTGCAGGTGGGGCACGGTGTTGGTGGAATGTGGCATAGTCTTCTCGGTGATCTCGAATTAGATGTTGGCTATTATACAAAATCGCCTGCGGATTGCGGGCGTGGCGGCAGAATTTTAAAAGTCGCCCCAGAGCGTCTGTAGGGCGGCCAGTATGACCGGTGCGGCGGTTTCGGTACGCAAAATGCGTGGGCCGAGCTGGATGGCGGTCAGTCCAGCCGCCATCGCCTGTTCGATTTCGCTGTCGCTGAGGCCGCCTTCGGGGCCGATCAGCAGGTGAATCGGCTGTTTCGCCAGGCCTGGATCCAGCGATTGCAGACGCTGTGTCGCCGTGGGGCTGAGCACCAGTCCGGTGGGCGACGGCGTGGTGTTTAACCAGGCCTGGTAGGTTTGCGGTAAGGCGACTTCTGGCACCACATTGCGATTGGACTGTTCGCAGGCGTGAATGACGATGTCTTGCCATTGGCCTTGCTTTTTTGCCAGTTTGTCGTCACTGAGTTTGACATCGCAGCGTTCGGTGAACAGCGGTTGAATGCGGGTGATACCGAGTTCGACCGCTTTCTGTAAGCTGTAGTCCATGCGATCGCCTTTGGAAATGCCTTGCAGTAGCACGGTTTCCAACGGTGATTCGGTGACGGGTGTCGCGGTACTTTCAATGCCCACTTCGGCGCTGCGGCGACTGGTGTGCATCAACCTGGCTTGGGCACAGGTGCCTTTTCCGTCAAAGAGCTCGACCGGCCGATCGTGTTTTAGGCGTAACACAGTTAAGGCGTAATGGGACTGGTCTTTGTCCAGTGGCAGGGTCTGTCCGGCGGTCAGTTGGGCGGGCAGGTAAAAGCGTGGGATGCGCACGGCGTGACCCTCAGCGGTCTTTAAAGGTGAGGTTTTTGACGATATGGCGCACCGGAGCCGACTGGTTCATGCTGTAAAAGTGCAGTCCCGGAGCGCCCGCATCCAGCAGACGTTGCGACAATTCGCTGACCACGTCTTCGCCGAACGCCAGCAGGCCTGGTAAATCGTCGTCAAAGCTTTCCAAACGGCACTTCAGCCAGCGCGGCACTTCCGCACCGCAGCCTTCCGAGAAGCGAATGAGGTTTTCATAATTGGTAATCGGCATAATGCCCGGCACAATCGGCAGGTCAATGCCGGCGCGTTCGCAGTTGTCGATAAAGTAGCGATAGCTGTCCACATTGTAAAAATACTGGGTGATGGCCGAATCGGCACCTTGATCGACCTTGTGCTTGAACCATTTGATGCCGACATCGCAGTTACGCGCTTGTGGATGGGTTTCCGGGTAGGCAGCCACTTCCAGCTTAAAGGTGTCGCCGCGCTCGCGGCGGATAAAGGCCACCAGATCGCTGGCGTATTTGAATTCGCCCGGATCCATCATGCCGGACGGCAGATCGCCGCGCAGTGCGACAATGCGCTTGATGCCCATGGCTTCATAGGTGTCGAGCAGTTCCAGCACACTGTCTTCGGAGGCACCGACACAGGTGAGGTGCGGTGCCGCTTGCTGATCGGTCTGGGTCTGGATGTAACGAACCGTTTCCAGGGTGCGGTTTTGGGTGGTGCCGCCTGCGCCATAGGTGACGGACATGTATTCCGGCTGAATGGGTTTGAGTTCTTCAATGACGGTTTTGAGTTTATCCATGCCTTTTTCGGTGCGGGGCGGAAAAAACTCTAGGCTGATGTGCTGTTCGTAGCGTTGTTGTGATTGCATTGGAGGTTTCCTTTGCGTTGTCCATTGTGGGCTCTGGTTGCCACAGCGATTCGGTTGGAACCGCTGGGCGCGGGTGCATTACAGACCGGCGTCGGCTTTCAGAATGGCGGCCTTGTCGGTTTTTTCCCAAGTGAATTCCGGTTCTTCACGGCCAAAGTGGCCATAAGCCGCGGTTTTTTGATAAATCGGGCGGTAGAGATCCAGCATTTTGATCAGGCCTTTCGGGCGCAGATCGAAATGCTCGCGCACCAAACGTTCAATGAGGTCGATGGCGACTTTTTCCGTGCCGAAGGTGTCGATGCTGATGGAGGTTGGCTCCGCCACGCCGATGGCATAGGAAATCTGAATTTCGCACTTATCCGCCAGGCCTGCGGCGACGATGTTTTTCGCCACATAACGTCCGGCATAGGCGGCGGAGCGATCGACTTTTGAAGGGTCTTTCCCAGAAAAGGCGCCGCCGCCATGACGCGCCATGCCGCCGTAGGTGTCGACAATGATTTTACGCCCGGTCAAGCCGGCATCGCCGACCGGCCCGCCGATGATGAAACGTCCAGTCGGATTGATATGATATTGCGTGTCGGCATGGAGCCACTCGCTTGGCAGCACCGGCTGGATGATTTCTTCCATCACCGCTTCGTGCAAATCTGCATTGTGGATGTCTGGCGAATGCTGGGTGGACAATACCACGGCATCAATGGCGACCGGCTGACCGTTTTCATAGCGTAAGGTGACTTGGCTTTTTGCGTCCGGTCTCAGCCAGCTCAATTGGCCGGACTTGCGGCAGTCGGCCTGTTTTTCCATCAAACGGTGGGCGTAGAAAATTGGCGCGGGCATGAGTACATCGGTTTCGTTGGAAGCGTAACCGAACATCAAACCCTGGTCGCCAGCGCCTTGTTCGTGCTCTGAGGTTTCATCCACGCCCTGGGCGATTTCCGGCGATTGTTTGCCAATGGAGCTGAGTACGGCGCAGGTGCTGCCGTCAAAACCGAGATCACCGTGGTCGTAGCCGATGTCGTTGACCACTTTGCGCACCAATTCTTCCTGATCGACCCAGGCTTCGGTGGTGATCTCGCCGCCGAGCATGACCATGCCGGTTTTCACAAAGGTTTCGCAAGCGACACGGGCTTTCGGGTCTTGCGCCAGAATGGCGTCGAGCATGGCATCGGAGATTTGGTCGGCGATTTTATCTGGATGGCCTTCGGAAACGGATTCAGACGTAAACACTGTGGTGGTCATAGATAACTGTCCTCAAGTTCAAAATATTGCAAAGTTGAGATACGGAATATCAGGCGGGAAGGTGTGAACAAGCTCCTCGCTTTAGCCGTACTTATTTAGGCGCCCGCAAGCTGATGAGTCAAATCGGCGCTAGGCGCAATTTTCGTTAAATTGTGCGTCGGATGCAAGTTTTTTATTGGATTTTCGGTGATTTAGGCTTGGTTTTATTAAGGAAATTGCCGGGTTGGTTGCAAGACCGTTGCCGGGATGATTTGTTCGAATATCATCAAACTGTCATATTTGCGATATTGGCTTTTTGTTACCATCTGCTGCAAATTGGGTTTTTCGGCATGATGCTTTGAGGACGGAGAGTTTAAACGGAGTGAGTCGTGGAAAGAGTGACTTTGCCGGAAGCGAAATGCTCCGGCTTACAACATTCGCCATTGGGTCGGGAATTGAAAGATATTTTCGATCACCACCGAATTCAAACACATTTTCAGCCGATTGTCGGCCTGAAAACGCGTTCCGTGTTTGCGTTCGAAGCCTTAACGCGCGGACCGGATAATTCCGCCCTGTATTCGCCCGCTCATCTGTTTCGTTTGGCATCGGATCACGGTTGCTTGTTGGAAATGGATTTGATGGCCCGCTGGGTGTCCATCAAAAACTTTATGAAATCGGTGGCGCAACATCAGAATCAGGTGAAGCTGTTCTTGAATGTGTCGGTCAGTTCGTTGATGAATGTTGACCATCGTTCCGGTTTGACGCTGGATTGCTTGAATTATTATGGTTTGAATATCCATCAAGTGGTGATTGAAATCACCGAATTGCAGCCGGTGGAGGACAGTGATTTGTTTTTAAATGCCATTCAGCACTACCGCAAAATGGGGTTTAAGGTCGCCATTGACGACTTGGGGTCCGGTTACAACGGTTTGAAGCTGTGGTCGGAGGTCAAACCCGATTTCGTTAAAATCGACAAGCACTTCATCGCCGACATCGACAAGCAAGCCGACAAGTATCGGTTTATGGAAACCATTCTGACATTGGCGAAGAGCCTCGGCACCAAAATCATCGCCGAAGGGGTGGAAACCGAAGCCGAGTTGCAGGTTTTGGAAAAACTGGGCGTGGATTTTGTGCAGGGGTATCTGTTGAAACGCCCGTCGCCCTCCACCGCTTTGACGCTGGATTACAAGTGGAACGAAGTCGTTCAGGATGTGACCAACCCGAAAGAAACGGTCAAGCTGTTGTGCCGGGAAGCGTTCACCATGCCGTTGGACACCACCATCGATCAGATGACGGATGAACTGCTGCACCGTCCCGGTGTGGATGATGTGCCGATTGTCGAAAAAGGCCGGGTGCACGGCATGGTGTGGCGACGCGAATTGACCGAACTGTTGGCGAGTAAGTTCGGGCGCGATTTGCACGGCCGTAAAAACATTGCCAAATTGATGGACCCGTCACCATTGGTGTTTGATATCAATACGCCGTTGGTGGAGGCGAGTCGGGAAATCACTGAAAACGGTTCCTACGATAAGGGCACCTTTATTTTGACCGATAAGGGCAATTACAAAGGCTGTGGTTCCTTTATGGAATTGTTGCGGGTCATCACCGACTTGAAAATCCGCAGTGCGCAGTACGCCAATCCGCTGTCCGGTTTACCGGGCAATGTGCCGATTCAAACCATGATTCAACAGTATCTTGACCGCCAATCACCGTTTGTGGTGATTTACGTCGACGTCGATAACTTTAAACCTTACAACGACTATTACAGTTTTGAGCAGGGCGATCAGGTCATCGGCAAGCTGGCCAGCGTGCTCAAACAGTCGGTGATTTCGCAGGAGGAGGCGTTTGTCGGTCATGTTGGCGGGGACGATTTTGTGATCGTTTTTTCGGATATGGATTATGAACTGGTGTGTCAACGTATTTTAAAGGGATTTCAGTTGGCCACTCAGGAATTTTACACGGCGGAAGATTATCAGCGTGGCGGCATTCATGCCGAAAATCGTGAGGGTGAGCAAGCGTTCTTTCCGATGATGTCGTTGTCGCTGGGGGTGTTGCTGGCGTATCCTGAGGTGTTTGAGCATACGCAAAAGCTTTCGTCTTATGCGACTCGGGCGAAAAAGGGTGCCAAAGCGCAGGGCGGTAATACCTTCTTTGTGCTGGACTCCCGAGAAGTGGCCTTGAAAAGCGCTTCATGAAAATAACCAGGCCTGGCGAAATATTCGAGTTAACCCGGAAATTTACCTTCGGTTTCTTCGATTCATAAATTTGCGCCAAAATCGCGCAGAACCTTGTTTTCACAAGGAAATTTTCGAAGAAGTGTCGACTCCACGATTACGACCGACTGAGAAAATATGGCTTGTGGAATCAAGGGGCAAGCGAGATGGTGCCTAATTTATGAATTTTTCGGGTTGAGGGCGCGTGCGTTCCAGTATAAGGCCGACGGAATCGGCTTCGGTAATGGCGTTGGGTTTGTGCAATGTTAATTGAATGTGTGTGACGCCACTGTGCTCGGCAAAGATGTGCTGGCAAATGTGTTCGGCCAACGCTTCGATCAAATCGTAGCGACTGGCTTCGGTGAGCTGGATGATCTCATCGCAAATCGCTTTGTAATTTACCGTGTCTTCTAAGGCATCCGTTTGTGCCGCTCGGCTGAGGTTGGTGCTGAGTTGTAAGTCCCATATCAGCGGTTGTTTAAACTGCTTTTCCCAGTCGAAGACGCCGATCACGGCTTGCGTTTTCAGTCCCGTTATAAAAATTCGATCCCGATCCCGATCCCGATTCTGTAAGCCTGTGTTTGAGTCTTTAAGTGAGTCCGTGCGTGTGGGCGTCATGCGTTTTATTCCAGTCTGTTTGGTCTGAGGTGCGAAGGAGGTGAAATTCATTCGAAATTGTCGTCGATGGCGTTAAAATACCACATCTCAACTGAAAAAGGATGATCGGTGGAACTGTTTACCATTCAAATGTTATCGCTCTTGGCCGCCTATGGCTTGGGTTCGCTGTCGTCAGCGATTATTGTCTGCCGTTTGATGGGGTTGGGCGACCCGCGTCAGGATGGTTCCGGCAATCCGGGGGCCACGAATGTTCAGCGACTTTACGGTGGCAAGCCGGCGGCGATTACATTGGTCGGCGATGTTTTAAAAGGCTGGGTGCCGGTGGCGCTGGCCAGTGCCGCTGGTTGGTCGCCTTTATGGATGATTCTGCTGGGGCTGGCCAGTTTTATCGGCCATCTGTATCCGCTGTTTTTCGGTTTTCGCGGCGGCAAGGGTGTGGCGACCATGCTGGGTGTGATGTTTGGTTTGTCGCTGCCCATTGGGTTGGCGGTGGCGGCCACTTGGCTGTTTGTCGCCAAGGTGTTGAAAATATCGTCGTTGTCGGCATTGGTGGCGACGGCGCTGGCGCCCGTGTATATTTATTTTTTGGCGGACGGTGAAATGGCTTGGGTGTGGGGCACGGCCTGGATGACGTTGATGCTGTTCTGGCGTCATCGCAGCAATATCGAGCGCTTGCTGAAAGGGGAGGAGGATTTGATCCGAAAAACCAAACCGAGCGATGGGGCGGATTCGTCGCGTTCGTCTGAGAATTCATAGTTTCATTATAAAGCGCCACGCAAAAGGCATTACTATTAAAGCATGACAATCGTCAGGCCTGGTGAATTTCGAACCGTCTGTAATGTGACCGCTTGAAGCGGATCGAGAGAATATCGAATCAGCCGTTGTTAATCAATGTCAGCGTCAATCGGTGTCAGGCTTTCCAGATCCCAGCGCGGGGTGCAGGCAAAATTGAGGTCATCGGCCTGCCCTGCTGCGAGACGCTTTGAACCCGCATAAGCAATCATAGCACCATTATCGGTGCAGAATTCCAATCGTGGAAAAAACACCTCACCGTGCCGCTTTTGCATTAGGCCGGTCAATTGTTGGCGAATTTCGCGGTTGGCGCTGACTCCGCCGGAGACCACTAAGCGATTCAGGCCTTCTTGATCAAGTGCGCGTTTGCATTTAATGCGCAACGTATCCGCCACCGCCATTTCAAAGGCACGGCAAATGTCGGCTTGAGTCTGTTCGCTGGCGTCGTTTTCATCTTTGGCTTTTAGCCAAGTGTTCAGTGTAAAGGTTTTCAGGCCGCTGAAACTCATGTCGAGGCCGGGGCGATCCACCATCGGACGTGGAAATTTGTAGCGGTCCGAAACACCCTGCAAGGCGCGTTTCGAGACTTCCGGGCCGCCCGGATAGCCCAGGCCAAGCATTTTGGCGGTTTTATCGAACGCTTCTCCGGCGGCGTCGTCTAGGGTGTCGCCCAGTAAGCGATAACGTCCGATGCCGTCCACGCGGATAATCATACTGTGGCCGCCGGAGACCAATAAACAAATAAATGGAAATGTCGGTTGGGTGTCTTCCAGCATGGGGGCGAGCAAATGGCCTTCCATGTGGTGGACACCAATGGCGGGCACTTGCCAGGCAAAAGCGAGGCTGCGAGCCACCGCCGCGCCGGACAGCAAGGCACCCATCAGCCCCGGGCCTCGGGTGTAAGCAATGCCGGTGATGTCGGTGGACGAAGCGCCAGCGTCGTTTAAGGTTTCGCGGATGAGGGGGAGAATTTTTCGCACATGATCGCGCGAGGCCAGTTCCGGCACCACGCCGCCATATTCTGCGTGCATTTTGACTTGGCTGTATAAGGTGTGCGCCAACAAACCTTTTTCCGAATGATAGAGGGCGATGCCGGTTTCGTCACAGGAGGTTTCAATGCCGAGCGTTAGGCTGGGTTGTGTCGCTTGTCGGGGTGTCTGCATGCTGTTTTAACGTCCTGATACACGAGCCATAAAGGCGCAAATTCTAACAAAAATAATGCAAATAGCCGAAGTTTTGTTTGCAAAGTGCCGCGCATGATTTTATAATTCGCATTTTCCTGGTTTTCCACGTTAAATTTGCTCGCCGAAAACCGTAAAACGAATTTTAAACAAAGAGTTGATTATGCCAAGCGTAAAAGTAAGAGATACCGAACCATTTGACGTCGCGTTACGTCGTTTCAAGCGTGCTTGCGAAAAAGCCGGTGTTCTGACCGAGTCTCGTAAGCGTGAGTTTTATGAAAAGCCTACTTGGGCGAAAAAGCGCATGAAAGCAGCGGCTGTGAAGCGTTTGGCCAAGCGTCTGTCACGCGAAAATCGTCGTACCACACGCCTTTACTAAGCGCGATTCGGGATAGAATGAAATGTCTGAACTGAAAGCCACCCTGACGGCCGCGATGAAAGCGGCGATGAAGGCGAAAGAAAAAGAGCGCCTTGCGGTGATTCGCGCCATGCTGGCGGCCATCAAGCAAGTTGAGGTGGATAACCAAACCACGCTGGAAGACGATGCGGAAGTGCTGCCGATTCTGGATAAGATGCTCAAGCAAAGACGCGATTCGCACCAGCAGTATCTGGATGCGGACAGACCGGAATTGGCGGAGCAGGAAGCGTATGAAATGTCCGTTATTCAAACCTTTTTGCCGCAGGCTTTAACGGAAGCGGAAATCGCACAGATGATTGATGCCGCCGTGACCGAAGCGGGTGCCGCTACCATGCAGGACATGGGCAAGGTCATGGGGTTGTTAAAGCCGAAAATGCAAGGACGCGCCGATATGGCGGAAGTCAGTAAGTTGATTAAGTCCAAGCTTGGCTAAACGCATCCCATTTTAAGGTCGGCCATCATTCAGTCAACCCGCAGGTGTACACATCTGCGGGTTTTTGCGTTTTAGGGCTTGTGTATTGTTCTGTGGATAAGGTGTGTTCAGATTTGAGTAGGGAGTGGTGCAGTGGTTGAAAAATCGCCTAAAGGCAGTATTCCGCGTTCATTTATTGAGGACTTGCTGGCGCGCGCGGATATTGTGCAGCTGATTAACCAGCGTGTGCCGCTGAAAAAAGCCGGGAGCACCTACAAAGCCTGTTGCCCATTTCACGATGAAAAAACCCCTTCTTTCAATGTGAACCCGCAAAAGCAGTTTTACCATTGCTTCGGCTGTGGAGCCAGTGGCGATGCCATCAAGTTTCTGACGGAATACGACGGTTTGACATTCGTTGAAGCGGTTGAAACGCTGGCGGCAATGAACGGCATGGCGGTGCCGCGCGAGAAGCTCACTCCTAAAGCGGCGCAACAACAGCAAGCTCGGCGCGATTTATACGATGTGATGCATGCGGTCACCAAATTTTATCGTCAACAACTTAAAAGCCATCCGGCTTCCGAAGCCGCTAAGCAGTACCTAAAGCAGCGTGGTTTGACTTCCGATATTGCCAAAACCTTTGTCATTGGTTTTGCCCCACCGGGATGGGAGAGTTTGGTGTCTGGCCTGAATGCCGACAATACCCTGAAAAATCAGCTGGTGGAAGCCGGTATGTTGGTGCAAAAAGACGACGGTAAGACCTATGACCGTTTTCGGCAACGGATTATGTTTCCGATCCGGGACGGACGGGGGCGAGTGGTGGCCTTCGGTGGGCGGGTACTGACCCCCGAAGACCAGCCTAAGTACTTGAATTCGCCGGAAACCCCCATATTCCATAAGACGCACACCTTGTATGGTCTGTATGAAATGCGCCAATCGCGCGAAAACCCAGACCATATTCTCGTCGTGGAAGGGTACATGGATGTGGTGGCCTTGGCGCAATTTGGTATTCGCAATGCGGTAGCGACTTTGGGAACGGCGATTACAGTAGAGCATTTAGACATTCTTTTTCGTCAAGTGAATGAAGTGGTTTTCTGTTTTGATGGGGATGAGGCGGGAAAAAAAGCGGCTTGGAAAGCTTTCGAACTGGTGCTGCCGCAACTGGTGGAAACGCGATCTGTGCGTTTTATGTTTTTGGCGCAGGGAGAAGACCCTGATTCCATGGTGCGCCAAAATGGCGTGGCGGGGTTTCGCCAAAGCGTGAAGGATGCGTTGACCTTGTCGGATTTTATGTTTAAGGGGTTGATCGGTCGCTTGAGCCTACCGGTTTCCACCGCTGAAGGTCAGCAGCAGTTGATCGCTTTAGCCAAACCTTACATTGCCTCCGCCCCGGGTGCTTGGCCAGACCTGTTGACTAAAGTCTTGTCGGATTATGTTGAAATGCCGGTCTGGCGTTTGGGGCAGGTGATGGGCATTCGGGTGTCGTCTACTTTTAAAAAAGCGAATACGAAAGCCGCCCCCCCTGTGAATCTAAAAGCCCGAAGCGTGGTGTTGAAGTTGATTCGCATATTATTGAGTCGCCCAGCTTGGGCAATGGTTTTTTCCGACTCTTTGATGGCGGATCTCAAGGTTTCTGACAATGCCGAATATCGGTTTCTGGCACAGGTGTTGCAAGTGTTGCGCGATCACAATTGTGTGGCGGAAGCGGTTACGGCCTGGCTGCAAGAACCGAATCGCGCGCGCGTGCTGGCGCAAGTGAATGCGGTTGAAATACAAGACACCGAAACCTTTTTGAACGGTGAGTTTCGAGCGATTACCGAGCGGATTGCCAGCGAAATGGAAAAAGCGCATAAAAAAAGGGCGTTGATGGAAACCGTAATGAGTGCAACCCCCGAGTCTGACGGATGAATTTTTCGGGTTAGATTAAATTTCAAATTTTTCGTTGAAAATTGAGTATAATTTTCTGTTCTTTTTTGGAAGGGTGGCCTTCCTTAGAATCAAATACTGGGGCAAAGATGACAAGAGTAGAGCGTAAACAGCAGTTAATCGACTTGATTGAAAGAGCCAAGGATCTGGGCTACTTGACGTTTTCCGATGTGAACGATGTTCTGCCGGACGACATTGAAGAAGATCAGCTCGGGCAGGTATTGACGATTCTAAGGGATTTCGGGATTCAATTGTTTGAGTCGGCTCCCGATGCCGATGAGCTTTTGACGAAAGAGGGTGAAACCTTTGACGACGCGGCCGCTGAAGCGGCCATACTGGCCTTGGCGGAAGTGGATGCCGAGTTCGGTCGCACCACCGATCCCGTGCGGATGTATATGCGCGAAATGGGTTCGGTCGAACTGTTGACGCGTCAGGGCGAGGTTGAGATTGCCAAGCGCATTGAATACGGCATTCGCGACATGCTTGAAGCCATGGCGAAATACCCAGTGGTGGCCACTGAGTTGCTGGATGCCTTTGCGCGTATTGAAGACGGTGAAGGCAAAACCGCCGATTTGATCCAGGGATTTGTGCGTCCGGCGGATTTGGTGGATATTCCGATTGAAGAATTGTCACCGGACAACGACTCGGGCGAGCCGAAAGAAGATGGCATTAACCCGGAAGAGCTGGAAGCCTTTTTACAAAATTTGGCAGAGGTCAACGAGACCACCTTAAAAATCGAAGCTGAAAAAGGCTATACCCATCCGGATGCCATTAAACACCGGCAAAAAGTGGTGGAATTGCTGGCGTCCGTTAAGTTGTCGCCGGTGTTTGTCAACCGCATGATTAAATCGGTTAAGCTTAAGATTTCCGCCATTCGCGAACAGGAGCGTCATATTGTGAATGCCGCCATGCGCCAAACTGGCATTGCACGTCCCAGTTTTCTGAAAGCGTTTGTGGGCTCTGAAACCGATTACACCCTGGTCGATCGTCTAAAAGAGTCGCACGCGGATGAAGCCGATGTTTTGGAGACGGTGCGTGGGGATGTCAAGCGAGCGCAAAAGCGACTGGTGATGATTGAAAAAGCAGAAAAAATGCCGATCAGTGAGTATAAAGCGGTTTATAAAACTCTCAGTAAGGCGGAAAGTCAGGCGCGGGTGGCTAAGCGTGAAATGATCGAAGCCAATTTGCGCTTGGTGATTTCCATCGCCAAAAAATACACTAACCGTGGTCTGCAATTCTTGGACTTGATTCAGGAAGGCAATATCGGTTTGATGAAAGCGGTGGAAAAGTTCGAATACCGTCGTGGTTATAAATTCTCCACTTACGCCACCTGGTGGATTCGTCAGGCCATCACCCGCTCGATTGCCGACCAGGCGCGTACCATCCGTATCCCGGTGCACATGATTGAAACCATCAACAAGCTGAACCGTATCCAGCGTCAGTTGTTGCAGAAAATGGGGCGTGAACCGACGCCGGAAGAATTGGCCGAAGAAATGGAAATGCCGGAAGACAAGGTTCGCAAAGTGATGAAAATCGCCAAAGAACCGATTTCCATGGAAACGCCGGTCGGTGACGATGAAGATTCTTCATTGGGTGACTTTATCGAAGATTCCAATATCCTGTCACCTCAGGATTCCGCCGACTTGGAAGGCATGGGCGAAACCGTGCGCGAAATGCTCAGCACTCTGACGCCGCGCGAAGCCAAAGTGTTGCGTATGCGTTTCGGTTTGGGCATGAACACCGATCACACGTTGGAAGAAGTGGGCAAGCAGTTTGACGTGACGCGTGAGCGTATCCGTCAAATCGAAGCCAAAGCCCTGCGCAAGCTGCGTCATCCGAGCCGTGCCGAGCGGCTGAAAAGCTTTTTAGAGTAATTCGCTCGGTCATTCTGCCGAGCAGACACCATGATCATTTTGCAGGGCGTTTATTCGTCCTGCTTTTCAAATCTATCAAACGGCCAGGCCTGGTTGTTTCAATTCGACTGCACAACTCATAACGAACACCACAAGTGATGATGGCTTGAATTCAGCAGCCTTGATTTCAGCACTTTAGATTTCAGAACGATTGATTTCAGAACGATTGATTTCAGAACCCAGGGTAAACATTTGGGTTGAAACTCAAAGCGGCAATAAAGCCAATTAATGTCACGAATCCAATCACGGAGCCGCCTTTGTAATAGGCTTCCGGCAACATGGTTTCGGAGATTACCGTGAGCATCGCACCGGCGGCAATGCCGCTGATGATCGCGAGTGTCGAAGCCGAAGCCTCCACAAAGACGACGCTGCCAATGGCGGCACCAACGGCGGTCAGCACCATCAAGGAACCCCAAGCGGCCAGAACCGTTGAAAAGCGGATGCCTTGATTGCGCATACTGGCGGAACTCGACAAAGCCTCCGGGTAGTTGGATAAAAACAACCCGGCAATTAGGCTCATACTGAGCAGAGCCTCGCTGGAGACGTGTGCCCCTATGACGAGGGATTCCGGTATGCCGTCCAGAAAAATGCCCAGCCAAATGGCGAGATAAGCCGCCGTGTGTTGTTTCGGTTTGAGGTTGTATTCGTTCAAGTTAGGCATTTTGCCGGGAACCAGTGACTTAACCGATTGACGAATCCATTTTTCCGCTTGCAAAGCAGGGATTCGCTGTTCGGTTTGCAGGTATTTAGCAATGTTTTCCGATCTTAAAAACGTCTCGAATTGTGCTTTCAGGGTGTGGTGTTGAAACAGTAATGCTTCAAAATCTTCTTTGGTGATGATCCAGTATTCGATGTCGGTTTCCGCTAGGGCGGTAGAGGCTTTGACCCCGCCCACGCAAAAAGCGCCAACGCCAAAAAAAGCCCCGGGTTCAAGCGAAACGGGGACTTCACGTTTTTGTGCCGGGTCAATTAACGAAACACGCCCGCTTTCCAAAAGGTAGAGCCGATCCCCGGCACCGCCCTTTTTAAATAAGGCTTCCCCCGCTTTCAGACGGCGAAACTGCATCATCCGTGCCACCTCTGGGTAAAGCAAGGGGCTGATTTTCGCCAGAACGGAAAAGCGCTGCGTGTTTTTAAGTCGCTCCATCGCCACAGCAGGATTGGCCTCTTGGCTGACGGAGGGGCTTAATTGGTGCTCGGTTTCGATTTGGCGAATGATTTGAGACAGTTTGGATTTTGCTGCCGTTTCGCTAAACCCGTGGCGGGTTTGCAGATAGTGCACCATTTCTGAATTCAAGCCTTGATCAGACTGATAGTATTCAATCAACTTTTTTCTGAAGGTGGGTGACCGTTCCAGCAACGCATTGAATCGGTCACGACTGAGCTGCCAAACGGAAACATCCGTTCTCGCGACCGCCATGGTCGCATTGGCCTGACTGGTGAAAAATGCCATGCGTCCGAAGGCATCCTGTTCATCCAGCCCGATAATGGTTTTTAAGCCCATTTTCGGGTCTTGCAGGCTGACTTCGCCGCGTTGAATCAAATAAAACATATTGTGGGCGTCGCCATGATGGTAAAAAACTTTCCCCGCCGGATAAGAGCAAATCTTGATTTCCTGTAATAACGCTTGCTTGTCCTCTGTGGAAAGGTCTTTGAAAAAACTCAGGCGATTAAGCGATCCTAAAAAAGCCAGTTCTTGAGCCTTTTGCTGGCGGCGTAAAAACTGAATGGCTGTGGCGGTTTTGCGTAAAAAAGCGCCGCGTTCATTGAGGATTTTATTCAGTAACAGATAAATCAAACTGCCGATAATCGCCCCAACACTGACTTCCAGAAATAACCCGTCCTGCATCGCCGGGCTGAACAAATCAATGGTCACCGCCGAAAGCAGTGCCCCAGCCCCAAATGCCATTAACCAAGCCAAAGAGCGATCTGACGGTTGCCAGACAAGCGTGGTTAAGGTGCCCAGCGGCAAAGATGCGGCGCTTAATAGCCCCATGAAAAAAGCAAAATAAATAAAGGATTCAAATTCCCACATTGGCGATAATTCTGTCGTTTGGTTGATTTATCGTATTATGGCGCAAAAACTGTGACACGGGTGTGAAGACTTGCCAATGGGAAGCGGTATATGCTCAGATTGATTTTGCCAGGCCTGGTAAAATTGGGCATTCAATCATTCAATAACCCCAATGATGTATTGCGCGGTGTTGGCCTTGGCCAAGGCGCTGAATCAGCGGCCATACGGTGTGAAGTGAGTCACTTTCGCGGAGGAGAGCTGTTTAGACCCCTCTGATTTGTCATCGAATCAAAAAAACAGGATGAAATCACAGCCATTTTCTTTATAATATCGACCTCTTAAACCTTTTAGACCTTTATGACGACGAATTGTCGATTATTCTGTAAACCATAAAGATCTCACTATTGCATATCCCTTCGCCTCCTTAGCTCAGTTGGTTAGAGCACCCGACTCATAATCGGTAGGTCCTGTGTTCAAGTCACAGAGGAGGCACCATTTATTTTTCTTTATTTTCAGTAACTTAGTAAGTATTCTTCTTTTGCTGTTCTGGTTCTTATTTTTTCTATGTACCACCTATGTACCAACTGGATTGAAAACAGGCACAGAAAAACCGCATTGAAGCGGTTAGGCTTTGTGAGTTCAGTGGTGATTATGGAGAGG
>NZ_JBNGDN010000006.1:0-21099 GCF_049975065.1 Hydrogenovibrio sp.
CTCGGGTGAATGGCGATGGTCGCATCCAAATCCGCTTTGGTCGCGCCCATTTGCACCGCCACCGCGAATCCTTGCAGCATTTCATCCGCGCCGTCACCGACGATGTGAATGCCGACCACTTTCTGCTCTTCACCGACACACACCAATTTCAAAGCCGTTTTAATTTGATGCTCAGTGAAGGCATAACGCATCGGGGTAAACACCGATGAATAGACCTGAACATTGTCGTGACCGTATTCACGGCGCGCATCATGTTCGGCCAACCCAATCGTGCCCACCGGCGGATGCGAAAACACCACTGTCGGCACTTTGGACAAATCCATTTTCAACTGCGGCTGGTTGTTATACAGCCGTTCCGCCAGATAACGCCCGGCACGGATGGCGACCGGCGTCAACTGCGCCTGCCCGGTGACATCCCCAATGGCATAGATATTCGGCACATCGGTCTGGTGATAGTCGTTAACGTCGATAAATCCACGTCCGTTGACTTCCAACCCGACCTTGTCCAAGGCCAACGGCTCGGTCAAGGTCTGACGCCCCACGGCCCAGATGACTTCATCAAAGCCTTCCAGGTGCTGACCGTCTTCCGACTCGACGATCAAAGTTCCGTCGTCGGCCTTTATCAACTTCTTGACCTTGAAGTGGTATTCCTTATGAATGCCGCTTTCGATCATGGCATCGGTCAGGGTTTCACGTACCATGTCGTCGAAACCGCGTAACACCAAATCCTTTCGACTGATTAAGGTGGTGTCGGTGCCCAATGCCTGCAAAACCCCGGCAATTTCCACCGCGATGTAACCGCTGCCGATGACCGCCACTTTTTTCGGCTGTTCCTGCAAGGCGAAAAAGCCATCCGAGGTGATGCCCAAGTCAGCGTTTTCGGTTTCATTCGGAATCAACGGCGTGCCGCCCGGGGCAATCACAATGGTTTCAGCGGTCACAATTTTTCCGTCGACCGACACAGTGTGCGCATCGACAAAACGGCCCCAGCCTTCCAGCACATCAATGCCCAAATCCTTCATGTAACCGCCGTACCAAGTGGTGATATTGGAAATGTAGTTTTCACGACGCTTCACCAATTCCGACCAGTCGAACCCTTTGCGTTCCACGTGGAACCCAAAGTCCGGCGCATCACGGAGCGCTTCTGCAATATGCGCACCAAACCACATCACTTTTTTCGGCACACAGCCGATATTCACGCAGGTGCCGCCCATCTTCTTGGCTTCCACCACGGCGCATTTTTTACCGTACTCGACGGCACGCTCCACAACGGACAAACCACCGCTACCGGCACCAATGGCAATCAAATCGTAATCATATTGCATCTTGCACTTTCCTCTTCCTGAAAAAACGTCTATGTATTGGCATCAACCCATATCAATACAGAGGCATTCTTGTTTTCATCCCTAAAAAGGCAAAAACCACCAGGTCTGGTGGTTTTTGCATCCATCTTCCTGTTTAGCTTATTTGGCCAAATAGGTTTCAAGGTCGTCGGAACCACCGATGTATTCGCCTTCGATGAAGATTTGCGGAACCGTATCCGCATTCGCGACCGCACGAAGTGTACGAGACGTCACACCGTGATTGGAAATACCGATTTCTTCATATTCAATGCCGGCATCTTCCAGCGCCGCTTTCGCTTTGGCACAGAAAGGACAAATCGGCTTGGTGAAAATGGTCGCCACTTTCGCCGCTTGTGCATTCGGGTTGATGTAATTCAGCATGGTATCGGCATCGGAGACTTCAAACGGGTCGCCCGGGACATTCGGCTCGATAAACATTTTCTCAACGACACCGTCTTTCACCAACATGGAATAACGCCATGAACGCTTACCGAAACCCAGGTCGTTTTTATCAACCAACATGCCCATGCCTTCCGTGAACTCGCCGTTCCCGTCCGGAATCAAGGTCACGTTGTTGGACTCTTGGTCTTTCGCCCATTCATTCATAACAAAGGTATCGTTTACGGACAAACAAACGATTTCATCGACACCGTTTTCGAAAAATACCGGTGCTAGCTCGTTGTAACGTGGCAAATGGGTTGAAGAACAGGTTGGGGTAAAAGCTCCCGGAAGCGAGAAAACGACAACCGTACGACCTTTGAAAATATCATCACTGTTAACATTGACCCATTCGTTATTCTGACGTGTTGGCCAGATTACGCTTGGAACTGTCTTTCCTTCACGATTTTCCATTGTTTGAGACATCTTTTTCTCCTTTAACTATAAATGTATGATCTTGACTCATGGGTGGTGGACCTATTTGTGCCACTGCCAGTCTTGCTACAAAGGGCATTCAAAACCTGCCAAGCAAAATCTTACCGCATCCTGCGTCAGGAACACAATAATGGGTTTCTTAATGCTGATAACCAGTATACCCTGTCATAAAATTTAGTAAAATTAAATATTAATTTCAATACAATAGCCACAGACTATTAACAAAAGCAAAATAAAAGCGACCGGAGCCGCTTTTATTCCAGACCAACTGGCTCATCGCGCCACAGTCAGCTCGACACGACGATTCTGAGAACGGCCTTCAACGGTAGCATTGTCGGCAAACGGGTAATCTTCACCCATACCGATTGCGGAAACACGATCACTCGAGATACCTTTGCCTTCTAAGTAGTTTTTGACAGAATCCGCACGTCTTTGCGACAGCTTTTTATTGTAGGCTGCGGTACCAGTGTTGTCTGTAAAACCACGTACATTTAATTTCATTTCCGGATTCGCATTTAAGTACTCAACATAGTCGTTCAGATCCGACTTCGCCTTATCGCTCAATTCGGCGGAATTCGTTTTGAAGAACTCGTCGAACTTAGCGGGCTTGGCCACCTGAATCACCACAACCTCTTCTACTTCAACAACTTCAGTTACGGATTCAGGCACCACTACAACTTCTTCGACTTCCGGCTTTCCGCCACACTCAGGAATGTCTTTTTTCCAGTAAATATTACGAACGCAGTTGCCATTACCGTCACGGACAATGTGCCCGTAAGAATCCCATACATAGCCACTGGCGTTATTATTAGTGACAGGCAAGTCACCGGCTTGCGCGGTAGCGGTCGCTAACATCGCGGAAGATAGAAAAAGAAGCGGTAAACGTAGTTTCATAATGATTACACCTTATAAATTGGTTAAACGAAAATCAGACCAGACTATTCTAGCACTAAATATAAATGCCCCTATAAACAAATCATAGAGTAAAAAATACTAACTTACAATAAAGACGTTTTACTGAACTGGCGCACCCTGCAATTCACGCATAAAGGTTTCCAGATGCCCCACTTCTTGGGCGTATTTCATAAGAACCCCCAGCGCCCCTTGGTCTTCCTGACGTGAAGCGATCCGCGCCGCCAATTGAAATTCACGGTCGATCACCCCACCCTGAAAGGCGTTGGCTTCCAGCAACGCCGCCAGCGCACCGACATTATTCAACAAGCACGCCGCCTGCAAGGGTTTGACGGTTTCGCCCGCTGCATCCTTGGCCACTTCCTGTTGCGGCGACACGAAATGCTCCTGAATCAATACCTTCATCATCCAGTAATTCATTTCCGGCGCTTCTTCACTTTCCAATACGTTCATGAAAATCTCATTCGGGTCAATTTTATGCTTTTGAATCAACGTCTGAACGGTTTTGGAAAAAGGCGCACGGGTGTCTTCAGGTAGATTGAGTAAATTCATAGGACGATTATTCGCTCTCGTTTGGGTTTCTGAATAACGCTATTATACGGCATTGAACCCTTCTCTTGATCAAGCCGATTGCCCGGCGGCAAAGCCGGAGGCCCAGGCCCACTGAAAATTATACCCGCCTAATTGGCCAGTGACGTCCAGCACTTCACCGATAAAATACAATCCCGGTGTGGCTTTGGCCTCCAGCGTTTTCGAAGAAATCGCATCCGTGTCGATGCCGCCCAGAGTCACTTCCGCTTTGTCGTAACCCGCGGTATCCGATGGGTAAAGCGTCCAGTCGGTCAGTTGTTCGGCATACTGCCGCAAGCGTTCATCAGGCAGTTCCGCCAGCGGTTCCGGCAAAGGGGTTCTTTCCAACCAGGCCTGGGTAAATTTCTTCGGCCAGAAACCGTTCAACCACTTTTTCAACCCGAGATTCTCTTGCTTCAAGTGCAACAAGGCTTCGGTGACTTTCAGGCCGGGCAGCAGATTCACCCGAATCGCTTCGCCCGGCCGCCAGTAATTGGAAATTTGTAACACGCCTGGGCCGCTGAGGCCCTGATGGGTAAACAATAAGGCTTCTGAAAAGGATTGTGTGGCGTCTTGATTGCTGAGGGTCACATCCAGCGACACCCCCGCCATGGCGGCGCAAAAATCGCGCAGCTTGCCATCAAACACCAAAGGCACCAGGCCTGGGCGTTTTTCGGTCACCGCCAAACCGAACTGCTCCGCCAGACGATACCCGAAGCCGCTGGCTTTGAGTTTCGGAAACGACAAGCCGCCCGTCGCCACCACCAGCGATTCGCATTCGATGATACTTTGATCAGTGATGACGCGAAACCGCAAGGGGCGGGACGACTCTTCTAGGGGTTCGACCCGCTCGATTCGTGTGTTTAATTGGAATTCAACACCGGCCCAATCGCATTCGGTGCGCAGGATTTGAATTAAGTCCCCCGCACGATTCTGGCAGAAAAGTTTGCCCAGTTCGCGTTCTTCATACGCTAGGTCATGACGATCCACCAGGTCGATAAAATCCTGTGGTTGATAACGTGCCAAGGCGCTTTTAACGAAATGCGGATTGCCGCACAGATAGTGTTCCGGCTCAACCGATCGATTGGTGAAGTTGCATTTGCCGCCGCCGGAAATGCGGATTTTGCCAGCCGCTTTCGGTGCATGATCCAATACAATAACCCTGCGACCATGATACCCAGCGGTGGCGGCACACATCAAACCGGCGGCACCCGCGCCCAGCACCAGCACATCGGTGGTACGCATGGTGGCACGCGGCGTCAAAGTATCTCAAACGTCGCCTGACGTTTTTCCGCTTCGGCAATCAACACACCCAGCCCAGCTTCGGCCTGGGCTTCAAACCCTTCAACACCCAGTTCAATGGTGCGTTCCCCACTGGACGAAATACTGGGCAGACTGAACAGGCGCAAATCCGGAAAACGTGCTTCGAAATCCTCCATAAAGGTAATCCACTCCGACTCCTGACCATCCTTCAAACGAATGGTTTTTTCCACCGTCGGTTCAAAAGTCATCTCGGCATAATAAGTATTCAGAACCCATTCCATCATGGATTTTGCCATCATCGGAAAGCCAGGCATAAAGTGATGGTCGCCCACCGAAAACCCGGGCACACGGTTATAGGCGTTTGGAATAATGCGCGCGCCCTGTGGGTATTCACCCATGTGAATGCGCTGCGGATAGGCGTCTTCTCCGAATTGCGCTTCAATTTCCCGAACCGCATCCGGGTGGCGTTCAATCGGTACGCCCAATGCTTTCGCCGCCGACTGACGAGTGCGATCATCCGGTGTCGCCCCTATGCCGCCGAACGAAAACACAATGTCGCCACTGGCAAAGGTTTCTTTTAAGGTTTCGGTCAATAGTCGCGGCTCATCCCCTAAAATCCGCACCCAGGAAATCGCCAAGCCGCGCGGGCGCAACAGGCTGTTGGCTTGCACCAAGTGCTTGTCCTGCCGTTTACCGGACAAAACCTCGTCACCGATAATCAACAGTCCGATTTTTTGGGCTATGGGATTTTCAACTGACATTATCCAGGCCTGGTTAAATTGGGTCATCACTCGCGTCAAGGTAAAACGTCACCTTTTCTGCCAGCAATGCAGGGTTAATCGGTTTACTCATATAGTCATCCATGCCGGCCGCAAAGCATTTCTCATCATCGCCTTTCATGGCATTGGCCGTCATCGCCACAATCGGAACATGCCGCCCCAGCGTCTGCTCGTGCGCACGAATGTCGCGAGTCGCCTGATAACCGTCTTTGACCGGCATCTGGCAGTCCATCAAAATCAAATCATACCCACCGGCAACGACCTTGTCGAGTGCCTCTTGACCATTGCTGGCCAATTCGGCTTGATACCCCATTTTAGCCAATAACGCCAGCGCCAGCTTTTGATTCACCAAATTGTCTTCCACCAATAGAATGCGCGCGGCGGATTTTGTCTCTGGGGGGTTGGAGGCCACCGCTGGATCGGGTGGCGTTGACGCGGCGTCCGCCTCTGGTGCTTTCACAGTGACCGGTTCGCCACTCAAGGAATCATCACCAAGCCCGTCATCCGATGAATCCAAGGCCGCCAAAAAGGACAGCGGATGAACCGGTTTTGCCAGACACACAGCCGAAGCCGGCTCAAAGAAGGGTCGATACTCACTTACCTGCAACTGATGCCGTGTGACCAACCAAATTACAGGCACCGACTGTTCGCTCAACCATTGCATGGCGCTTAACAACGCCGCCGGATCCGGTTGAATGGTTTCCAAATGCACCAGATCCACCAGCAGCCGGTCATAAGACGGCTGCTGAACCGACTGTTGGAACTGCGACCAGTCCGCCAGCGGAACCAACGCCACATTCAAATCGGCCATTTGCTGACACCAACGTTCAATCGGCGGGATGGCCGGTGCCAAGTAAAGCGCGGCTTTAGGCTCCGTTCTAGGGACTAAACAAGGGGTGTCACTCAATACCGACACCGGAATGCGAAATGAAAACTGTGACCCTTGCCCCTGCACACTGTGAAACGCCAGATGACCGCCCATCAGCTCAACCAACTGCTGGGAAATCACTAAGCCCAAACCGGTTCCGCCATGCAGTCGGGTTGAGGTGCCATCCACTTGCGAAAAGGCTTTAAACAGCTTTTGTTGTGCGTCCGCCGAAATGCCGATCCCTGTGTCCTGCACCTCAAAAATCAGCCCGGGTTGAGCGGCCTTCGCGTCCAGCTTAACCACTAAGAGCACATAGCCGCTTTCGGTAAACTTAATCGCATTGCCTAATAAATTGACCAGCACCTGACGGGTTCGCCCCGGGTCTAACGTAAGTTCTGACGGCAAATCGACATCGAGAATGCTGTCGAAACGCAATCCCTTCGCAAACGCCAGGTCGGCCACCACCTTCACCACGCTGTCCAACCAATCCAGCAAGAAAATCGATTCTGTTTGAATGGTCAGCTTACCGGCTTCGATTTTGGAAAAATCGAGAATATCGTTGATAATCTGCAACAAAGCGGCCGCACTGGACGAAACCGTTTCCGCCATCGAACGCTGTTCCTGCGTCAAAGGCGAGTCCAACAGCAAGTTGGTCATGCCGATCACACCGTTCATCGGGGTACGAATTTCATGACTCATATTCGCCAAAAACTCCGACTTCAATTGCGCCGATTGAATGGCTTCATCCCGCGCTTTCGCCATGGTGTCTTCCATCTTAACCTGCTCGGTAATGTCTCGAATCACACCGGTAAACACCAACGAATCATTCAACTGCACCTCACTGACCGACAAATCTATCGGAAACCGCTCACCGTTCTTGCGCAAACCTTCAACGCGTCGAGTTCGACCGATCACGCTTTTTTGACGGGTGTGCATATAATGATCCAAGTAACCATCATGGGCGTTACGGTAAGGCTCGGGCATCAGCATTTTAATGTTTTCACCCAACAGCTCATCCATGTGATACCCAAATAGCGCTTCGATAGCGTGATTCACTTCAATGACGATGCCCTTGGCATCGATCACCACAATCACATCCGTCACCGAATTCATTACCGCCCGCATTTTATTCTGGTTCATCACCAGTTCGGACGTGAGTTGTTCGCGATATTGGGCTTCTTTGCTCAAACGCGCATTGGCACTGGATTGCTCTTTCAGCAATTGACGGGTTCTTTGCAACGCCCCTTTCAGACGTCGCATCATCACCGCCAGCAGCATCAGCGTAATCAGCGCCAAAGCGACCATTAACAAAAATGAATTCAGTGTTTGCTGTTGATCCGCATAGGCATAACTCAATGGGCGCTGCACCTCCAGAACACCACGCACATCACCGGTTTTCCAATCGGTTTTCGGTGTCCCTGGGTAGGTATTGTGGCAAGCCACACAGCCTTCCTGCAACACATCGGCTCGCGCAAAACGCAGAATGGCCTGACCGCCCAGCGTCTCAATTCGCCAAAAAGATTCCTGCGGATGCTCGCGCAGAAACGCCATGGCATCGGCTTCGAACGCATCCAGCTGATGCGAATCGGGACTCCAGTCAAACGGCTGATCGCTGAACAGTTTGACCTTATAACCGTCCCGCCCGGCGGACAGGTAACGCCCGAACTCCTTGGCAAAAGTCGCCGGTAACGGCGCGGCACCGTCCGGGTGCTGTTTGAAGTCGTGGGTAATCGGAACGCCGCGTTTCACCAGGCCTGGTAAAATTTGTTTTGCATAAAAATTACGGTATTTAACAACAGAAACAGCAAAGTTTTTCGCATCTTCCAGCGCCACATTTTGATTTACTTGCTGGTTTTCAAGGTAGTTCTGCCAGAAAACAAATGCGATTCCCACCAATAAAAGTGGGGTGATGATGAAAAAAGCATAGCCTTTTTCAAGCCACGAATTGATTATTTTTTTCACAAAAGCCACACCCGACAGTCACCCCAACGCTTAAACGGCTTTGCACGAACAGACCGTTCTAAGAGGCGGAAAACCGCCAATCATCCGCACGTGCAAAAATCTCGATGAGTATGATTTTACCGATTTTATGGCAAAGATTCTGGACTAAAGTGAAAAACGATCATTGGTTTTAAGAATATTCGGTGCCCAATCGGACAATTCCGATCGAATTTCCGCCAGCATCGTCTCATTGTCATAAGGGGGAACATTGGTTAAATAGAGGGGTGGCCGATACGCCAGTTTTTGCAAATCCTGCTTCAGCAACGCCGGATAATAATGTTGTGCCAAGCGGCTGATTTCGGCATCAGAGGAGGCGTATTGATTGTCCACGATCAACATATCGACTGGCAGCAACTGATTGAGCCCAGCCCAAAAACCATCGTTCTGGTAACAGTCTCCGCTGAACGCCACCGAAGCGTCGCCGGAGGTCACCACATAACCGGTCGCGGGAATCGAGTGTTGAACCGGTAGGCTGCGCACTGTGAAGTCGGAAAAGACCCTTTCGGCATCCGGCGCAATCACATTCAGCTTAACACAGGGCGCATCTTCGGACGGAATTTTCAGAAAATCCGGCCAGATGACGTCATTAAAGATATGCGTTTTCAAAGCCTCAATAGTGTGCGCAATGCCATACACCTGAACCGGCGTATCAAACGTATTAACAATGCTGTTCAATAAAAACGGCAAGTGGGCAATATGATCCAGATGACTGTGGGTTAAAAACACATGACGAATCCGAGCCATTTCCGCCACCGTTAACGCCTCCACGCCCGTACCGCAATCGACCAGCACAGAATCGTTAATCAGAAAAGCGGACGTGCCATGCCCCGGCGCAATGCCACCGTTGCAGCCTAGAACGCGCAACCTCATGGACACTTAAACCCAATCATCGACACCGCAATCGGAATCGCTAAGCGCCTAAAATATGCAACGAGTGCCTTAAAAACCAATCCGAACTCCGATCATAAAATGATCATCCAAGTTGTGGGAACCGCTGGCAAAATCCGCTTCCAGCTTGCGATACCCCAAATACGCCATCACATTCGACAGCATTTGCAACTCACCTCGCACCTTCCACTCGTTGGCGGTGCGCGCATCGCCAAACACCGTTACTTCCGGCGCATACAGGTAATCCGCATAAATCGCCGACGGCATCGAAGTCGGCAGCCAATAACGCCCCAACACGCCCATCATCAGGCCGTAACCGTTTTTACTGTCCGCGTTTTTTTCCAGATAAAACAGCTTACCTTTCAGCCCCAACTCAACATTCGGGCTGCCAAACAAGCCTTTTTTGGCAATGCTACCAAACAGGTCAATCATGTAATCACTGTCGGTATTAAAGAGCGCATTCACACCCAAGTTGGTAATATCCTGCGGGGCTTCGCGCAGCGTGTACAAACCGACTTTGGCCGATTGCTCGGACAGACTGAGATCGACGCCCATATGACCATCGTTTGCAAGGGTCGGTGTGGCGAGCAATATCCCCGCACTTAACCAACCCGCACGCCATAATTTTCTAAACCGCATTTAAGGTGCTTCCTTTTGTTGTTGCTGAACTTGCTCCACCGCACCGGTGACCGCGTCACCGGTTTCTTCTAGGGCGATCACGCCCTTCTGCAAAGCATTCAAGGCTGTTTGCGCCAAATCACGACCATCGAACCAGTCGAACATAATCGCCAGCGCCATAAAACCGATTAACAGAATAACCAGAATCACCTTTGACATCAAGCCTCCCGCCGCTCAGATTAACGATTATAGTTAAAGTGGTTCACTTTATTCATATAGTCCACCGACGTTTTCACAATGGTGTCAGTCGCTTCTTCCGCAAACACCAACAGTGCGGAATCGGTCGCGGCTTCCAGCTGAATGTTTTCGCCCGTGTATTCATCACTGATGGTGGCCACGGTCACATCCTGTGCATCAATCATTTCCAGATCGCCGACCAAGCTGACTTGATACAGCATGCCTTTTTGAGTGTAAGTGGATTCAATAAAGTACTTAAAGGTCAAGTCCGGCTTTCTCGCCGATAGGCTGAAACCCTGCGAAGCCAAGGCTTTCTGGAAGGCTTTTTCAAACCGTCGGGTTTCAGGCGTACTCGCATCAAGATTCACGATGATTTCTGCCATCAATCGTTCCATACGACCACTCAACAGCGAGGCCAGTTGATCGTTCGGCAAGGTCACGGCCTGACCCTCAAAGGCTTCCAGCTCCGTTTTCAAGCGGGCACGCTCATTTAGGGTCGGCATGGCCGGTAGCAATGACAAGAGCTGGTTAAGCTTGCGGCCATCACTGCTCAAATGCACATAATCGGTCAACTGAGCATCCAGAACACTCAAACGCTCCGACAGCGCTTGACGCACATCCGCTTTCGGCAACTTGGCTTGGACGAACACCGCGCCAGTGGTGTCATCGACATACACCTTGTCGGAGTCCGATAGGATCATGGCAAACGGCTTAGTTTCCGCTTCAATCGCTTCCAGCAACTTGGTTTTAAAAGGCGATGCCGTGTTATCCACCGCCATCATGTCCGTGGTCGGCAAGGGTTGCAACTTCCCCCTGACCAGTGCCCAGAGATTTTCATTGGCCTGTTCTTTGGCTTGTGCAATGGCGGCCTCCTGACCGAGCGTCAAAGGCGCCTGCCCCTTGGCGTATAAAAACTGACCGTCATCATCTTGCGTTGAAACCGTCCAAGCCGGGGCGACGTTTTCAGCCGCTTGATTTTCATTGACCGGCGTTTGTGAACAAGCGGATAAAAAACCGCCGAGAAGGAGCAGAACTGCCATATTTTTTTTCATTATCGTTAACCACTTTTTAGAGATATTTTTAACCCGCAAACAGGCCTAAGACCATCGGAAATCGCCTGACTGCTGTTTATAGGTACAACTGAAGTCGTTTATGTTACTTTATCTCGCATCAATACTGAAGAGTAAAAAGGCTTAACCAAGCGTTTTACCACTGCGCCAGGCTCGGATGGCAAAACGTGCCGGATGCACCGCTTGATAGAGTGCCATCGGCATTAAGGATCGCTCGCCAGTCACCTGCCGTGCAATCATATCCGCCGCCAGAAACACCGACATCAATCCCCGTGCGCCGTGCCCGTTACTGACATACAGCCCCGGCGGATAGCGCTGCGGTGCATAACGAAACACCGCTTGGGTATGCGATTGACTGAAATAGGCTTGCTGCATCCAATCCCAATCCGGCACGGCACCAATGACCGGCAAATGATCGGCCGTGGTCGGGCGAAACCCAACCTTGCCCGACGGTGCCCTCGCTCGCGGAAGGGCATCATGGCGCAACCAGTCGGGCAAGGCTTCGGAAACCATCGCTGCATTTTCCAAATCCGCCTCCAGGCTCAGGCTCGGCGATAAGCTCGGCGCTTCAAAGCTCGCACCGGTAACGGCCACCACCCCACCACAAGCCGCTCCCAAACTGACAGTGTAACCGCGATGCGTGACCGGGCATCTTAATGGCGATGCGATTGAATCGGTCGGCAAATGCGTCACCTGCCCCTTCACCGGACGAATCGGCAGAGCCAATTGCGCATTCAGTTCGGACGCCAGTGCGCCCGTTGCCACCACCAAAACATCCGACACAAGCGTACCCTCTTGGGTGTGAATCGTCCAAGCCTGGTGCTGTTTCTCAAACCCCGTGACCCTGTTGTTCAAGCGGACTTGAATCCCTTTATGGCGAAGACATCGCGCCACCACCGTGGTCGGTTGCACCCAACCACCTTGCGGAAAATAAAGCCCTTCAAAAGGTGTTTCCTGACCGATAATGTCACTCGCTTGCTCGGCATGGCACCACCGAGCAAAGTCCGGCGGCAAACCCACCCGTTGCCCACTGTCTTGCAATCGTTGTTTCAGGTTATCGGTGACGGCCAACTGCATTAAACCGTTCAGTTCACCCGTCACTTCGCCGCTCTGTATCCAAGGTTTGAGCCAGGCCTGGGTGATTTCAAAACCGCGCAGATAAAACTGACTGCGCAGGTTCCAGTCCGCCGTCACTAACGGGTGAATCGCGCCGGCCAGATTGCCCGAAGCCTGCTCAGCCGGCTGCGAAGCCGCCTCCAAAACGCGCACGTCCAAACCGCGTTGCGCCAAGGCGTAAGCCACCGTCGCCCCCGCCAAGCCTGCGCCAATCACCACCGCCGTTTTCGGTGCGTCCAAGCTGGGCGGCCGCACAAACCAAGGGGTTTTCGACGAAAAGGCGCGTGTCGCCACCAGCTGCCCGAAACACATTTCGCGCTTCAGGCCGAAACCCGGCTGTTTCGAGACATCGAACCCCGCCTTCTGCAAACCGCGCCGCACCTCGCCCGCTGCGGTAAAGGTCGCAAAGGTGGTGCCCGCCTGACCCAGCCGCGCCATGTGACCATAAAGCGCTTCCCGCCACATATCTGGGTTCCGCGATGGAGTAAACCCATCCAAAAACCAGGCCGCCACGGCATCCTCACACTCAATCAACCCCTGCAACACATCGCCAAACCACAGCGTCAAACGCACACGACCACCAAATAGGCACACCTCATGCCAGCCCGGCAGTCGCAAAGGGTAGGCGTCCCGTAACGCCTGAGACACAAGCGACAGTTCATCAAAAGCGGCATGGGCTTTTTGCAGCTCCGTCTTGTCCAAAGGGTATTTTTCAAACGACAGAAAATACAACACCGCGCTTGGCGGCGCCGTTTGCAACCACAGCCGCACCGTCAGCAAAAAGTTCAGTCCGGTTCCAAACCCGGTTTCCGCCACACTGAAAACAGCGTTTTCCGCCAGGCCTGCAAACCGCGCAGGCAAACGGTTGGGTTGCACAAAAACATAATCGGCCTCGGCCAAACCGTTCTGATCGGAATAATACACATCTTCAAACGCCACCGCTCTCGGAACCTGACCGTCTCCCCAGTCAATCTGAGGTGCCATCAACCCTCTGTCGTTTTGCCTGTCCTTTTGTTGGCTCATTGAGATCCCTGCTAAATGTTCAAATATTTGTCACAAAATGCCAAACAACCCACATCCTTTTTACGGTAATATTAATGAGCGCTTGGCACAAAGTTGGATGCGTTCATCCCCCAGCCTTAGCCGCCAACCCTTACCAAAAACCAGAGGAGCCACACATGGAAAGACTGCAAGAAACCGGACAACTGATGGGGCGTTTAATGCAGGACATGCCCGAACAGATCAAAGAATTCGGCGCCTTTATTAAAATCGCCGAAAAAGACGGCGCTTTGAACGAAAAAAACAAACACCTGATCCTGCTGTCACTGGCGATTGCCTTCCAGTGCGGCTGGTGCATCGCGGTTCACACCAAAGACTGCGTTGCCGCCAAAGCCACCAAAGAAGAAATTCTCGAAGCGGCGATGATGGCGGTCGTCATGGGTGGCGGCCCGAAACTGATGTATATGGAAGTCCTGTACGAAGAACTGGATAAGTACTTCGACAAATAAGCGCTAACCGCCTTGCTCCCCGCCAACGGCTGGCGATTTTGCCAGCACCAGCTGACGGGAAGCCAGTCGTTCGACCTGTTCTGGGTCGTGCGACACCCAAACCGCACACCCTCCGGCCTCGGCTAAATACCCCTGCACCAAGGCTTCTAACGCCAAGGTCGTATTCGGATCCAGATTGGCCGTCACTTCATCCAACAACAACACTTTCGGCCGAAAGGCCAGCCCGCGCAACAACGCCAAACGCTGTTTTTCGCCACTCGACAAAGCCGCCACCGTCTGTTTCAGAATCGATCGATCCAACCCCAGCGCCGTCAGACCAGACAATAACCAGGCCTGGTCATTTTCAATAGCGGCTTGCGGATAATGCGCCAAAACAGCGTCTTCCCACCAGGCCGTTTCCGCCGGAAACCACATCACTTGGCGCCGCCACACCGGCGCAGGAAAATCGCTTTGTTTCTTGGCATTCAGCCAGGCCTGGCCGGAATGGGGTTCCAGATCCGCCAACGCGCGTAACAACAACGATTTACCGGAACCCGAAACGCCCGATACCATCATAATTTCTTGTTCGGCCAAAGCAAAGGATACCGGCGCCAACAAGGACGGAATGCCCAATTCCTCGACGCGGAACATCACAATTTCTCCAGCTTGGCAAATGCCGCCACCAACCATTTGGAACCGGCGTGATTGAAGTTCACCTGAACCCGTGCATGATCCCCCGCGCCTTCGGTGGCCAGCACCGTGCCTTCGCCGAACTTCTGGTGAAACACTCGCTCGCCAATCTGATAACCGCTTTCATTCAAGCTGGCCGACCCGCCTGCGCCCAATCCGCCGCCATAGGACGCCGTGGTCGCCTGTGCCGACCCGTTTAAACGCACTTGCTGCACACAGTCTTGCGGGATTTCTTTTAAAAAGCGTGACGGTAAGGGATAAAACTCCGAACCGTGCATCCGGCGACGATTGGCATAGGAAATCACCAACTGCTTTTCCGCCCGGGTAATGCCGACATAAGCCAGACGGCGCTCTTCTTCCATGCGATACGGATCTTCCTGCGACTGTTGTGACGGGAAAAGACCTTCTTCCAAACCAATCATAAACACCAGCGGAAACTCCAACCCTTTGGCGGCGTGCAACGTCATCAACTGCACCGACGACGCCCAATGATCCGCCTGTTGCTCACCGGCCTCCAACGCCGCCTGCGCCAAAAATTCCGCCAAGGGGTTATCGAAACTGGGATTAGCGAAATTCGGTTCATCGAACGCATTACTCGGCAAATCCGCCACGCTTTCATGGGTACGCATCGGCTTAAACTGACTGACGGCGTTAATCAACTCGTCGATGTTTTCCAAGCGGCTCTGACCTTGCTCGGAGGTGTCCTTTTCAAAATGCAGCTGCAAGCCGGAACGCGACACCACTTGCATCACCTGATCCTGCAAATTTTGCCCTTCGGTGCTTTGATCCAACGCCTCAATTAAGGTGAGAAATCCGTTCACCGCCGTTTTGGCACGCGCCGTTAGACCGACCTCCACCAATTGACGAGCCGCTTGCCAAAGCGAAATTTCTTCCATCCGCGCCACTTCACGAATCTGGTCAGCGGTTTTATGGCCGATGCCGCGCGGCGGATGGTTGTACACCCGCTCAAAGGCCGCATCGTCTTCCCGGCTGATCAGCAAACGCAAATAGGCCAACACATCTTTGATTTCGGCACGGTCGTAAAAGCGCAAGCCGCCATAGACCCGATAGGGAATCTGCGCCTGCAACAGCGCCTGTTCTATCACCCGCGATTGCGCATTGGAGCGATACAACACGGCGACTTCCGAACGGCCGCCGCCCTGCTCGCACCAGGCTTCAATCTGATTACAAATATAGCGCGCTTCATCCTGCTCATTGAAGGCCTCGTAAATTTGAATCGGCTCGCCGTCTTCGCCGGCGCTCCACAGGTTTTTGCCCATACGATCCTGATTATGGGCAATGAGCGTATTCGCGGCCTTCAAAATCATATTTGTGGAACGGTAGTTCTGTTCCAGGCGCACGGTTTTGACGTCGGCAAAATCTTCGTCAAAACGGCGAATGTTCTCGATTTTCGCCCCACGCCAACCGTAAATGGACTGGTCGTCGTCACCGACGATAAACAATTTGCCCGTGGCGCCCGCCAACACCCGCAACCAGGCGTATTGCAAGGTATTAGTGTCCTGAAACTCGTCCACCAAAATATGACGGTAACGATTTTGATAATGCGCCAGCACCTGCGGATTCTTCAACCAAAGCTCATGGGCACGCAACAGCAGTTCGGCAAAATCCACCAGGCCTGCCCGTTTACACTGATCTTCGTAGGCCTGGTAAATTTGCACCATTTTACGCACATAGGGATTGTGTCCGGCGTCAATGTGATGCGGGCGCCGCCCTTCTTCCTTTTCACCATTAATAAACGCCTGCACCTGTTTATGCGGCCACTGCGCTTCGTCCAACTCCAAGGCTTTCAATAACCGCTTGATCACGCGTTTCTGATCATCGGCATCGAGAATCTGAAACGCTTGCGGCAATCCGACTTCTTTAAAGTGCGTGCGCAACAGTCGATAAGCGATGCCGTGAAAGGTGCCCATGGTGATGCCTTGCGACTGGTTGCCAATCAACGCCTCCACCCGACCGCGCATTTCACTGGCGGCTTTATTGGTGAAGGTCACGGCCAAAATGTTATAGGCCGAAAACCCCATTACCTCCGTCAACCAGGCAATGCGATGCACCAGCACCCGGGTTTTGCCACTGCCAGCGCCCGCCAAAATCAACGCATGGCGATCCTCCACCGTCACCGCTTCGCGCTGGGCGTCGTTCAAATCATTTAATAGGTGTGAAATATCCATTTAAAAACCAACTTGTTTTATTTTGTGCCCCGCTTAACACGCGCCCTGCTCGCCAGCGACGCAACCGTCCGCTTGGCTAAAACGCATATCCTAAAGGATTTTCCGATTTTCTAGCCCGAATGTTTCATAAATTTGTGCTGAGATTGCGCAGAAACGTATTTTGAACGGGCTTCATGATTGATTTTCTGGGTCATTTAAGGCTTGTAATGCTTTTGCGCGTTCACGCTCGAGTTCACGTTTGAGTTCTTCTTCACTGGGTAAATAGGGCAGATATTCGGCACTAAAAAGTTGTTTTTGGTCGGCCAGCACCGAGTATTTGGCCACGGCTTCGCTTTTTTCACTGCATAGCACTAGGCCGATAGTGGGGTTGTCATCTTCGCCTTTGCGCTGTTCGTCATAGAGACGAATATAGGTGTCCATTTGACCAATATCTTGATGGGTGAGCTTGCCAAGTTTTAAATCGAGCAGTAAAAAACATTTGAGCTTGAAGTTGTAAAACACCAAGTCAATATAGAAATCTTGGTCGTCAAAACGGATGCGTTGTTGGCGTTCAACAAAGGCAAACCCTTTGCCGAGTTCAAGCAAGAACTGTTGTAGGTTGCTGATAATCGCTTGTTCGATGTCGGTTTCTTGATAGGTTTTGTCTTGTAGATTCAAAAAATCGAGTATGTACGGATCACGCAAATAATCCTTTGCCGTTTCTGCTAGCGACTGGGTTTTTTCTTGCGCTTCTTGTTCAACCAAGGCTTTGTCTTTGCTGGCAAGCAGGCGCTCATAATAGAGTTTTTGGATTTGGCGATCTAAGGCTCTGGCGCTCCAACTTTGATCAATGGCTTCTTTGAGATACCAGTCTCTGGCTTGCGGGTTTTCGACTCTTAACAGGCTGCGGTAATGCGTCCAGCTCAATTCAAGACGCACTGCGTCTCGTTTTGGAAAAGCCAAGTAGAATTTACGCATATTTCTAAGATTGGTGACATCAAACCCCTTGCCGAGTTTTTCCGTGAGTTGCAATGAAAGCGCTTGTAATTGTTGTTTGCCATAGGCGGCGCGACTTTCCCCCGATTGTTCGTGTTCGACAATTAAATGACCAATTTGCCAATAGCTTTGCACCATGGCAGAATTCACCGCTTGGCGAACTTGCCCCCGTGCCGATTCAATGAGTTGCGCTATGTGACCGACTAAGTTTGATAAATCAGAGTCGTTGGGTGAAAGTGCGTTGGATTCTGTCACAACTTTATCCTTTGTTCGCCAGTGCTTGAATGGTTTGATATGTATTTCGGACTTTTTGGCGGGTTTGGTAGGGTCATTTTCAAGTTATCAATACGGCTTATCAATATGGCATTCAGAAACCCCAAACAGGGTTTAATAGCTTGCCATGATTTTACACCTTCTACAAGTTTTAGGTGGGGGTGCTGTTCACCTAAAACGGAACCGGATCCTGCGGCGCGACTGCGCGGTAATCTCCGCCAGCTCCGCTAATGAAAACGTCTTTTCCATAACTTTTTTCTCAGTGCTCTGAAAGTTCTCGGTGATTTCTGCTTGGCCGCAAGCTCAAAAAACACCCCTTAACCCGAATATTTCACAAATTTGCACCGACCTTGCTTGCTCCTTGATTCCACAAGAAATATTTTCTCAGTCGGTCGTAATCACGGATACGACGCTTCTTCGAAAATTTCCTTGTGAAACCAATGCTCTGCGCAATCTCAGCACAAATTCATGAAACATTCGGGTTAAAAACACCAAGTGTAAAGAAGCGGTTAAAGAGATAAACGGTTAGGGAGAATTTTTATACAGCTTCATTCCTTTACCCATTTTTCGACAGACAAACTCGCGCCAAGATATCCCACTAGCCTTACAAAAATGGTCATTACAGGCTTACGAAGGAGGCCATTTATGAATGGAGGACAAAATTCCGACCCTATTGCGATATTTTTACTTGCAATCAAATCCTGAAGAATGTAATAATTGCAAAAATTCAAAATTATCAGCTTCATCCAAGCAGGGCACCCCGCATCATTTCAGGCAAACCGAAATGGACGACCTTGACAAGATGACAACCTTACCTCGATTCTGATCGCTTCCTGAACCGCTTAACCAGTCATTCTTTTTAAGAGTGCCTCAAGCTATCTGCACGGGAACATCCACAACATTGGATCTGCATCGAATCGGGATACAACGCGAAAATATAAACACAGAATATAATTATCTAACAAGGAGTTACCCAGATGAGTGACAACATGATTGCAACCTCCGATGCAAACTTTGAAAGTGAAGTGCTACAATCCGACATTCCGGTACTGGTGGATTTCTGGGCCGAATGGTGTGGCCCCTGTAAAATGATTGCACCGATACTGGACGAAGTGGCCGGTGAATACGCGGGAAAAATCAAAGTCGCCAAACTGAACATTGATGAAAACCCAGCCACGCCACCAAAATACGGCGTTCGCGGCATCCCGACATTGGTATTGTTCAAAAACGGTGAAATCGATGCGACCCAAGTCGGTGCCCTGTCCAAATCACAGTTGAGCGCTTTCTTGGACGGCAACCTGTAATATTTCCGGAACCGATCCGGAGCACGCTTCGTTCATCGAGACCACCGCCCATCAAGGTGCGTCTCGATCTAATCTCTACGCACGCACACAACAACGAACCACTCAGAATACCGATACACCCAACGCAACCCCCAACACTTATTTAACGTGACTCAAAGACTGACTAAAACCCTATGAACTTAAACGACCTCAAAAAAATGTCCGCCGCGGCTTTGCTGGAGATTGCCAGCGAAAAAGGATTGGATAACCTCGCCCGACAAAAGAAACAAGACATTATTTTCGCCATTTTAAAATCTCACGCCAAAAGCGGCGAAGACATTTACGGCGAAGGTGTGCTGGAAATCCTACCGGACGGATTTGGCTTTCTGCGTTCGGGGGACGGTTCCTATCTGGCCGGCCCGGATGACCTCTATGTTTCGCCCAGCCAGATTCGTCGCTTCGGCTTGCGCAAAGGCGACACCATCCAAGGCAAGATTCGCCCGCCCAAAGAAGGCGAACGCTACTTCGCCCTGCTCAAAGTGGAAAAAATCAACTTTGAAGACCCGGATGTGGCGCGTAAAAAAATCGCGTTTGAAAACCTCACGCCCCTGCATCCACAGGAACGTCTAAAAATGGAACTGGGCAATGGCAGCACCGAAGACATTACACCGCGCATTATTGACATAGCCGCTCCCTTTGGCAAAGGCCAACGTGGCTTGATTGTCGCACCGCCGAAGTCGGGTAAAACCGTCATTCTGCAGCAGATTGCGCAGTCCATCGCCGAAAATCACCCAAATGCCTATTTAATCGTGTTGCTGATTGACGAACGTCCCGAGGAAGTCACCGAAATGCAGCGCACCGTGAAGGGCGAAGTCATTTCCTCCACTTTCGACGAACCGGCGACGCGCCACGTTCAGGTGGCGGAAATGGTCATCGAAAAAGCCAAACGTCTGGTGGAACACAAAACCGATGTCATCATCCTGCTGGATTCCATCACCCGTCTGGCGCGCGCCTACAACACAGTGGTGCCGTCTTCCGGCAAAATTTTGACCGGGGGCGTGGATGCCAATGCCTTGCACCGCCCGAAACGTTTCTTCGGTGCGGCGCGTAATATCGAAGAAGGCGGTTCTTTGACGATTATCGCCACCGCGCTGGTGGACACGGGTTCCAAAATGGATGAAGTCATCTTTGAGGAATTCAAAGGCACGGGCAATATGGAGCTGCACCTGTCGCGCAGCATTGCCGAAAAACGTACCTTCCCAGCCATTAACATCGAGAAATCCGGCACACGTAAGGAAGAACTGCTCACCACTCAGGATGAACTGCAGAATATTTGGATTCTACGCCGCTTCCTGCAAGGCCTCAACAACGAAGTCGATGCCATCGAAACCCTGATTGATCAGCTGAAAGTGACCAAAACCAACGACGAACTGTTTATGGCCATGAAACGATAATCCAGCAAGCTGCAAAAAACGCCGATAATTCAATCATTAATTGCGGTTTATACTTGCATTTTCGTTTTTTAGCTCTATAATTTCGCTTTCTTTTTTTAAACAAAAGTAGTGTCTGCGCTTTTCTGCTTTGGAACGACGCCTGCCTCAGCAGGCTTTACTCAGAAAACCCGAACGGACACTGCCCAAAATATGGACCGTCATCATGCAAGC
>NZ_JBNGDN010000006.1:21109-47477 GCF_049975065.1 Hydrogenovibrio sp.
CAGATTACAAAGAAGTGGTTTTCCAGGATATTTCACCTGGCGAAACCTTTTTAACACGTTCGACGATTGAAAAAACCTCTGGCGACACCATTACGTTAGACGGTAAAGACTATCCGCTGGTTCGTATTGAAGTCTCCAGCGCCTCTCACCCTTTCTTCACCGGTAAACAATCACTGGTGGATACCGAAGGGCGTGTTGAGAAATTCCGTCAGAAATACGGAATGCGCGGCAAGTAAGCCATTTCAATCGTTTGGGCGTCAAACGATTGAAACCGGAATCTGGCCACCTCCGCAGATTCCAAATACCCAAAGCCGCTTATGCGGCTTTTGGCGTTTCTGAATCTGAATTTTCCGCCCACCTGAGCGGCACTTTGCTACAATCTTAGGTATCGTTTTCGTTTATATCGAACAGGAAACCTCATGCGTCTGCTCAAAACCCGTCTGTCGAATCTCACCCAACCCTGGCACCTTGCCGGAATGGTGCTGCTCTATGCCGCTTCTTGGGGAGCCCATGCGGATGACTGTGCTCCGGTCAAAATTGACACCTGGATCAAAGCCAGCTTTGCCTTGAGCGGTGACACCCTTATTATTCAGAACAGACCTTTTCGACTCATTGGCGTGCAAGCCCCGCAAATCAAAAAAGAACGCAAATTCACCACGCCTGGTCAACCCTTGGCAGACGAATCGCAAACCAAGCTCAATCAACTTTTAGCCAATCATAATCTGGAAGTCGGCGTGGAGTATGACGAACTTCGAATCGATGACTTTTCACGCAATTTAGCCCACTTTTACATCAAACAAAAAGACCAGATCGTCAGTTTGCAAAAGTTGATGCTGGAAAGTGGTCTGGTGCTTGCGAACTCCGAACCCCCCAATATGAAACACCAGGCCTGCTATTACCAAGCCGAAAAAAACGCCCGAGATCGTAAAATCGCCCTCTGGAGCGTGGCGGAAAAACGCCCGGATCTTCACTACCCGATCGCACCATCGTCCAAAATCACCACTGAAGACGAAGGTTTTCGGATTTTCAAGGGTGAAATTGTCAAGGTAGAAAAAAGCGGTAGCAACTACATCCTAAACATGGACACCACTGGCATCCGCGTTCGCAAAGCCGACTGGGAACACTTTAATTACGATGCGCTAAAACGCCTTCAGGGACAGGTCATTGAAGCACGCGGCTACGGCTTTCTCTACGGCGGTGCCATGTTTGTCAAAATCCGCTCCCCCAACGCCATTGACCGACTCAACCCCGTCAATGAATAATCCAAAGCTACGCCCAACACGGCAAGATTCCCCCTTTCGGCGTTTTTCTGTGACATTTGCTTAAACCACCGTTAGAATATCCGCTTTACTTGAATTCAGAAAAAGGATGTCCGATGGCGGAGCTGCAGAATGATCGTTTTTTACGCGCACTTTTAAAAGAACCCGTGGATCGCACTCCCGTTTGGATGATGCGCCAAGCCGGTCGCTACCTGCCGGAATACCGCGAAACCCGCAAACAAGCCGGTTCCTTTATGGATTTGTGCCGCAATAAAGAACTGGCGTGCGAAGTCACTTTGCAGCCGCTGGAACGCTTTCCACTCGATGCCGCCATTCTGTTTTCCGACATCCTCACCATTCCCGATGCTATGGGACTGGAATTGCGCTTCGCCACCGGCGAAGGGCCGATTTTCGACAAACCGGTCCGCACCCTGTCCGACGCCAAAAAACTGTTTGTGCCAGACATGGGCTCCGACCTCGGTTATGTCATGGATGCGGTCAGTACCATTCGCAAAGCCTTAAATGGGCGCGTGCCGCTCATCGGTTTTTCCGGCAGCCCCTGGACCCTGGCCACTTACATGGTTGAGGGTGGCTCCAGCAAGACCTTCTCCAAAATCAAGGCCATGATGTACGATGAACCGGCCACTCTACATCACATTCTCGACGTATTGGCCGATTCCGTCATTGCTTACTTGAATGCACAGATTGAAGCCGGTGCGCAAGCGGTGCAGATTTTCGACACCTGGGGCGGCGTTTTGACGCCACGCGACTATCAAGAGTTCTCGCTGCATTATATGGCGAAAATCGTCGATGGCTTAAAACGCGAAAACGACGGCCACAAAGTGCCGGTGATTCTGTTCACCAAAGGCGGCGGTCAATGGCTGGAAAAAGTGGCGGCAACCGGTTGCGATGCGCTGGGCTTGGACTGGACAACGGATCTGGACGATGCGCGCGCCCGTGTCGGCGACAAGGTCGCACTGCAGGGCAATATGGATCCCAGCATTCTGTACGCCTCCCCAGCACGCATTCGCGAAGAAGTGGCGACCATTTTGGCAAAATACGGTCACGGTACTGGGCATATTTTCAACCTCGGCCACGGCATTCACCCTGAAGTCAATCCCGAGCACGCCGGTGCCTTCATCAATGCCGTGACCGAGCTGAGTCCAAAGTATCACGACTGATAAAAGGAGTCCGCAAATGTCTCAACGCATTTATTGCATGGCGCAATTCCAACCGAAACCCGGCAAGGAAGCGGAGCTGTTTAAGGTGCTGCAATCACTCGAACCCAACACGCTGCGAGAAGACGGTTGTGTGCAGTACCGTGTCACCCGCCAAATTCACAGCCCCTTTGCCGACGGTAAAAGCATGCCGATTGCGTTTAATGAAATCTGGCGCGATCTGGCCAGCTTTGAAGCGCATTGTCAGCGCAAGGAAATCGTCGAATTTTTCGAAACTTACTGTCAGGCCGAAGAGGGATTGGCTGAAGCTTGGAATGTCTGCATCTATTCGGATGAACCCGATGATTACGACGCACCGGTTGTGTAAAAACAAAAAACCGCTAGGCCTTTATACTCTTTAGGGTGTGGCGGTTTTTTTATAATCCGAATGACAGACACCCCTTCGATTAGCCCAAATCGACCTGATTGGCGAACTCCATGGCTTCCAGATAGCATTTCGACAGTTCTGACGGCGTCAACCCATCGGGCAATTCAAAATCGGTTTGACACTGCTCCATGGCTTTCACCGCCGCCAGCGTCACGCCCAACACCCCTTTGGCATCGACCAGTGCCAATTTGATTTTTTCATCGAAATTCAGCTGCGCCAAAAGGTCTGACAAGGAAGCATCCATGACCGCATCCAACGTGGAAAACAACCCGACAGTAAAATAGCTGTCTTGGCTGAAGCCACCGATTTGCGCCCCGACCAGCTCACAGAATTTAGCGCGAATCAGCGAGGTGGTAAACAGCTCTCTCGGTTTGTCGTCCACACCGGACAACACCATCATACTCGCCCAGCTCTGCAAGCGATTCAGGCCAAAACGTAACACCGCATCGTGAATCGAAGTGATTTGATGATTGCCACCGGCTGTGGCCACAAATCGCAACAGCTTCTGACTGAGCGCCACATCCTGACGAATAATGCCACTGAGGACATTCATATCAATGTCGGGGTCATAGACATTCGCCAGCAGCTTTAACGTCGAGAGTTTATTGGTCGGCAAGCTGCGCCCCTGCAGAATTTGGGGCTTGGAAAAGAAATACCCTTGAAAATAATCAAAGCCGATTTTCTGGCAGAATTCCAACTGCTCGCGGGTTTCCACTTTTTCGGCCAGTAACCTCAGGCCTTTGTCTTTCAAACGACCGATGTGCTCCAGCATCTTTTTCGGCCCCACTTGCAGGATGTCCACCTTGATCAGATCCGCACAGCTTTCCAGCTCGGCCAGTTTCGGGTTGAAAATATAATCGTCCAGCGCAATTTGATACCCTTGTTCTCGAAGGGTTTTCAAAGCACGCAAAATTTTCGGCGTCACCTGAACGTTTTCCAGCACCTCTATAACGATCTGTTTCGGCGGGAAAAACGGCTTGTTTTCACTGAGCAGCAGGCCTTCGGTAAAATTGATAAAGGCTTTATGGTCACCAACGACTTGACGAAACCCCATGTCGCCAAACAGGTTCATCATCACCTGTGCCGTGGCATGATCCGCGCCGAGAATGCGGGCATGGTTATCGTCGGAGCCGGAACGGAACAACAACTCATAAGCATGGACATGTAAAGATCGGTCAAAAATCGGCTGGCGGCCAAGGTAAATATTCACTAATTGCGACATAAGGCTCTCTGGATTAAACGCCGTAAACGAAAACGAATAAAATACCGCCAAAGCCAAAAAGGGGGCGCTGCGGTACTGGCGATTATGGGACTACCGTGCGTTATACAACACAGACGGGAACAAAACAGCCAATTATATTAGCACCCCAAACAGAGAATATAAAATCAAACCTATCTATCCGTGCAATAAGCAAAACCAATCAGTTATCGGTCGGCTTGAACGCTTCCGGCAGCGCCAGCTCTTCGCCGCCGAATAGGAATTTTTGCATCTCTTCTTTGAGAAAGTTTTGCGCTTTTGCATCCAGACTGGACAAACGGTATTCGTTAATCAAAATCGTCTGTTGCGCCAACCATTGTTTCCAAGCTTCTTTGGACACATTTTCAAACACCTTTTGCCCCAGTTCTCCCGGAAAAGGCGGAAAATCCAAGCCTTCCATTTCTTCGCCCATTTTGGCACAGTTAACCTTTCTCGTCATAGTGACTCTCCAGTTGTTTGATCAGTTTTCGAATCGGTGCCGGCACGCCTCGCGCCAAAGCCTCCGCCACCGACAGCCATTCACCCGTCAGCGCCGTCGAGCGCACCCGCGCGACCCGAACCGGATGAATCATCAGGTGATAATGACTGAAAGTGTGTTTTACAACAGGCCATTTTATCAAATCCACCCTCGCTTCACAGTCGGTTTCAACCTTGTTTTTTATCTGGTTTGAGACCGCCGCCTCAGGGGCTTCCGGAAAACTCCAGAGTCCGCCCCAAATGCCCTTTTCAGGGCGCTTTTGTAAAAAAATGTCGCCGGACAGATTTTGCAACAACAGCATCGCCACTTCCCGAGTCGGCTTGCGGGTTTTCGGCTTGGGGAAGGGAAATTCCGCCACACGCCCGTTTCGCCAGGCCTGGCAGTTTTCACGAATTGGGCAGGCCTGGCAATTTGGCCGACTGCGGGTGCATAAGGTGGCACCCAAATCCATCATCGCCTGGGCGTAATCATCAAAGCGGGTGTCCGGCGTCAAAGCGTCCGCGCGCTGCCAAAGTCTGGCTTCGGTCTGTTTATCACCCGACCAGCTTTCCACCGCATCGTAACGGCACAGCACCCGTTTGACGTTGCCGTCCAGAATCGGCTGCCGCTGTCCGCAGGCGATGGACAGGATCGCCCCCGCCGTGGAGCGTCCAATGCCCGGTAACGCCATCATGCCAGTCAAGTCAGTGGGAAAGACGCCATTCAGGTCATTCACCACCACTTTCGCCGCTTTCAACAAATTGCGCCCGCGTGCGTAATAGCCCAGCCCCGACCAATGCGCCAGCACCGCTTCCTCGCTGGATTGCGCCAAGACCTCCAGGGTCGGAAAGGATGCTATAAATCGCTGGTAATACGGAATCACCGTCTGCACTTGGGTTTGCTGCAGCATGATCTCCGATACCCAGACGCGATACGGGGTTTTGTCCTGTTGCCAGGGCAAATCATGACGGCCCGACACATCGAACCAATCCAGCAAGGCCTGGGAAAAAGACGGTTCAGTCATGGTCGCTTGTGTATCCCTTGTGTATCCAAAGGGCTTTTCCGGTATCTTTTCCGTTATAATGATTCAAATTTTAACCCCCGATTCAAACTTTAACCCCCTATTGTACGCAACCTCATGACCGAAAAAACCACCGAAACCGCCCAAACTCAATCAACCCCGGAACTGCCGACGGACAGACCAACCGACATGCCACCCGAAAAACGCCGCATCAAAAGCTTTGTGCTGCGCCAGGGACGCTTGTCCAAAGCGCAACAAAATGCGCTGGATGCCATGTGGCCACGCTATGGGCTGGCACTGGAAGACAGGCTTCTCGACCTCACCGAACTGTTCGGGCGTGATGCGCCGACCATTGTTGAAATTGGGTTCGGCATGGGCACCAGCCTCGCCGCCATGGCAGAAGCGCACCCAGAAAACAATTACATCGGCATCGAAGTGCACCGCCCCGGTGTCGGGGCTTTATTAAAACTGGTTGAGGAAAAAAGTCTCACCAACATTCGCGTTTTCAACGACGATGCCGTGGAAGTGTTAAACAAGCAGATTCCGAAAAACAGCCTCTCGGCCGTGTACTTGTTCTTTCCCGACCCTTGGCACAAAACCAAACATAAAAAACGCCGCCTTCTGCAGCCAGAGTTCGCTCATACCATTGCCCAGCACCTCAAACCCGGCGGCCATTTTCACATGGCCACCGACTGGCAAGATTACGCCGAACACATGATGGACGTGATGAGCGCCGCACCGGATTACAGCAATATCGCCGGTGACCGGCAATTTACCCCCCGCCCAGATTATCGGCCACTGACCAAGTTTGAGCAGCGTGGCCATCGTCTGGGGCATGGGGTATGGGATTTGATCTTTGAGCGCAAGACCCGGCCTGGCGATTCGACCGAACCCCAGCCAAGCGCCCCGTTATGACGCCTTAGGATTGAACAACTGCTGCAGACTTTGCCGCAGCTTTTGCTGATTTCCGGGGTCATTCAAAACGCCGTCCATGTCCACCGACCACTGCAAATTTTGCAGCGGCCCTTTCAAAAAGACCGGCACTTTCACCCCTTTCAAGCTCGACAGCGCCTTGGGCGGATTTTGATACACTGTAAACAAGGTTCCTTCCAGAAGCCCCGATGTCAACGCCAGCTCGCCCACGCCTGTGGCCGAAAAACGTTGGCTTTTCACCTCAAAGCCCGTCACCCTCATCAGGCCTTTTTGAATGGCACCGACCAATGCCATCGACTGAAACTGAGTGGTGTCTTGCGGGTGGGTTTTCTGCCCGGCCAACAGCTTGTTTAAATCCATGCCGATAAAAGCACCGTCCTTGAGCTGGGCGCGAACCTGCCCACTCATGTTTTGACGCAGTAAATAAGCGTTCACACCCTGTGTTTGCAAATTAAAGGTGCCGGTAAAAAAGCCGCTCAACTGATGATATTGCCAGCCGTCGGCTAAAAAGGGTTGAATCGCCACATCTTGCAAACGCCCGTTCCAGCGGTAGGACGGCGTTTTTCCGGTGACATCCATCGCCAATTGACTGTGTAAATGCCCTTGGTAAAGATTGGCGTTCAAGGGGTCCACCTTGGCTTGACCGTCTTTCGACTGGACGGTAAGCGTCACATCGCTGAATAGACGATTCCACGCCTTTAATTGCCCAAAACTGAGATGCCCTTCGGCCTGCAAATCCTTTAACGTGGCCACCGGCAAACCAATCGGCAAATAGGTTTCAGCGGCTTTCTTTGCAGTTTTTCCTGCGCCTTTTCCTGTGCCTTTCGCTGCCGAGCCGACAGCACTCGTCGGCTTGGGAGGTTCCACATAGGCTTCATAGCGATCCAGATCCAGAGTCGAAACCGACAAATCAAATTGGATGACGGGTTCTGAGCCTCGCGGTTTGGGGAGCAACTGTTGAAAATGCCCTTCCAGTCGTGCGCCGTCCACCAGCAGATTCAAATTGGAGACATTGAGCGCGCGAGCGTCCTGTGACCAATCGAATTGTGCCGATACCGACTGCAAGGCGTCATCTCGTACAAAATGCGGATAGGCCACACCGGCATGTCGGAACCACTTTTTCAGATCGATATTGTGTGCATCCATGTGTCCCTGACTGCTGGCATCGGCACCAAACCGTCCCTCTAGGGTAGTTGCAATTTGCGTTTTCATGGACATAAAACGCGCCTGTTTCACGTGAAACGCTTTCTGCCCCAAATCCACTTCAAACACCGCGCCATCGGTTTCAACACGCACCTCCGGCACCTTCATTTCATCCGGCAGAATCAGGCGCACATTGCCCGTCCAGTCGCTTAAACGCCATTTTTTCAAGACACTGTCCACGGTTAAATGTGTGGCCAGACTGACTTGAAAACGACTCGACACCACATTGGTGGTGTAGCCAAAATCGGTGATGACGCGAAAGGGGGTTTCCGGCGCAATGTCATGCGCCATGAGATTAAAATCGGACAGTGTCAGCCTGTGGCCATTCTCATCGTTCTGCCACACCAGCGCCGCATCCTGCGAAACAAAACTGTGTAAACGCCAGACCATTGACTTCGTCTCTGCGTCGGCTTCAGGTTGCGACTGATTGACAGGCACATACGCCACCTTGCGATAGCCGCTGCCTTGCGCTTCGTCAGAATCGGCGGCAAAAAAACCGCTTAAAATCGGCATCCCTTGCCAGTTACTGCGTCCGTCCGCATGGGTGTGCAAGTAAAAACGCGCCCCATTCAACTCGATTCCCTGCATATTCAAACGGCGGTGTACAAATAAATCCCAAAGTGAAAGCTCCACCAGCACCGACGTCATTTCCACCAGGTCTGGCACTTTATCGCCCACCTTGTCCTGGACGGATACATGGGTCATTTCAATCGACAAGGGCCAAGGAGACACCTTGATTTCCCCGTCAATATTCAGCGGATAACCGGTGCGCTGCTGAAAGGTCTCCTCCAGCTGCGGTTTGTACTGATTAAAATCCATAAAGGACACCGCACCAACAAACCCCAACACCAGAAGCATCGGGAAGGCCACCAGCACCATGACAAAGCGGCTCAGCCACTTGACCACCGGATGACGCGGACGATGGCGTCGCTGCAACCTTGCCTCTTTGATTGGACAGACGTGGTTTTCGTCATAAACGCGATTTTCAGGCTGTAACGTTTCGGCGATGTCCGTTGTGGCCGACTCCGGTGCGGTTGCTGGCGGGGGGATCGTGGGATTATCTGACATGGTTCCATCCTGGTGTTCGAGTGTTCAAGTGTTCGACTTTCACAAAAAAGCCTGCAGCACATCGTTTAAAAACCGCTGGCCGACAGCGGTCAGGTTCACACGACCGGCTTCAATCGACACCCAGTCGCGTTGCTGCAAATCGGCCAACGTCGGCTCAATTGTAGACAAAGGCAGCCCAGTGCGCAAAGTAAACAAATTCAAATCAAACCCGTCCTGCAAACGCATGGCATTGAGCATAAACTCAAACACCGCATCGCTTTCGGCCACCCTTTGCAGTCGCCCGAGCTGACCGTCGGCCACCCTATTCATATAACCACCGGGCGAGGCGGGCATCTGCGTTCGCCAGATTTTGCCTTGCGGCGGGTCGGTGATTTTACCGTGCGCCCCTGCCCCCAAGCCGAGGTAATCACCGAATTGCCAATAATTGAGATTGTGACGGCAGGCCTGGCCGTTTTGCGCATAGGCTGAGACTTCATAATGGTGATAACCGGCCTCGGCCAATCGTTGCTGGCCACTCTGCTGCATTTCCCAGGCCTGGTCACCTTCCGGTAACGGCGGCGGCTGTTTGTAAAACGGGGTATTGGGTTCCAACGTCAGTTGGTAATAGGACAAATGCGGCGGCTGCAACCGGATGGCCGTATTCAAATCCTGCCAGGCCTGGTCAATTGTTTGATTCGGCAAGGCGAACATTAAATCCAGATTAAAATTGTCGAATCCGGCGTTTTGAGCGGATTCCACCGCACGATAGGCTTCATCGGCCGAATGAATGCGCCCCAACGCCTGCAATTTCTCATCGTCAAAGCTTTGAATCCCCATCGACAAACGATTGATACCGGCTTGACGGAATCCAACAAATTTTTCAAAATCCACCGTGCCTGGGTTCGCCTCTAGGGTGATTTCAATGCCGGGTCGAAACCCTAGCAAAGCGCGCAAACGAGACAGAAAGCCGTCCAGTCCCGCTTCCGACATCAGGCTGGGCGTGCCGCCGCCGAAAAAAATCGACTCGATCGGTCGCCCCCAAATCAGCGGCAACGTCTGTTCCAACTGCTGAATCATCGCCGCCAGATAAGCGGCCTCCTGATCGTCGGCAAGGGTGTGCGAATTGAAATCGCAATAGGGGCATTTCTGAATGCACCAAGGGTAATGCACATACAGGCTGAGTGGGACAGGTTGCGTAAATTCCAAAATTGGGCACCAAGTGAATGACAGAAACGCTATTTTAATGGAAATTACACAAACAAGTGGTAAGCTTGGCGTCATCTTTTCGGAAATTCAAAACGAGCACTTTTCATGGAAACCAATAGTTTATTCATCGCCCCGCGCGAACGCCATGCCGGTAGCCTGCTGGTGTCACTTGGACTCATGTCTTTATTGAGACAACGCTTTGATAAAATCGCCTTCTTCCGCCCCTTGGTCACGCAGCGGGACGATCCAGACAGCCGTTTTATTCACGGTTTTTTCCAACTGGAAACCCCGCTGGACGAAATGATCGGTCTCACCCTCAGCGAAGCGAATCAGAAAATCAGCCTTGGGCAAAAAAACGCCCTCTTCGAACAGCTGGTCTCGCAATATCAAAGCCTGCAGGATCGCCACGATTTTGTGCTGGTGCACGGCATGGAAATGACACGTCACGCCAGCGGCATTGAATTCGACATCAATCTGGCGCTGGCCAAACACTTTAACAACCCGTTTATTGCGGTGCTAAACGGTCAGGAAAAAACCCACGACGAAATCGAAACCGAAATTGAACTGGAACTGCAAGCCAGCGGCAGCCAAGCTCCGTTTGCGATTTTCGTTAACCGCATTCAATCCAAACAGCTGCATGCCGATACGAATTTTAAAGAACACCCAGGTCTGCCGGTGTTTTTTCTGCCGGAGTTAGAGGATCTCAACACCCCCACGGTCAAAGAAGTGGCCGACGCCCTGCAAGGCACGTTTCTTACGCCGGAAAAAGAAGGCTGGAACCGACTGGTGCGTGCGCCCATAGTGGCGGCCATGACCCTTGAAAACTACCTGCCGCGCGTCAACGAAGGCGACCTGATCGTGGTGCCCGGTGATCGCAGCGACATTCTCATCGCCTCGGTCATGAGCCTGTTTGCCCGCAATATGCCCAATATCGCCGGCATTATGCTCACCGGCGGTCTGATTCCGAAACCGGTGATTCAAGATTTGGTCATCAACTTTGAAGGCCGCGATTTACCGATTATTTCCGTGCAGACCGACACCTACGACAGCGCCATGAACGTCGGCCAGGTGCGCGCCCAGCTCAATGCCAATAACAGCCGTAAAACCCATCTGGCGCTCGGTCTGTTCGATCAATACATTGACCGAGACTGTCTGATGAAGCGCATTCTGGCTCGCGCCAGCGACCACAGCCATGACATCACCACCCCGATTATGTTTGAGTACCGCCTGTTTGAAAAAGCCCGCCAGAACATCAAAACCATTGTGCTGCCCGAGGCCATGGACGACCGCATTCTGCGCGCCTGCGACGTACTGCTGCAACGCAAAGTGGTCAAGCCGATTTTGCTGGGACACCGAGAAGAAGTGCTCTACAAAGCCAATCTGCTGGGGCTGAACTTAGAGGGTGCCGAGATCATCGACCCCGAAACCAGTCCTTGGCAAGCCGAATTCATCGAGACGTTTTACGAGATGCGCCAACACAAAGGCATGACACTGGATCTGGCACGCGACACCCTGTCCCACGTCAGCTACTTTGCCACCATGATGGTGCATCTGGGGTATGCGGAAGGCATGGTTTCCGGCGCCACCCACACCACCGCCGACACAGTGCGCCCCGCCTTGCAGATCATCAAAACCCAGCCGGAAACCTCGCTGGTGTCCAGCGTGTTCTTTATGTGCTTCGACACCCGAGTGCTGGTGTATGGCGACTGCGCCGTCAACCAAAACCCCACCGCCGACCAACTGGCGGAAATCGCCATCAGCTCCGCCGACACCGCACGCCACTTCGGCATTGACCCGAAAGTCGCGCTGCTGTCCTATTCCACCGGCGAATCCGGGCACGGTAGCGAAGTGGATAAGGTGCGACAGGCCACCAAAATCGCGCATCAAAAACGCCCAGACCTGTTGTTGGAAGGCCCGTTGCAATACGATGCCGCCATCGACCAAACGGTGGCCAAGCAGAAAATGCCTAACAGCGACGTCGCCGGGCACGCCACTGTGTTTGTGTTTCCCGATCTCAATACCGGCAACAACACCTATAAGGCGGTGCAACGCGCCTCCGGTGCCGTGGCCATCGGCCCAGTGTTGCAGGGGTTGCGCAAACCGGTCAACGATTTAAGTCGCGGCTGCAACGTGGCCGACATAGTGAACACCGTTGCCATTACCGCCATTCAGGCGCAGGCCAATGACTGACACACCCCACTGAAAACGCAAAGGAAACCCCCATGAAAATACTGGTTTTAAATGCCGGCAGTTCATCCATGAAATACAGCTTATTCGGCGGCGACGATTCACATCAACTCACTCACGGGCTGGTGGAACACATTGGCGAAACGCCGGAACGCGATGTCGCCTTCGCCTTGCGACAAGTGGAAGCCGAACTCAAATCGCAAGGACTCATTGAACATTTAGGCGACTGCGATGCCGTCGGCCATCGCGTGGTGCATGGCGGTGAAGATTTCCACCAACCCGTCATCGTGACCGAGGCCGTTATGGACACCATCGAACGTCTCGCCGAACTCGCCCCTTTGCACAATCCGGCCAACCTAGCGCCCATGCGCATTCTGGCTCAAAAATACCCAGGTCTGGTGCAAACCGCCATTTTCGACACCGCGTTTCACCAAAGCATGCCCGCCTATGTGTACCACTATGCCATACCCAAACCACTGTATGACGATCACCTCATACGCCGCTACGGTTTTCATGGCACCTCGCATCAATACATCGCCAAACGCGCCGCCGCTTTGCTGGACAAGCCGCTCAACCAGCTCAATATTCTTTCCATGCACCTTGGTAACGGTGCCAGTGTTTGCGCGATTCAATACGGCAAAAGCATGGACACCAGCATGGGATTCACCCCACTGGAAGGCTTGGTGATGGGCACCCGCTGTGGCGACCTGGATCCGTCCATTCCACTGTATATGATGCGGCACCTGAACTACAGCCTCGATGAGGTGGATCACCTCTTAAATAAAGAAAGCGGGCTGCTGGGGCTGGCCGGACAAAACGACATGCGTGCGCTGATGGCGCTGGCCGAAGACGGTGACGAAGACGCCAGCTTGGCGTTGAAAATTTTTGTGTATCGCTTGATTAAGGTGGCGGGCAGTTATATGGCCACCATGGATGAATTGGATGCGATTGTCTTTACCGGCGGCATCGGCGAACACGCACCGGACATTCGTGACCGCGTCATCCGCGACTTTTCCAATGCGTTCGGACTCAAGCTGGATGCGGTTGCCAACACTCATGCCATTGGCGAATGCTGCATCAGCCAGCAAGACAGCCATACTCCCGTCTGGGTCATACCGACCGATGAAGAAAAGGAAATCGCCCAGCAGACCCTTTTACTGCTGTAAACGGTCGGATAAGAATGAAGCGATTTGCGATTTAACCCAGAAACTTGAATTCAAGAAACGATGACCAGACGGCACGGCTCTGACAGAAGCAAAAAACCGCCAAGCCTGGCGGTTTTTTGTCGATGGACGAAAGAATCCATACGGCAATCTTGTAGCCTTATTGCCTTCGGACACATTCGTTGAACGCTTAATACGACTGACGGCTAGGCCGTCACATTAATATTATTGCCCAGATTGGCCGGCAAGCCTTGCGTAGAAGGTGCCGAAGGCAAGGACTCGATTAATTTCATCGCCCCTTCGGATTGCACATCCATGGCTTTTTTCAAAACCGCGACCTGCACCCCTTGCTGGGTCTGCGCCTGTTGCTGTTGAAGTGCCGCATTAACAGCGGCATTGGCTGAAATTTCCATTCAAGCCTCCTTTTAAACGTTTTGGGTTGTGGAATTATCCCAATGAGGTTAACGGCCAGTTTACACACAACTTGAGCGTATTTTTTCACTTTTTGGCCGTGCGCCGAGTCAGTGGTTCAAATAGCGATTCAAATCGAATATTCCCCACCTTACCGGTTGTTGCTGCTGTTGATAAAACAGCATGTCATCGGCGAATTCCCAGAACTTTGGATCGGTACGTCGCACGCCATAGGCGGCCACCCAGCGTTGCACGTCCTTTTTGTGCTCAACACGTTTTGCCAGCGCCAAAAACACATCTAAATCGACTTCCGGCACATCGAAAAACATCCCCGGGTAACTGGTGTGCAATCCCTGGATGACCGTCACGGTGTTTTCTTTGGGCACACGATTGTATTGGTCGAAAAAAACCGAAGAGACATTGTAATAACCGCGATTTAGATACAGCGTGTACCAGGTCTCCCGACCGTCAAAATGGCGAATGCGCATAAACGAAACTTCCGGCCAGTGATCAACGCCCTTGCCATTCAGGTCGGCAAGCCGCTGCAAAAATGTCTGAACCTTTACATCCAGATCTCCGTCTTTAAACGGCATATGCGGTCGGTTGATCGGGTCTGTGTTGAGAATCTGGCGAAACTCTTCTTTCTGCACCACCCGCTGGAAAAATTCGTTTTTCGGGTGCTTGGTTTGGTAGTGAATGGCGGTTTTCATCGGTGGCAGGTCGGATTGAATGATTTCATCCGAAGTGTTGCGATACCAATAATGGCGCAGTTTTTCCCGGGTGTCTTCCGGCAGAAAGCCCAAAAAGTTGTTTTCGCCTTCCATGCGCAGAAAATCCATATACAGCCGTGTATTCAGCTGATGCCCCACATTGCCGTAAACGTCAAAACCGGACACCAGCAGATACTGTATCCGCTCCAATAAGGGGTAATCAATCACCCAGGCGGTTTTGGGTATTTTGCCATGCAGTCCTTTCAGCACCGTGGCCGAATCCTGATTGCGGAACACCGTTAGCAGAGCGTTGCGATTGGTGCCTTCGCCATCCCAAATCAAATTCAAGCCCTGACGATTTTCAATATTGCGCTTGCTTAACAACAGCTTTTGCTTGGCATCCAGATAAAGGCGTTGCTTGTTTTGATAGGTGGTTTGCGCGGCCAGCAATCGAAAGGTCTGCACACCGTCGGCAGTTGGCAACGCCAGATTGTCGGCTTGCTGGGCTAGAAAGGCGGTATCGTTGCTGATAATGTCGTGATCGGGATCAAAAAACATCACCCAAAATTGTTCTTCAATGACATTGAGAGCCACTTGACCGCGACAGACCGGGCCTTTGATAAAGCCCTCGATGATAAACTGCGCCTGCTCCAGCAGAAAACGATAGCGACCGATGGCGGGCATATCGGCGTAGATTTTAAAGGGATTGGCAGATTCTTTGGGATCATAACCGGGTAATTTTTGGATGTCATAGTCAGGGAAAATAAACCAGGCCTGGTATTTTTTGTAGGTGTTGGCGTCGGCGTAGTACACCAGATGGTCTTTATCAACAATGCTTTCTTCCACCGCCCGCAAGCGGTAAAAAACACGCTCCACCCCTGGGTCGTCGTAAGGGCGAGTGGTGTGAATCACCTCAATGGGTTCGCCCGGCGGAGTTTTGGAGCGTACCAGCTTATAGAAAGTGCGCGGGGAGTTGTCAGCAAAGTGAATGTGCGCCAGAAACAGGTGTTCATAAACATAGCGCCCCATCAGCTGGTGCTTGAAGGTGTCGATATTCAAATACTTTTCGTAAAAAGCCGCCTGCTCGGACAACACAACCTCGTCGAGATCTTCCAACTGCCCGGGCGCACCGTGTTTCGCCCAGTTGAGCAAGGTGGCGTATTCTTTGGGCGGCAAATTGGGCATGGCATAAGGCATGCCCCAGTTGGGGTGATCTTGAGCAAACTGGTCGAACTCGTCTTCTTTCGGGCAAACATCGTCGCGGTTAAGCCCCAAAGTGTAGTTTTCGGGCAAGCGACCGTTTACCGGTTGCGGGTGTGCGTCTTTCAGCTTTAGCATTCGAGTCAGTACCGATGCGCCGCCATCATCGGCATCACCAATCAGCGAGTAAAATCCCTTGGTGCGCCACTGCTCGATGGTTTGCGCATCCATAAATAAGCGCGTGGGTTGCGCTGCGTGAATGCGTTCGCCGTCATAAACTTTCTCTTTACTGCCACCCCGCTCTGTGCCGGTGTAAGAAGACAGTTTCAGTTGGCAGGGCGCGTCATAGCAGCCGTGGCAGACAATGCAACGCTTTTCCAGAATGGGTTTGACCTGATCGTAATTCAGTGCGCTTGCCGATGACAAATCCGTATCGAGACGGTCGGCCTGAGCCGAGGTCACCAGCAGCAGCGACCCCAGCCAAACGGAGTAGCCCCATCGGTCTTGAGCAGATTTTGGCCGCAATAAGCGTTTGAACGCAATCATCAAAATGGGTCTCTTAGGTAATGGAAGCCGTTTTCTCCAACCGTAAAATCGCTTCTTTGTAGGTGAGTGCCGCTTGCGCTTCCAACCCTTCCGACTCGTAACACTGCGCCAAGGCGTGAAAGGTTTCCAGCTCCGGTTGCAGCCGCAAACTTTCCTTGAAAAAATGCTGCGCCTGCCCCCAAAGGTGACTCATGCAGGCCAGACGTCCCAGCGTCAGATAGAGCACCGCGCTCTCAGGGTGGGCTTTCAGCCACTTTTCGGCGGTTTTTAGGCGCTCATAGGCCGGTCCCAGCTCTATGCGACCGTACTGATACACCAAGCGCTCGTGCCATTGCTTGGACAGACTTTTAACGATCAATTCCGCCAACCCCTGCTCTTTGCCCCAGCCCATTCGCTGCTCGACAAACTCCGCCAGAATGTCCGGCATTAAGTGCTGACGCCCAGACAATCCATCCCAAAGCGCATCCAGCGCATCCAGGTTTTCCGCCTTGGCGACCTTATCCGCCAGAATCTGTACTTCCAAATGCTGAATTTCCGCTTTATCCAGCGCACGGATTTTTTTCGCTTCCGGCAGTAAATTCGCCACGCGCGGCCAATAGGCCTGTTTGACCAATAAGTGCAGGTACTCCGCTAACAGCGTTTTGTTTTTCGGGCTCAATTGGTGCAGCTCGTGCAGAATCACCAAGGCGACATCCGGCTCTTTATCCATGACCAAGCGTGCTTCCACCAGCCCAATGGTGACACTGTCGTCGGGGAACTGTTGTCGCGCCTCCTTGAGGTACTGATCGCGTCTCAGATACGCTTGCTGGTTGTGGGCGATTTTGGCCGCCGTCAGATAGTGCACCAATCCGGCGTTTGAATGCTTGGCCATTTTAATCAGGTGTTTTTCCGCCTGTTGCCAGTCACCGTATTCCAGTGCAATCATGCCTTTCGCCATGCTGTTTTCCGCTTTGGCGTAACGTTTCATTTGCCTGCGGTTGCGCCAGTAAGCGGGAAAGTGCCACAGATTAATGGCCAACCGCATCAGCAGATAGACCGTAACAAACCCCAGCGCCAGCGCCGCCAGCGCAAAGGTCAGGCTGGTTTCAATGACCCAGTCGTGCCACACCATCGACACCTGTCCCTGATCGTTTAAAGCCAAAGCAGTCAGGCCGGTGACGACCAGCAATAACAACGACCATTTGAGGAGGCGTGCCATCATGGCTGAAGTCCCTGCACAATATCCAGCTCCTGGCGCGATGCAAAGCGCACTTGATGCAGGCTTTGCAGCGGCGACTGAATGGCCGCCAACTGTGCCGGAAAATTCGCCGCCATAAAGTCTTCAAGCGATTGAAGACTTTCATCCAGCAGAAGTTTGGATTGAGTGTTTAGCGCCCACTCTATGCGATCCACCAGTAATAAGCCGCGCTGAACCAGCACGTCGTGCATGATTAAACTTTCTACCTGCGTCAGTTGCTGTGACGACTCACGCTTGTGTACCGAAAACACATCGCCCATCTGGTTGAGCAGCTTTTGCCAAGCCGAATCGGTGGACAAGGTCTCGGCCGGATCCGAACCGGATGTTCCGTTCACCGAGTCGTTCGCGGACGCATCCGGCGCGCGGCTTGGCGGTGACGTTGAATGGGGTTTTTCGGCCATAGGTTCCGGCAATGCCTGTATGGCCGCGCGAATCGTTTTCACCCAGGCCTGGCCGTTTTGCGGTGTCGCATTTGGCGCTGAGTGAATGCGCACCATATCCTGACCGATACGGCGTATCAAATCGGTTTTGTTTGCCACCTCACTGGCATTGACCGCTTTTTCCAAAGCACGCAACTGTTGCTCGGTTTGGGTGACATTTCCCGTCAGCATCCACTGTGTATTGATTTCCAGTGTCCATTGTTGGATTTGCTGTGCCGACAAAGGTTTGCCGCCCTGAATCGCCGACTCGGTGGCGGCTTTCAAACGGCTTTCAAGCTCGATGTCCAGGGTTTTCTGCTGTGCGTTATGCGCCTGTTGCGCTTCTTTGAAGTGAAACAAATCCGACAACTGTTGCCCCATCTGCTGCAACTGATTTTTCAATTCCTGGCCCAAGGCTTCGCCCTGCGCCTGCAACTGAGCTTTTTCTTCCGGCGTGGGTTGCACGGCCTGCCCAAATTGCTGCGCCGCCACACCCGCTTGTTCCGTCACATTTTTCAACTGTTGGCTGAGTTCAGAGACCTTGGCCTGCATCTTGGCTTTAAGGCTTTCCATTTCGGACTGCACGGCGTCGAGATCGCCCTGACTGATCACCGGCTGCCGATCCGGTGAATCCAGTTGTTGGGTCACCGATGCCTGCATTTCCGCCTGTTCGGCTTTCAAGGCATGGGTTTCGGCTTTAAGTTGGCCGATTTGACTTTGCAGTTGATTGATTTTTTCAATCTGCCAGTCCTGCCGATTGGTGGCCTGCACGAGATAGACCACAATCCCAATCAGCACCAACAACGATAGCAACAGCACTTTTTGTGTGAATGTTTGCGGCCACCAGCCGAACCAGTCGCGCTTGGCTTTTAACGGCTTCTCTGCGCCGGAACCAGAGGGCGAACCCGACTTGCGAGCGCGCGATTGACTTCGACCATCCTTGACAACTTCACCGTCCAGCACACGCTGATCGGCTTTCGGGGTAATCGGTTCGTCGGGTGTTACCATGCTTGAGTCCTTTTACGGCTTGGCCGTATCATCAATGGTTTGTGCTTCGGTGCGTATTTGAGTGAGAGCGGCGAGGACACCGTCATTGGTTTGCTGGGGCACCACCCAGATACCGCCTTGCCAACCTGCGTCTTTTACGGCTTTCTCGATGCGTTGGCTGAACACGATGATATCCTGTGCAAACAGCCAGTCCTGGGCATGAATTAACGCTGGCTGACCAATGGCGGCGGCTAGGTTTTTCACCAGATTCGACCAGGCCTGCAGGCTGCTGGCCAACAGCACTGGGTGCTTGGCGGCTTGAAATTCGACCCAGGCCTGGTCACAAAAGGGTTCCTGAATCCGGCGGTAAATAAACCACTCGGTCACATCTGCCCCTGCGAGGGTCAGCCCACTTTTGAGGGTTGGACGCCCTCCTTCGCCTTTCACAATCAAGATTTTTTGTCCAGATAGGTCTTGCATCGCCTCACTGGCCAATAAGTCTTCGCTGACAAATTGGTCGTGGTTTAAAGACGCAGTGGGCCAACCTTGTTCAAGTAGCGCTTGATGAGTGGCCTGCCCGATGGCATAGCTCTGAGCGACTTGCGCAAACGGCGGCGAAGCCACTTCTTGCGTCTGAAACAGCTCCGCCAGCACGGTCACCGCATTGCGACTGACAAACACGATTTTGTCAAAGGTTTTAAACACACCCATGGCGTCTTGGGGCAATGCCAGCGACTCAATGGCTAGGGTCGGGCAACTTAATACGGTGACACCCTGTGCCTGAGCCAAAGCCGTCAAATCGGCCGCCTGATGGCTTGGACGGGTATTCAACAATGTCAAATCCGCCAGCGGTTCGGTTTGAGAAACGGGTGGGTTATGCACGCCCATAGACTTCGTCTAAAATCGCACCGGCTCCTTGTTTCAAACAGTCTTCGGCCACCTGAATGCCAAGGGTTTCAGGATCGGTTTGCGGCCCGGTCGCTTCTGCACGGATAATTTCCGAACCGTCCAGCGCACCGACCAGCCCGCGCAGATAAATCGCATCGCTCTGCAACTCGGCATAGACGCCAATCGGCACCTGACAGCCGCCCTCCAGACGGTGGTTCATCGCCCGCTCTGCGCGGGTACGAATTTCGGTATCACGATGATTGAGCACCTCAATCAAAGCACGCACCTCTGCGTCTTTTTCAAAGTATTCAATCCCCAAAGTGCCTTGCGAGACCGCCGGTAAACAGGTTTCCGGTGCCAGCTCGTGCCGAATACGTTCATCCAGTTTCAAGCGCTTTAAGCCCGAGGTCGCCAGCACGATGGCATCGTACTCCCCTGCGTCCAATTTTCCGAGGCGCGTACCGACATTGCCTCGCAGATCTTTAACCGTCAAGTCAGGGCGCAACGCCATCAGTTGGGCTTTGCGGCGCAAGCTGGAGGTGCCCAACACTGCGCCCTGCGGTAAGTCTTCAAACCGAGCATAATCGTTCGAAACAAACGCATCCGTCGGGTCGTGACGTTCCAAAATCGCCCCCAGCGCAAACCCTTCCGGCAACTCCATCGGCACATCCTTCATGGAGTGTACCGCGATGTCGGCCTCACCGGCGATCATGCGGTCTTCCAGTTCTTTGGTGAACAGACCTTTGCCACCGATTTTCGCCAGGGGCACATCCAAAATCTTATCACCTTTGGTGGACATGGGCAGCAACTCGACCGTTAACCCCGGGTGCGCTTTTTCCAGCTCGGCTTGTACAAATTCGGCCTGCCACATGGCCAGTGGGCTTTTTCGGGTTGCGATTCTCAGCGTTTTTCTCATGTTTCCTTCCGTTTATCCATCTCAAATAGGCATCCTGGTAGCCTGTCGGTGCAAGAATGTTCCCCATTTTACTCAAAATAACGCCCGAATTTTCGATAAAATGGTGGATTACGTGACCGATGCATTCGAGTTCAAAGGAGAGGCCGTGTGAACATAAAATTACTGGGTTTAGTCACCATAACGTTTTGGCTGCTGGGATGCGGACAAGCCACCAGCAATTCAGGCTACGACCCCCAATCGAAACTGCAGGAGCTGACCAATCTGGAAACGCTGTCAAAAAAGGCGCGCGATCAGAATTTACCGATTATGCTGATGGCGGGTGCAGAATGGTGTGAGTTCTGCCACATCCTGCGCTCGGAAGTGCTCGACCCGATGGCGCTGGGCGGGGATTACGATGGCAAGGTTGTCTTCATGCGTTATTTAAGTGTCGATGAACATCAACCCATTGCCGACGTCAATGGCGAGCCGATTCGAAAAGATCAACTGGCCAGACGCTATCGAGCCGACTTAACCCCCACGGTGATTTTCATCAACGGTCAGGGCGAAAAAGTGGCCGACAACATCGTTGGCATTGCCAATATCGAACTCTACACCACCTTAATTCACAAGCATTTAAATGACGCCTACCAAAAAATGGGCAACCCCTTACGACTGGAGGCGATGCCCTCTCAGTAACCGCCGTTCTGCAAGCACCGTTTGTTATTCGGCTATTTTCAGATACTTTCAGCTAACTTCACGCTTTTCTAAGGGCCTTTTATGAGCAATCAACACAATCAAGAAAAACTTTCCAGCGCCCGCTTCAGCGAATCCACGGATGCGTTTGTGGAAGAATTCACGGCGTCCATCACCTTCGATCAACGCCTTTATCGTCAAGACATTCAGGGTTCCATCGCACACGCCACCATGTTGTGCCAAGTGGGCATTCTGACCGAACAAGAACTGGAAGACATTGTTCAGGGATTGCAGCAGGTGCAAAACGACATTGAAAGCGGCGATATGGAGTGGTCGATCAAGCAGGAAGATATTCACATGAATATTGAGGCTCGCTTGACCGACCTGATCGGCATTACCGGAAAAAAACTGCACACAGGCCGTTCGCGCAATGACCAGGTCGCCACCGACATCCGTTTGTATCTGCGCGATGAAATTGATGCGATTTTGCCGGAAATGAAACGACTTCAAGCCGGTATTTTAAGCTTGGCCGAACAAGAAGCCGACACCATTATGCCGGGCTTCACCCATTTGCAAACCGCACAACCTGTCACCTTTGGACACCATATGATGGCGTGGTTTGAAATGATTCGACGGGATATGGAGCGCCTGCAGGATTGCCGCAAGCGCGTCAACACCTCGCCGCTCGGCTCGGCCGCTCTGGCGGGCACCACCTACCCGATTGACCGGGAACTGACGGCCAAACTGCTGGGGTTTGAACGGGTGTCGCAAAACTCTCTGGATGGGGTTTCCGACCGGGATTTTGCCATCGAATTCACCGGATTTGCCGCCACGTTTCTGATGCATTTATCCCGCTTTTCCGAGGAGCTGGTGTTGTGGTCTTCCGCTCAGTTTGACTTTATTGACCTGCCGGATCGTTTTTGCACTGGTTCCTCCATTATGCCGCAAAAGAAAAATCCCGATGTGCCGGAACTGGTGCGCGGCAAAACTGGACGCGTTTACGGCCACCTGATGAGTCTGCTGACGTTAATGAAATCCCAACCCTTGGCGTACAACAAAGACAATCAGGAAGACAAGGAACCCTTGTTCGATACGGTGGACACGGTGCGCGGCTGTTTGCGTGCCTTTGCCGACATGGTGCCCGCCATTATTGTGAAACGCGAGCAAACCTATGAAGCCGCCAAACGCGGCTACGCCACCGCAACGGATTTGGCCGACTATCTGGTGAAAAAAGGGCTGGCCTTCCGCGATGCACACGAAGTGGTCGGGCTGGCGGTGGCTCACGGCCTGAAAACCGGGCAAGATCTTTCAGAAATGTCACTGAACACCCTGCAAGGCTTTTATTCCGACATTGGGGAAGACGTCTTTGATATTCTGACACTGGAAGGTTCGGTCGCAGCGCGTAACCACTTAGGTGGCACCGCACCCGAGCAGGTGCGCAAGGCGGTGGCCTTGGCCAAACAGGCGTTGCAAAACTGAAAGGCGTCGATGAAAGCGCTGTCAACCCCGACGGTCTCGGCTTCTCCTATCGGGTTGCCGAGTTTTTTGCTTAACCCTTTTTCAGGGCTTCAAGCACCCGTATTCAGTCATCAAACTTCGTCATCAAACTTCAATCGTCAAACTGAATGACCGAGCGAACGGTTAACCCTTTGTGCTCAAAACGATTCAATGCTTTTAAATCGACCAAACAGGCCATGCCCATCACCTCGTAACCGACTTTTTCGCACAATTGTGCCGAGGCTTGCATGGAGCCGCCGGTGGCAATCAGATCGTCCAGCAGGATAACTTTCTTTCCGTCCCCCTTTTGCATTTCCAGCTTGTCATTACCGTACTCCAGCCCATACGCCATGGCGGAATGCACATTCGGTAATTTACCGGGCTTGCGCACCTTAACGAAGCCTTTATTGTGTTTGAATGCCAAAGCGGAGGCAAAAATAAATCCGCGCGATTCAATCCCCACCAGATAATCCACTTGCGCCCACTCGTCGGCGGTAAACAACTCGGACATCGCCTCTATGGTTTCCCGAAAATGGGTTTTCAATAACGGTGAAATGTCTTGAAATAAAATGCCTTTTTTGGGAAAGTCCGGCACGGCATCAAGAAACTGGGCAAGCGGATGGGAAAGAGTGACAAGAGGGTCGGATGAATTCATAAAAGACCTTTTATTCATTGGCTCAAAACGCTTTATCGGATTACACGCGATTCTGCTGGTAAAATACAATTAGCATTATACAAACAATACTCGACAGACACTGATTTTATGCCATTAATTGAAAACAACTTTGAAGACGCTCTTATGAAGAAACTGCCACCCAATGCGCGTGAAGTGGCCTGTGATTTAATGAGTGAACACTCTCTTGGCGAATTATTGGTCGCTTGGCAGACCAATGAGCCGGACAAAGCTTTGCTGAGCCCTAAAAAGGTGCCCTTCAACCAATGGCAAGCGATTTTGAAAGCGGCACTGCTCGCCAAGTGCACTTACTTTATCCCCAACCCGGAGTTTCAACCGGAAGAAAAAGCTTTTTTAATTCAGGTGGCATGCATGAGTGCTGGCTACCCAGTCTCCCATTTTGACTCTCAAGAGATTATGGAAATGGCACATCAAGAAATGCCCGTTTTTCATCAATGGCTCAAACAGCTGGAAGAAGTGTAGTTAAGCGTGGATTCAAACCGCTCTTTTTCGGCTTTCGGCCAAAAGTTGATGGATGTTTTCCGAAGCCAGATCGTGGCCGTAATGCGCGGCCATGCCAAACCAGAAACGGGCTTTGGCCACATCCTTTTCCACTCCCTTGCCCTGCTGATAGCACTCACCCAATCGATTCTGGGCCGCTAAATGGCCACGCATAGCGGCGTATTCATAGAGTTTCCGCGCGCGCTTCAGATTGACGGTCACGCCTTGTCCTTTTTCAAACATATACCCAAGGTTATAAGCGCCGTAAGGATTACCTTTTTCATAGGCTTGGTAGTACATATTCATCGCTTTGATATAGCTTTTCTGAACCACTTGCCCTTTCTGATACAGCAACCCGAGATTGTTTTCGGCGCGGGTGTAGCCTCGGAAGGCGCAGGTTTCGTAGAGATTAAAAGCGATTTCGCGCTCACCGGAAGCCTCCAGCAACGTCGCTTTTTTAAATTGCGCGTAAAGATAATGTGAGTCCGCCAGGACTGTCAGACTGTCTTCCGGAAAGTCTTTAACGGTTTCCACACTTTGCTGACGAATCGATTTGGGCACACTCGGCTCTTTCAGCCATTGTTGTAATTCAGCTAGGCTGGGGCGATTTTGTGGGTCTTTCTGCGTCATCCACATAATCAATTGCCGCCACACCAAAGGCAGGGTGTTTAATTTTCGCGGCGTGTGAAAGGCGTGGGCATAGAGTTGGTCAAAATAGTGCTCGACCTTGTTTAAACGGTAAATGTGCTTGCCAGTCAGGGCAAAATACAATACACAACCCAAAAGATAAACATCACCCGCGGCCTGATACTCGCCATTTAAACGCTCCGGCGGGCAGTATTTTTGATCGCCCATCAGCAATTCGGTTTCATATGACGGGAGCGCGGGCATGGCACCTGTCCAGTCAGCCAAGTAATAATGGTCTTTGTTGACAAGAATATTTTCAGGTCGTATCCGCGTGTGCACAAACCCCACACCATGAACTTTATCCAAAGCGGAAACCAGATGCTTTAAGCATTTTTTTGCCGCTTTGGTTGAGAGGGGGCCCTCCGCTTTGACAACCGTTTGCAAATTGTGCTTGCCGGCAAAGTCAAATATCTTCAAATAAGAAAAGCCACTTTTGCGAATTTCGTAAAACGTTGGAAAGTCTTTTGGAAAGCGATTGAGATAGTGGAGCAGGTCTTTTTCACGTTTTAACGCGAAATGATTTCGGATATTGCGCAACACGCGCACCATGCGCTTAGCATCCCCTTGATCGGACGGCTGCTTGACCGCGAATATTGCTAAGGCGCCTTCTTCACAGATCAGTTTGATATCCGATAAGTCGTCCTGCTGATAAATGGGATTTTTGACGGACCGTTTTTTGGACATGCTCGTAACCTACATTAAACCTACGCAATTTTTATCTAACTCGAATGTTTCATGAATTTGTACTGAGATTGCGCAGAGCATTGGTTTCTCGACTTACCCCTTCGGGCGTCGAGTTCTTTGTTTCACAAGGAAATTTTCGAAGAAGCGTCGTATCCGTGATTACGACCGACTGAGAAAATATTTCTTGTGGAATCAAGGAGCAAGCAAGGTCGGTGCAAATTTGTGAAATATTCGGGCTAAGACCATATTATCAAAAAAACACAAAAAAAAGGCACCTTTCGGTGCCTTTAAAATCCAACCTGGCTATTCGTTTTGATAATCAATATTTTGATCGTCAATCTGAACATTCAGCTCATTATTGATATCAACGATGGTTTCTGGAACCGACTCAGGCACAGCACCTTTGGATTCTGAAGATTCGGCCGAATCTGCAGCGGCATCCGCCTCGGAATCGTCTTCATCCGGCTCAATCATATCCAAATAGGCACTCAAGTCATCTGCATCGGGTGGTGTATCACTGATCACTTCGCTGAAGTCGAGCACATCCGCATCGTCCGTGAGAGATGAGTCTTCTGTTGGTTCATCCGCTAAACTGTCATCCGGCAACAATAGCTCGTCATCCTCGAATCCATACAGAATGGAACCATCAATGGCTTCATCGTCCATATCCGTGCCGCCATCGGCGGCCGTTTCAGTCTCCGGTTTATCGGTTTCCGCTGGGGCAGCCTTTTCCGGCATTTCCGCCAGGCCTGGTTGTTCTTCTGATGGTTCCCCAACCTCGGCAACTGGCACAGCGTCGGATTCGTCAGCGCTTTCACTGGCTTCGGTAGCGGTTTCGGTGATGTCGTCTGAAACGTCTTCACCAGCAACCTCTTCGGCGGTTTCTGCCAGGCCTGGTTGTTCTTCAACCGTGCCGTCATCGCTCACCGCCAAGTCGGCCTCTGCTTCTTCTGCACGCTCGTCAATCGATTCTTCGTCTTGAGCCGCTTCTGCCGCGGCCG
>NZ_JBNGDN010000007.1:0-45508 GCF_049975065.1 Hydrogenovibrio sp.
GGGACCCCATCATTATGAGTGATGTGCTCTAACCAGCTGAGCTATGTAGCCAAAAAAGATTGACGTATTATAGAATGTTTTAGGGTTATGTCAACCGCTGACTGGGTTTTTTCACCGCTTTGGCATTCTGCCAGGCCTGGCAGTTTTGACCAGGCCTGGTCGATTGCGATAATGGGGTTTTCAAACCATCAGGCCTGCACGCTAATGCGGGCAAATTTGCGTTTACCTACCTGATACACCTGCGCCTCGCAGTTTTCAACCTTGGCTCGGCTGTCGGTGACTTTTTCGCCGTTCAGCTTCACCGCACCTTGCTTGACCATACGATGGCCGTCGGAAGTCGAAGCAACCAAACCGGCTTCTTTCAATACATTCGCCAGTGGCATGACCTCATTGAAGGTAAATTCCGGCATTTCATCTGGAATGGCGTTTTTGGAAAAACGGGTCTCAAAATCGTTCAAAGCCGCTTCGGCACTTTCTGAATTGTGGAAACGTTCAATCAGTTCCAACGCCAGCTTAATTTTGATATTGCGCGGATTTTCACCGTCTTTCACCGCTTGTTGATAAGCCGCTATGGTTTCCAGCGATTCAAACGACAGCAGTTCAAAGTAGCGCCACATCAGTTCATCGGAAATCGACATCACCTTGCCGAACATATCATTCGGGGCATCTTGGATACCGATATAGTTCCCTAAGGATTTGGACATTTTTTGCACGCCGTCCAAGCCTTCCAAAATCGGCATGGTTAAGGTGCATTGCGCCGGTTTTCCGTAATGTTGCTGCAAGGTTCGCCCCATCAGCAAATTGAACTTTTGATCGGTACCGCCCAGCTCAATGTCTGCGTCCATTGCCACGGAATCGTAGCCTTGCACCAGTGGGTACAAAAATTCGTGTATTGCAATGGGCGTATTGGACGCATAACGATCACCAAAATCATTACGTTCCAACATCCGCGCCACCGTCGTGGTGCCGGCCAGCTTAATCATGTCCGCCGCCGTCAATTTCGACATCCACTCGGAGTTGAACACCACTTGGGTTTTCGCCGGATCCAAAATCTTGAACACCTGCTCTTTATAGGTTTCCGCATTGCGCAACACATCGTCTTCCGACAAAGGGGGGCGCGTGGCGCTTTTGCCGGTCGGGTCGCCAATCATGGCGGTAAAGTCGCCGATCAGGAATAAAATTTCATGCCCTAAATCCTGAAACTGCTTCAATTTGTTAATCAGCACCGTGTGCCCAAGGTGCAAGTCCGGCGCAGTCGGATCAAAGCCAGCTTTGACTTTTAGCGGCTTGCCCGATTCCAGCTTTTCCACCAGTTCTTTCTCGACCAGAATCTCTTCCGCGCCACGTTTGATAATCGCTAATTGTTCTTCTACTGTTTTCATATTCATTATTATGTTGAGTTCTTTTTCAATGGGTTGAGGATTGGAATGTATGCGGACTGTTTTGATAAACGTTTTTCAGCCACACAAAACGGTGTCGGTGTTCAGCGTCAGGCGGCCGGTCATTTCCTGAACCGTGGCATAGCCGTGACGCTTCATATATCGCTCAATGCCTTTGGCGACTTTTTTCACCATCAACGGATCTTTTGCCAGGCCTGTGCCAATCGCAACCATCGAGGCGCCGGCGAGGATAAACTCAATGGCATCTTCCGCCGAAGTAATGCCGCCTAAGCCGATAATCGGCACGTCATAGTGTTTGGCCACTTGATAGACCTGATGCACCTTCAACAGAGCAATCGGTTTAATCGCCGGACCGGAAAGCCCGCCCTGATTATTGCCCAGTGTCGGTCTGGCGGAATGAATGTCGATCTGCATGCCCATCAAGGTATTAATGGCGGACAATATATCCGCCCCAGCGTCAATCACGCGACGCGCCCCTTCGGCAATATCGGTCTGGTTGGGCGACAATTTCACAATCAACGGCTTGCGGGTGCTGGCACGACAAGCCTCCACCACGCGCGCCGCCATATCTGGGTCGTTTCCGAAGGCCGCGCCGCCTTTTTTCACATTCGGACAGGAAATATTCACTTCAATCGCCGGCAGGTCGGTTTGGTCGAACAAACGCACGACTTGCGCATACTCCTCCACTGACGAGCCGGAGACATTAATGATAAATTGTGTTTGGCTTAGATCCAGCTTTGGTAGATAATCTGCAATCACGGCGTGCGCCCCCGGGTTTTGCAAACCAATGGAATTCAACAGGCCGCAAGGCGATTCCATTACCCGTTCTGGTTTATTGCCCAGTTTTGGTTCCAGAGTCGTGCCTTTCAGAAACACCGCACCGACATCTCGGTTGGCGAAACCGGAAACCGCTTGGTACTCAAAACCGTAACCGGCATTACCGGAGGCCATCGCCACCGGGTTGGCAAATCGAATGCCCTTTAATTCAACCGACAAATCAACCAAGTTGTTCACCACTACATTATTATGATCCACATTATTTTATATGAACCGGAAATTCCACAAAACACTGGGGCATTGATTCGACTCAGCGCCAATATGGGCGCACACCTGCATTTGATTCAGCCCTATGCGTTCGACCTCAGCGAAAAAAAAGTGCGCCGCGCCGGACTGGATTACGCCGAACTGGCCAATCTGCACGAGCACGAATCGCTTGAAAACTGCCTGAAAATACTGCAACCCAATCGTGTGTTTGCACTCACCACCAAAACCGACCGTTATTATACCGAACCGATCTTTGAAAACGGCGACGCCTTTTTGTTCGGCCCGGAAAGCCGAGGCTTGCCCGCCGATGTTTTGCAGAGTCTGCCGCGGCAACAACGCCTCACCATTCCCATGGTGCCGGGCGGGCGCAGCCTGAATCTGGCGAATGCGGTGTCGGTGATGGCTTACGAAGCCTGGCGTCAACTCGACTTCGACATGAATCTGCCCGCTCACTGAATCGCAAAAACCACCAAGCCTGGTGGTTTTCCGTTCTCGCTAAAAGGGCTCTGTTTCCGAGCGCCCATCACGATGCATCAGGGTTTTCACCGCTTGCTGCGCCGTCTTTTCGCCGCTGATAATGCAATAAACCTGTTCCATAATCGGCAAATCCAAATGCCGTTGTTCGGCAATGCGCTTCACCGCTTTGGCGGCTTTAACCCCCTCCACCACTTGACCGATTTCGGCCATCACGTCTTCCGCCGTCACACCCGGCTGCGCCATCTTCAAACCGAAACGCCGATTACGCGACAGATTATCGGTACAGGTCAACACCAAATCGCCCAGGCCTGACAACCCCATCAGCGTATCCGGCTGCGCTCCGAGGGCTGCGCCAAACCGCATCATCTCTTTCATGCCGCGTCCAATCAGTGCCGCGCGCGCATTGGCGCCCAAATGCAAACCGTCCGACAAACCGGTGGCAATGGCCATAATGTTTTTATAAGCTCCACCGATTTCCACGCCAACAATATCCGACTGAGTGTACATTCGAAAGGTGTCACAATGAAAGGCATCCGCCCAAAACTGAGCCTCTGAGGCATCCGAAGAGGCGCTGACCATCGCTGTGGGCAAGCCCCGCGCCACTTCATCCGCAAAGGTGGGGCCAGACAACACAGCCATGGCTTTCATTTCAGGCGCTTCTTCTGCCACCACTTGGTGCAGAAGCAAGCTGCTGTCCGGCTCAAACCCTTTTGTCGCCCAAGCAAAATGTGGCCAGGCCTGGCGAAAATCGCGAACCTCACCCAAACGGCGCAAAACCTCACGAAACACATGGCTGGGCACCACCATCAGCACCGCACCCACCTGCTGAACCGTTTCCGCCAGGTCTGAGGAAACCGTAAGATTTTCCGGAAAAGTGACGCCGCGCAAATAACGCTCATTTTGACGATATTTTTGCAGCTGCGCTGCGCGCTCTGGCTGATGCTCCCACAGACGAACCGCATGACCATTTTTGGCCAAATGAATCGCCAGCGCCGTTCCCCAAGCACCCGCCCCTAAAACCGCAATGCCGGCCGCTTCAGTCTGCCGAGTCATGCGAGCGCCTTAAAACGAGACCGAGTTTCACAACACAAGGTTATTGCTGTGTTTCCGGTGCCGCTGCGTTGCCCTGCTGCTGCAAATGATTGGCATACATCGCATCGAAATTCACCGGCTCCAACAACAACTGCGGGAAGCCGCCACGGGTGACCATTTCGGAAATCGCTTCGCGCGCATAGGGAAAGAGCGCATTTGGGCATTGAGTCGCTAAGAGGTAGCCCAGTTCATCCTCACCAAATCCGGTGATGGTAAAAATGCCAGCCTGCTCCACTTCACACAGAAAAGCGGTTTTTTCGCCAACTTTAGTGGTCGCTGTCACTCGAACGACGGCGTGATAGACCCCTTCTTCAAGGTTCGAAGTTTCCACATTCAAATCGACGTCCAACTGCGGCTGGAACTCCTGAGTGAACATTTCCGGTGAATTGGGCGCTTCAAATGAGATGTTGCGCGTGTAAATTTTTTGAATGGAAAAGTGCTTTTCCGCTTGCTCTGACATGACATTTCCTTAGATGAATACTTAGATTAATAAACTGTAAACTTTGCTATATTTTTCAATGATCGACATGATCACCTATTACGCGACTGAGTGTCTGGACAACCGAGCTTACTCGGCCAAAAGCTGATCCAATTCGCCCGAACGCTCGGCGGCCGACAAATCGTCAAACCCACCGACATGATGTTCGCCAATAAACACCTGCGGCACGGTATTGCGACCGGACTTGGCCTGCAATTCGGCCCACATGGCACGGTCACTGCCCACATCAATCACGTCATAGGCCAAGCCTTTTCCATCCAACAGGCTTCTGGCCATGGTGCAAAATGGACAGGTCTGGGTTACGTACATAACGATTTTTGGCATCTTCGAACTCACTTTTTTTCTTTTCTTAGTTTTTTTTTAGAAACCGGCTTATTTAGGGGCAGGCCAGCGTTTTTCCACGACAAGATTCCGCCACTGAGGTTATTCACCTTGGTAAAGCCTTCTTTTACCAGCGTTTTCGCCACCGAGGCCGACCGCATACCCGACTGACAATAGACCAACACCAACTCGTCTTTATGGGGGCGAATGGTCTCCATCTTTTTCGCGACCTCCGTTGAAGAAATATGCTCCGCTTCACCGATAAAACCGGTTTTGTATTCCGCATCCGAACGCACATCCAGCACCCAGGCACCGGCATTGTACAGTCGCACGGCTTCATCGGCGTTCACCGTTTGATACCCCGACAAGCGATCCCCGAAGTAACTGTACGCCAACATCACCGCTATCACACCCAGTGCGATAAAAAGAAAAATTTGCTCTTCCACAAATTCAATAAACATTCATAATTCCTTGGATAACATCCGCCAAAATTCAAAGCTAATGATTTTAACAGTCAAACTCGTTACAATAAATGACATTTTCAAATTTTATTCTTTTTTGCGGCTCAACTCCCGAAACCGCGAAACCGCTTCTCAAAAGGAAACCACATGACAGAGACAGTGCAAATCGAACACCGACCTACCGGATTGATCATCTTGGACGGCTGGGGACATCGTGAAGCCAAACAGCACAATGCCATTGCACAAGCCAACACACCCAACTGGGATCAACTGCTTAAAGACTATCACCACACCCTGATCAGCACCTCCGGCATGGCGGTGGGCTTACCCGATGGACAGATGGGTAACTCCGAAGTCGGCCACATGAATCTTGGAGCCGGACGCGTGGTGTATCAAGAACTGACCCGCATTCAAAAAGACATCGACGACGGACGCTTCTTTCAAAACAACGCCCTGCTGAAAGCGATTGACGCCGCCATTGACCGCCGACGCAAGGTTCATATTCTCGGCTTGCTGTCCGACGGCGGCGTACACTCACACATCAACCACATCAAGGCCAGTGTGCAAATGGCGCATGAGCGTGGTGCCGAAATCTACGTCCACGTTTTCACCGATGGGCGTGATACTTCGCCGCGCAGCGCCATACAATACATCGAAGAACTGGAAAGCTTTATGCAGCAACTGGGTGGCGGTGAAATCGCCTCCGTTACCGGTCGTTATTACGCCTTGGATCGCGACAACCGCTGGGATCGTGTTAAACAAGCCTATGACGCCATCACCTGTGGTGAAGGGCTGTTCGAGGCGGCTTCCGCTGAAGAAGCCGTTGAAATGGCGTACGAACGCGGTGAAAATGACGAATTCATCCAAGCCACAGTCATTCCCCGCAAAGAAGATGGTAAGCACGTCCGCGTCAAGGACGGCGACTCGGTCATTTTTATGAACTTCCGTTCCGACCGCGCCCGCCAGCTGACCAAAGCCTTTATTGTAGACGACTTTGCCGACTTTCACCGTTGCAACACCCCGGTATTGTCCTCTTTCGTCACCCTCACCGAATACAAAAAGAACTTTGAGAAATTCGGCGCACTCATTGCCTATCGCCCAAACAAATTGCGCAACACCTTTGGCGAGTATGTTTCCAAAAAAGGATTGAAGCAGCTGCGCATTGCCGAAACCGAAAAATACGCTCACGTCACCTTCTTTTTCAATGGCGGCGTTGAGGAACCAAACCGAGGGGAAGATCGCATTCTGGTCAACTCCCCGAAAGTCGCCACCTACGATTTACAGCCGGAAATGAGCCTGCCAGAAGTGAAAGAAAAGCTGATCGCAGCCATTCAAAGCGGTCAATACGACACCTTTATCTGCAATATCGCCAACCCAGACATGGTTGGCCACACAGGGGTGTTTGATGCCTGCATTAAGGCGGTTGAAGCGGTTGACGCAGCACTGGGCGAGATTTTAGCGGCACTGAAGGCCGCTGGGGGCGAGGCCATCGTGACCGCCGACCACGGCAATATGGAAATGCTGTTTGACGACGAAACCGGCAAGCCAGTGACCTCGCACACCACCTTCCCAGTGCCGCTGGTGTATTTCGGTGAGCGTGATTTTGCCCTGCGCACGGGCGGCGCTTTATGCGATGTCATCCCGACCTTACTGGATCTGATGGCCATCGGGCAACCTGAAGAAATGAGCGGTTCGTCTCTGATCGACAAACACTGAGACCCGCCGCCCGCCACTTCACCCTCTCGAAAACAGCCAAGGCTGGCTGTTTTCGCTTCCCCCACTCACACCCAGCTGCACCGGCGACCGCGCCCGAAACATTGCTTTCGAGAGTCAAAAAAAGTATAATTTCGCACCATTTTAAATTTTACGACCAACAACACCCATACTATCGCCCAAAAGACCTTCTATAACAAGGTGTTACACAACAAGGTGTTACGAAAAAACACCGACGATAAATGTTGAAAACAGGAAACTGAATTATGAATTCACTCAACAGCTTACAAGGACTCTATTCGCCCGAATTCGAACGAGAGAACTGCGGGTTTGGCATGATTGCCCAAATGGACGACCAGCCCAGCCACTGGGTCGTGCAAACCGCCATCGAGTCCTTAGCCAATATGACGCACCGTGGTGGCGTCGCGGCGGACTGTTGTACGGGTGACGGCTGTGGTCTGCTCATTAAAAAACCGGATGGCTTTTTACGCGCCCAAGCCAGCGCCCTAGGGGCGAAATTATCCGACAATTATGCCTGCGGCATGGTGTTTTTGAACCAGGACACGACCAAAGCTGAACAGGCCAAGTCAACGCTGGAACAGTTTCTGAACAACAAAGGGCTGGACGTGGCAGGCTGGCGCACCGTGCCGGTGGCGTCGGACGTTCTCGGTGCCCAAGCCGCCGGGATGGAACCGCGCATCGAACAGATTTTTGTCAATGCTCCGGCCGACATGACGGACGCCGATTTCAATCGTTTGCTGTTTGTAGCGCGCCGCAAAGCGGAAATGGCGCTTGAAGCGGACGACAGCACTTTTTACATTGCCTCCCTGCACAGCCAGCTGATGTCCTACAAAGGGCTGGTCATGCCGAAAGAGTTGCCGGAATATTATCTGGATTTGAAGTCTGAAGACTTCGAGTCTTCGTTGATTTCCTATCACCAGCGTTTTTCCACCAACACCTTGCCGCAATGGCGACTGGCGCAACCTTTCCGCTTCCTGGCGCACAACGGCGAGCTGAACACCATTAAAGGCAACCGCAATTGGGCGTTGGCGCGTCAAAGCAAATTTGCCACCCCGCTGATTCCAGACCTGGCGGAACTGAAGCCTTTGGTCGCACAGGAAGGTTCCGACTCCAACTCATTGGACAACATGCTGGAAGTGCTGATGATGGGTGATATGCCGGTATTTCAGGCATTACGCCTGCTGATTCCGCCCGCTTGGCAGAATATGCCGCACATGGACCCAGATCTCAAAGCGTTTCTGGAATACAACTCCATGCACATGGAACCCTGGGACGGCCCGGCTGGCATGGTGATCAACACCGGCAAATACGCCATCTGCGGTGTGGATCGAAACGGCCTGCGCCCAACGCGCTATGTCGTCACCAAAGATCGCCACATTACCTTTGCCTCGGAAATTGGTGTTTACAACTACGCACCGGAAGACGTACTGGAAAAAGGTCGCCTGAAGCCCGGCCAAATCATTGCGGTGGATCTGGAAGCCGGTCGTCTGCTCAAACCGGAAGACATCGACAATGCCCTCAAGCAAGCCAAACCCTACCGTCAGTGGATGGACAAAGGCTATATGCACTTAGAAGAGCGCCTGGAGTCGGAGGCCTATACTTCCGACTGGGACGCCGACACCGCAGATGTGTATCAAAAATATTACCAGGTCTCGTTTGAAGAGCGGGATCAGATTATTCGTGTTCTCGCCGAATCCAGTCAGGAGGCCATTGGCTCCATGGGCGATGATGCCCCCTTGCCGGTTTTCTCGCACAAAGAGCGTTCGGTTTACGATTATTTCCGCCAGATGTTTGCTCAGGTCACCAATCCGCCGATTGACCCCTTGCGGGAAAACATTGTGATGTCACTGAACACCTGTTTCGGCCGCGAATTGAATATGTTTGACGAAAGCGAAGCCCATGCACGCCGCTTAGAGTCGCAGTCACCGATTTTATCACCATCGATGATGAAACACTTGCTGGGCATGGTGGACGAACATTACCGTCACCAACGCGTTTCCATGCACTACAATCCAGACCAGAAAGACCTGAAACAAGCCATCGTTGACTTGTGCGATGCCACTGTCGAGGCCGTAAACCAAGGCGTGACACTGCTCATTCTCAGCGATCTGTCGATTGAAAAGGGGTTGGTGACCATCCCGGCCGCCATGGCAACCGGTGCGGTCCACCATCGCCTGATTCAGGAAGGTCTGCGCCCAGAAGCCAACCTCATTGTTGAAACCGGCAGCAGCCGCGACCCACACCACTTTGCCGTGCTGTTTGGCTACGGTGCCACCGCGGTTTATCCGTATCTCGCCTATGAAACCATCCAAGACATGATTCGCACCCGAGAACTGGATGAGAAAGTCGGCTTAGATCAGTACATTAAAAACTATCGCAAAGGCATCAATAAAGGCCTGTTCAAGATTCTCTCAAAAATGGGAATTTCGACCATTACGTCCTATCGCGGATCGCAACTGTTTGAAGCCGTCGGCCTCAGTCGTGAGATTGTCGATCTCTGCTTTAAGGGCACACCGACCCGTATCGAAGGGACACGCTTTGACGATTTGGAAAGCGACTTGGCGAAAGTGGCCAAGCACGCCTTTAACCCCCGCAAATTTTTACAACCCGGCGGCCTGCTGAAATACATTCACGGCGGGGAATACCACGCCTACAACCCCGATGTGGTCAATTATTTGCGCGATGCGGTGCAAAAAGGGGATCAAGCGGCCTATGCCAAGTTTGCTCAACTGGTAAACGAACGCCCCGCCATGACGGTGCGTGATCTCATCACCTTTAAGGACAACCTCAAGCCGATTGCATTGGATCAGGTTGAACCCATCGAATCCATCTTCAAGCGTTTCGACTCCGCAGGGATTTCGTTGGGTGCCTTGTCGCCAGAAGCCCACGAAGCCCTAGCGATAGCCATGAATCGCATCGGCGCACGCTCCAACTCCGGTGAAGGGGCGGAGGATCCGTCCCGCTACGGCACCGAAAAAATGTCGAAAATCAAACAAATCGCCTCCGGGCGTTTTGGTGTGACCGCACATTATTTACGCAACGCCGAAGTGCTGCAAATCAAAGTTGCACAAGGCGCGAAACCGGGTGAAGGCGGTCAGTTGCCGGGTCATAAAGTGGATGCCACCATTGCGCGTTTGCGCCATTCGGTGGAAGGCGTCACCTTGATTTCACCGCCACCGCATCACGATATTTATTCGATTGAAGATTTGGCGCAGTTGATTTTCGATTTAAAGCAGGTCAATCCAAACGCACTGGTCTCAGTCAAATTGGTAGCGGAACCCGGTGTTGGCACCATTGCCGCTGGGGTGGCAAAAGCCTACGCCGATCTGATCACCATTTCCGGTTACGACGGCGGCACCGGTGCCAGCCCACTCACGTCGGTCAAATATGCGGGCAACCCCTTTGAAATGGGCTTGGTGGAAGCGCATCAGGTATTGCGTGCCAACGATTTGCGCGGCCAGGTCATTCTGCAGTCCGACGGCGGCCTCAAAACCGGCCTGGACGTGATTAAAGCCGCCATTCTCGGTGCCGAGTCCTTTGGTTTCGGCACAGCGCCGATGATTGCGCTGGGCTGCAAATACCTGCGCATCTGCCACTTGAACACCTGTGCCGTGGGTGTGGCCACGCAGGATGAGCGTCTGCGGAAGGAACATTTTGTCGGCCTGCCGGAAATGGTGATCAACTATTTCACCTTCGTGGCGGAAGAAACCCGCGAATGGTTAGCCAAACTGGGCGTGGCACGCCTGGAAGATTTGGTTGGACGCGTCGATCTGTTAAAGAAAATCGATGCGCCGCTGACGCAAAAGCAGCAGCACATTGATTTGACGCCCATCATTTCGGACGGCGGCGTGGATCCATCCAAACCGCAAACCGTTCAAGTGGATCGCAACAACCCTTGGGACGACGGTCATCTGGCAGAAGATATCGTGAAAGCCGTGTTGCCTGCTATTGACGCGAAAAGTGGCGGTCAGTTCGACTTTACACTGGTCAACACCGCTCGCTCCATCGGCGCACGTGTCGCCGGTGAAATCGCCCAGCGTTATGGCAACCACGGCATGAAAAATCAGCCGATCACCCTGAAACTGACCGGTATTGCCGGCCAGTCTTTCGGCGTCTTTAACGTAGACGGACTGAATTTGCACTTAGAAGGCGATGCCAACGACTATGTCGGCAAAGGCATGGCCGGGGGTGAAATCGTCATCCGTCCGGCAAGGGGGCACGCATTTGACCCGCATCTGACGCCAATTGTCGGCAACACCTGTTTGTACGGTGCCACTGGCGGTAAACTGTTTGCCAACGGCACAGGCGGTGAACGCTTTGCCGTGCGTAACTCCGGTGCAACCGCCGTGGTCGAAGGCCTGGGGGATCACGGCTGTGAATACATGACGGGCGGGACTGTGGTGAGCCTTGGCGCGGTGGGGGTTAACTTCGGCGCGGGGATGTCCGGCGGCATGGCCTTTATCCTGGACTTGGATCGCACCCTGCCCGACCGCCTGAACTCGGAAATGGTGGAAGCCATTCGTATCGACACCGAGTCCACCGAAGCCTATCGCATTTACCTCAAAGACCTTCTGGCGGAATACGTGGCGAAAACCGACAGTGCCTTCGGTCAGGAGGTGCTGCAGGATTTCAGCCGCTATCTGCATAATTTCTGGTTGATCAAGTCTCGCGCCATCGGTGTGGACAAATTATTGGATTTATTTGCCAACTGCGGTGATGGAGAATAAGGAAACGAACCATGGGAAATGTAAGACAATTTTTAGAACTGGATCGACAGCTTCCGAGCAAAAAAGAAGCCATGGACCGCAAACAGAATTTCAATGAGATTTACACGGAATTCACCCTGGCTCAGGCTCAGGCTCAGGCGGATCGCTGCCTGCATTGCGGTAATCCTTATTGTGAATGGGCGTGCCCGGTGCACAACTACATTCCAAACTGGCTGAAGCTGGTCGCCGAAGGCAATGTGTTGGAAGCGGCCGAATTGTCCCATCAGACAAACTCGCTGCCGGAAATGTGCGGTCGCATCTGTCCGCAGGATCGCCTGTGTGAAGAAGCCTGTACTTTGGAAGACACTCACTTCGGTGCCGTCACCATTGGCGCAGTGGAAAAGTACATCACCGACACCGCCACCGAAATGGGTTGGACGCCCAGCCTGAGCAACATCCCCATGACGGACAAGAAGGTCGCCATTGTCGGTTCCGGTCCTGCCGGTCTGGGCTGTGCCGACATTTTGATTCGTAACGGCGTCAAACCAGTGGTGTTCGAAAAAGAACAGCAGATCGGCGGCCTGCTGACCTTTGGGATTCCGCAGTTCAAGCTTGATAAGGAAATCGTCGTCAAGCGCCGTAACATCCTCGAAGGCATGGGCGTTGAGTTCCACTGCAATACTGAGATTGGTAAGGACATTACCTTTGAACAGCTTCTGCAGGACTATGATGCGGTTTTCCTCGGCATGGGCACCTACAAGCCGATGGCCGGACGCTTCCCCGGGGAGGATCTGCCGCAGGTCTACAAAGCGCTGGATTTCCTCATTGGCAACGTCAAGCACGAACTGGGGATGGAGCAGTCGCCGGAACCCTATGTTTCCATGAAAGGCAAGCGCGTGGTGGTTCTAGGCGGTGGCGACACCACCATGGACTGTACCCGCACCTCGATTCGTCAGGGTGCCCGTGAAGTCTACTGCGTCTACCGTCGTGACGAAGCCAATATGCCCGGTTCCCGCGCCGAAGTGAAGAACGCCAAGGAAGAAGGCGTGCAGTTTAAATTCAATCTGGCACCGGTGGAAGTGCTGGCCGAAAACGGTCAAGTCACGGGGCTGAAGGTCATTGAAACCCGCATGGGCGAGCCGGATGAAAACGGGCGTCGTCGTGCGGAAATGATTGAAGGGTCGGAAACCGTAATTGAATGCGATGCCGTCATTGTCGCCTTTGGCTTCCAGCCGAACCCGCCCGCCTGGTTCCAAGACCACAATATCGGCTTAACCGACTGGCAGACGGTGGTGGCGCAGGAAAGCGGCGACTACCCTTTCCAGACATCAAACGCTCAAGTGTTTGCCGGTGGCGACATGGTGCGCGGTTCCAGCCTGGTGGTGCACGCCATTGCCGAAGGCCGCAAAGCGGCGGAAGGTATTCTGGATTACCTCGACGTCTAACCGCCTCAGCGCCCTTTGACGCCAGAAACAACACACGGCATCGGCTACAAAGAGGAAGACAATAAAAAAGCGCCAGGCCTGGCGCTTTTTTTGTTTGCGATTTTGAAAGTATCCATCAGTCGATTGACAGTGTGGATTCACCCCGCTTTTCCATGGGCAAGTAGCACGCCGTTCCGGCACCCTTATATATTTGCGTGGGTCGGAAAATTTTATTGTTCTGCAGCTGTTCCCGCCAGTGCGCCATCCACCCAGCCGAACGTGCCACCGCAAAAATGGGGGTAAAGAGTCCGGCATCAAAGCCCATTTCCTTGTAAAGAATGCCGGAATAAAAATCCACATTTGGGTAAACGCCCTTGTGCCCCAATAGCTCTTCGCAAACGGTTTCCACTTCCATAGCAGTAGCAAACGCCTGACTGAGGGAACCGGCGTCACTTTTATTCTGCAGCAGCTGCGATGAAAGCTTTTGCAGAATGGTCGCACGCGGGTCCTTGGTTTTGTATTCCCGGTGCCCCATGCCCCAGATCACTTTCTTTTCCGACAGGCGTTTTTCAATGTAGGCACGGGCATTTTCCGGCGTGCCGATTTCATCCAGCATTTCAATCACTTTCTGATTGGCACCGCCATGCAAGGGCCCGGACAGGGAGGCAATGGCGGAGGAAATCACCGAGCAGGGGTTCGCCAGCGTCGAACCCGTTACCATGGTGGTGAAGGTGGAGGCATTGATGGTATGCTCGGCGTGCAGAATCAAGCAGGCATCCAGTAAACGCGCCCAGTCTTTGTCCGGTTCCTCGCCGGTCACCATATACAGAAAGTTTTCGGCGTAGGTCAAGTCCTTGCGCGGCTCGATCGGGTCGTAACCATTGCGCATATGCTCCCACATTGCCACAAGGGTGCCCATGTGCGAAATAATGTTTACCGTGACTTCATTGATGTATTGCTGGTTCTCGGTGCCGCCTTTCATGTATTCGGTGCTGGGATAAAAGCTCGCCAGACTGGCCACCGCCACCTGCAACATGTGCATTGGGTGCGTGGTGGCGGGCAGATTCTTCATAATTTCGCGCAGGTTGTACTTCACCCGCCGTGCATTGCGCAATTTATTTTCAAACGTCGCCAGTTCATCCGCCGTCGGGAGATTGCCAAACAACAGTAAAAGGGTGGTTTCTTCAAAGGAGGAATATTCCGCCAGTTCCATGATGTCGTAACCACGGTAAGTCAGAATACCGTTTTGACCGTCAATATAGGAAATTTCGGATTCGGTCGCCGGAACACCGGCCAGGCCTGGAATATATTCCATATTTAGGTTCCTAGTGATTGGTTCGGGCGCGGCAGCGCCGCTCAGAAGCGACGCACGCCCTGTAATTACAAACGTCTGCTAAACGCCGAAGGACGAGCCACAACCACAGGTGGTGGTGGCGTTCGGGTTTTCGATGACAAAGCGGGCACCTTGAAGATCTTCAAGATAATCGATTTTGGCGCCGACAAGATATTGAAAGCTCATAGGGTCAATCATCAGTTTGACGCCTTCTTTCTCAACAACGGTGTCATCTTCCGCCTGAGATTCGTCAAACGTAAAGCCGTACTGAAACCCGGAGCAACCGCCGCCGGTAATGTAAACACGCAGTTTCAGATTCGGATTACCTTCATCCTCAATCAGACCGCTGACTTTCGCCGCAGCCGCTTCAGTGAAATTCACTGGGGTAGGCATTTCGGACATGGTGGCCTCCTAATGTATCAAAGCGCTCATTGTATCAAAACCTTACGAATCCGTCAGCAATTACTCTGTGACGTCCAAGCCGCTTTAGGGCATCAAGGCGACCTGATTCAACCCCTGAGTTTCCGGAAGCCCACACAGCAGATTCATATTCTGAACCGCTTGACCGGCCGCCCCTTTGACCAGATTATCAATGACCGAAGACACTACCAGCGTCTGACCGCCTTCTGGACGATACACCGCCAGACGACACATATTAGTGCCTTTGACCATACGGGTTTCGGGCTGGCTGCCGAAGGGCATCACATCCACGAACGGTTCATCCGCATAAGCCGACGCCAGCACCGATTGCAATTCGGCTTGGCTGACGTCATTTTCCAGCGTCATATACACTGTGGACTCCATGCCGCGCACCATTGGCACCAGATGCGGCACAAAGGTCAAGCCCACCGGTTCACCGTTCAATACCTGAAGCTTTTCCTGCATCTCCGGCAGGTGACGGTGACCGTTCAAGCCATATGCCTTAAAACTTTCGCTCATTTCCGCGCCGAGCATTGCCACCTTCGCCCCGCGACCGGCGCCGCTCACACCGGATTTTCCGTCAGCGATGATCGCATCCGTTTTCACCAGGCCTGCTTTTAAAAAGGGCACGGCGGCCAGTAGAATGCTGGTCGGATAACAGCCGGGATTGGCGATGATCTGGGCTTTTTGAATATCGTCTCGGAACCACTCGGGCAAACCATAAGCCACTTGGGGCATCATGTCTGGACAGGTGTGTTCCACGCCATACCATTTTGACCAGGCCTGGAGATTTTCAATGCGGAAGTCGGCGGCGAGGTCAATGATTTTCACCCCGGCCGCCACTAATTCTTTCGCCATACTCATGGCCACACCATGCGGTGTGGCAAAGAAAACCACATCGCACGCTGTCAGAACGTCAGGTGAAGGCTCGGAAAAAACCAAATCATAATGACCGCGCAAATTCGGAAACAGTTCCGCTACTGACATCCCCGCTTCACTGCGTGATGTAATCGCCACCACTTCCACTTGTGGATGTTGCGCCAGTAAGCGAAGCAACTCCACACCAGTGTAGCCTGTGCCGCCGACAATGCCAATTTTGATTATTGCGTTTTCCATGTTCCAACCAGTCGGCGCTGCGCACCGCGTTAATTCGTTTAACAAAGTGACCCGAACCCATTACGAGTAAGGGTTAGATCAATCATTTTAGCATGTTCGTTTTGAAAGCATAAAGGCCTTTGCATCGCCTTCACGCAATAACATCAGGCCTGGCGATTTTGTCATTTTCCCAAACGCCAGACACAAAAAAAGCCAGCATAAGCTGGCCTTTGAAACATAAAAGTGCTCAATTTTGGAATTCAGAGGTTCAGTTTTATGCCAGATTTAAGGCGAGAATTTAACCCGAAGCGGAGTGGGCAAATAGCCCATGAACATCGGAAGTTAATTCTCAACGCAGAAGATGGCGTGAAAATGAACCTCTGAAACCAAAATTTACATCATGCCGCCCATTCCGCCCATTCCTGCGGCCGCACCGGCATCCGCGCCACCGTCTTTCGAAGGCAGATCGGCAATGGCCGCACCGGTGGTCAACACCAGACCGGCCACGGAAGCCGCGTTCTGCAAAGCGGAACGAGTCACTTTGGCTGGGTCGATAATACCGGCTTTCAGCATGTCCACATAGGTTTCAGAAGCGGCATCAAAACCGGTATTGCCTTCGGATTCCATCACTTTATTGACAATGACGGAACCTTCCAGACCGCAGTTGGCCGCGATTTGACGCATGGGCTCCTCCATGGCACGCAAGGCGATTTCAATACCGACTTGCTGGTCATCGTTATCCCCCTTCACTTGAACGCGTGAACGCGCACGCACCAGAGCGACCCCCCCACCGGCAACGATTCCTTCCTGCACGGCCGCACGTGTGGCGTGCAACGCATCGTCCACACGGTCTTTTTTCTCTTTCATTTCCATTTCCGTGGCCGCGCCCAACTTAATGACCGCTACACCGCCGGACAACTTCGCCAGACGCTCCTGCAATTTTTCTTTATCGTAGTCGGAAGTGGTGTTTTCCATTTGCGACTTGATCTGCGAGCAACGGGCTTCGATGTCTTCTTTCGTGCCGGTGCCATCAATCAGCTTGGTACTGTCTTTACCGACCACGGCCGACTTGGTTTCACCCAGCATATCCAAAGTGACGTTTTCCAGCGTCAGTCCCACTTCATCGGAAATCACCGTACCACCGGTGAGCACCGCCATATCCTGAAGCATCGCCTTACGACGCTCACCGAAACCGGGCGCTTTCACGGCCGTGGCTTTGACGATACCGCGCATATTGTTGATCACCAATGTCGCCAAGGCTTCGCCATCCACGTCTTCGGCAATAATCAACAACGGACGACCGGCTTTGGAAACCGCTTCCAGGGTTGGCAGAAGGTCACGAATATTGGAGATTTTCTTGTCGTGCAACAGGATGTAAGGATTGTCCAGTTCCGCGACCATTTTTTCCTGATTGGTCACAAAGTAAGGCGATAGATAACCACGGTCGAACTCCATCCCCTCAACCACAACCAACTCATCATGCAAAGAAGAGCCTTCTTCAACGGTGATCACGCCTTCAGTAGACACTTTCTCCATGGCATCGGCAATCATCTTACCGACCGAGGCGTCCGTATTGGCTGAAATAGTTCCGACCTGAGCAATGGCTTCAAAGGTGGTGCAAGGCTGCGCCATTTTCTGAATTTCTTCCACGACCGCTTCAACGGCTTTGTGAATACCACGGTTCAAATCCATCGGGTTCATACCGGCGGCCACAGACTTCATCCCCTCACGCACGATGGACTGCGCCAAAACGGTCGCCGTGGTCGTGCCGTCACCAGCGACGTCATTGGTTTGGGAAGACACTTCCTTCACCATCTGCGCGCCCATATTCATGAACTTGTCTTCCAATTCGATTTCACGCGCCACAGACACACCGTCTTTGGTCACCGTCGGCGCACCGAACGATTTTTCCAACACGACATTACGCCCTTTCGGCCCCAAAGTCACTTTCACAGCATCCGCTAGAACGTTAATCCCTTCTACCATTTTTTCGCGGGCATCTAAGCCCAATCTTACATCTTTTGCCATCTTTAAAATCCTTTGGTTAAACGTTTAATAAAGCTTCAATTACTCAACAATTGCAATAATGTCGTCTTCACGCATGACTTTCAGCGCCTGACCGTCTTCGTCTTTGACTTCCTGCCCGGAGTATTGACCGAACATAACGGTATCGCCGACTTTGACTGTCATCGGAATAATGGAACCATTATCCGCCGCTTTACCAGGCCCAACCGCGACCACTTCGCCTCTGTTTTCTTTTTCCTGAGCCGAACCGGGCAACAAAATGCCACCTGCGGATTCTTTCTGCTCTTCAACTTGACGAACGACCACACGGTCATGCAATGGTTTAATTTTCATAGGATTCTCCTAACTATTTGATAATGAATGGTATTAGATTACTAAAAAGCTCAAAATTAGCACTCTACCATCGAGAGTGCTAATTATTTTATAAATTGATCCGTCACTGTCAAGCCTTATGGTGGCGGTTCATTTTTTTTCAAGGAACAAAATGGAAAAAATCGGAAAAAACCAAAACGCCCAGGCCTGGGCGTTTTGTGAGAAGTGATATTTCGACTCAGTTTAAGTAGCGGCTAATCCGCCAGAACGAGATTATCGCAGTGAATCAAAAACTCACCTTCCGAATAGCCGAGTCGCTCGGTGATTTCAACGGAAGGATGGCCGATGATTTTTTCGGCTTCATAATAGGGATAATTGACCAGGCCGCGCGCGACTTCCTGGTTCTTTTCATTAACGCAAATCACCATTTCGCCGCGCTGAAACGCGCCCTGAATGGCTTTAACGCCAACCGGCAACAGACTTTTACCGGAGGATTGCAGGGCGGCTACCGCGCCGTCGTCCAGCACCAACTGCCCTTTGGCCTGAAGATGCCCCGCCAGCCAGCGTTTACGTGCGGTCAAAGGTTCCAAATCGGGAATCAACAAGGTACCGAGGTTTTCTCCGGCGTGCAGGCGCGGTAGGATATTGTCTTCGCGACCAGAGGCAATAAAGGTGGCGGTACCGGAACGCGCGGCGCGCTTGGCCGCCATCACCTTAGTGTACATCCCGCCTTTGCCGAGGCTTCCGCCTTCCGGGCTGGCCATGGCTTCAATGTCTTTTCGACTGACTTCGGCTTCGCAAATCAGCGTGGCGCTCGGATTGGTGCGCGGATTATCGTTATACAAACCGTTTTGGTCGGTCAAAATCACCAACACATCCGCCGACACCAGATTCGCGGTCAAGGCGGCCAAGGTATCGTTATCGCCAAAACGAATTTCATCCGTCACGACGGTATCGTTTTCATTGATAATCGGCACCACCTGATGCTCCAAAAGCGTTTGAATGGTATTGGACGCATTGAGATAGCGGGCGCGATTCGACAGATCATCGTGCGTCATCAGAATCTGCGCGGTGCGGATGCCATTTTTCGCAAACTCGGATTCATAAGCCTGCACCAACCCCATCTGCCCGACGGCGGCGGCGGCCTGCAACTCATTAATTTCGGATGGACGTTTCGTCCAGCCCAAACGTTGCATGCCTTCCGCAACCGCCCCGGAGGACACGATCACCAATTCGATGCCTTGCTGTTTCAGCTGCACCATCTGCGCCACCCAATTCGCCAAGGCATCGCGATTCAGCCCTTTACCGTCATTGGTGAGCAAAGCACTGCCGATTTTTACCACCCAGCGACGCGATTTTGTGTGAATGTTTGAACGTGTGACCATCTTTTATGACTCTTCGCCGGCTTCTTCCAAGGCTTTCAAACGGTTTTGCTCCAAGCCGTAGGCAATCTCTTTCATTAAGGCTTCGGTTCCGGTTCGATTCACGGCGGATATTGAATACACCGGCCCCTGCCAGCCCAATTGTTCGACAATATCATTGCACACTTCACTGGCGTCTTCTTCCGGCAGCAGATCGGTTTTATTCAACACCAACCAACGCTCTTTGCCAGCCAAAGCCTCACTGTACTTTTCCAGTTCTTTTTCGATGATGCGCACCGACTCAACCGGATCGGAATCGTCAATCGGCGCGATATCGACCACATGCAACAACAAGCCGGTTCGGGACAAGTGTTTCAAAAACTGAACGCCCAAACCGGCTCCTTCGGAGGCTCCTTCAATCAAACCGGGAATATCGGCAATCACAAAACTCGACTCCGGCGACACCCGCACCACGCCCAAGTTCGGGTAAAGCGTGGTGAAAGGATAATCCGCCACTTTCGGACGTGCCGCAGAAACGGCGGTAATCAGACTGGACTTACCGGCATTGGGCATCCCCAGCAAGCCGACATCGGCCAAAACCGACAGCTCCAGCGACAAATTACGCTCATCACCCGGTTCGCCGGGGGTGCACTGGCGTGGCGTGCGGTTGGTGCTGCTCTTGAAATGCACATTACCCAAACCGTGACGACCGCCTTTGGCGACCAATAACACCTGATCGTGCTCAACCAAGTCGCCGATCACTTCCTGAGTATCCAGATCGCGCACAATGGTGCCGACCGGCACGGGAACAATCAAATCTTCCCCTGCGCGACCGGTTTTCTGCTGCCCCATGCCGGCCTGGCCATTTTGAGCTTTATAGTCTCGGGTATAGCGGAAATCAATCAGCGTATTAATATTACGATCGGCAATCAGATACACGCTACCGCCATCGCCGCCATCGCCGCCGTTCGGCCCGCCGAATGGAATGTATTTTTCACGGCGAAAACTGGCCACGCCATTACCACCACGACCGGCCATCACCCGAATATTGGCTTCATCAACAAATAACATGATTGGAATTCCTAAAGTGTCTGAAAGCGCCGGATGGCACTTTGAACCTGAACCTATCGCACAGCCGTCACTCGCTATTTTAGCCGAGGCGTTCCGCTTTACCGAGAAATAAAAAAGCCCCGACTCGCGGGGCTTTCTGTAAACCATTGAAGTGAACTGAAATCAGTCGGCTTTAATGGTTACATAGGTGCGCTGTGGCTTGCCTTTGGTAACAAAAGCCACTTCACCGGTGGCTTTAGCAAACAAAGTATCGTCTTTACCGCGACCCACATTATCACCGGCATGGAATTTCGTACCACGCTGACGAACAATAATGCTTCCCGCTAGAACCTGCTCACCACCAAAACGTTTAACGCCTAATCGCTTAGCATTGGAATCGCGACCGTTTTTAGTACTACCTGCAGCCTTTTTATGAGCCATGGTGACATCTCCTGTTAACCCTTTTATTCCCTACTCAGAAATAAACCGGATTGTTTTAATCGATTCATTCAGTCGGTAAAACCCACCGAAATTACGCTGAAATACCTGTGATTTCAACTTCCGTATAATTTTGACGGTGGCCTTGCTTGGAACGTGATTTGTTCTTGCGACGACGGAACTTGATGATGGATACTTTTTTTCCACGACCGTTTGCTGTGACAGTGGCCGCTACCTTAGCCCCTTCAACAATCGGCGCACCGACTTTAACGTCTGCACCTTCACCTACCATCATCACTTGATCAAACTCAACCTTGTCGCCTTCGACTGCATTCAAAGACTCCACACGAAGAACTTGGCCTTCACGAACACGATATTGCTTACCACCGGTTTTGATTACCGCATACATTATGGAAACTCCCGGTTTCTTATAATATTCAAATTCTGTTTATTCACACCGTCAGAAACGGCAAAGGCGGGATTATATAGTCTTTTATATTTAAGGTCAAACAATTAAGCTAGAATTTTACCCACCGCCAATTAAACGGAAGCCAAAAGCCACCCAACAGGCTGCAAATGCCGACCAAATCGGATTTATGGCTTTGATTCCGGTGCATTTCATACTAAACTTGGCTTCTTTTAATCATATTGGTTATGCAACCCAACCCCCATGACGCTTTCCGACATTCGAAAACTCATTGAACCTGACATACTCGCCACCGACCAGCTCATCCTGGAGCGTCTTGCTTCGGATGTCGTACTGATCAATCAAATTGGCCATTACATCATCAACAACGGCGGCAAACGTCTTCGGCCTCTGTTGGTTTTATTATCCGCCCGAGCCTGCGGTTACGCTGGACAAGACCACTTAACCATGGCGGCAGTGATTGAATTCATTCACACCTCTACTTTGTTACACGACGATGTTGTGGACGAATCCGAAACCCGTCGCGGCAACAAGACCGCCAATGAAGTCTGGGGCAATGCCGCCAGCGTTTTGGTGGGCGACTTTTTGTATTCTCGCTCATTTGAAATGATGGTGGAGCCGGGCAGAATGCGCATTATGGAAATCATGTCAGAAACCACCAATGTCATTGCCGAAGGGGAAGTGTTGCAACTGCTGAACTGCCATGATGCCAACACCAGCATTGAACGCTATATGGAAGTCATTCACCGTAAAACCGCCAAGCTGTTTGAAGCCGCCACCTTACTGGGACCGGTGCTGGCCGATAAACCGGAACTTGAAAGCGCTTTTGCCATTTACGGTCGCCACTTAGGGGCGGCTTTTCAACTGATAGACGATGCGCTGGACTACACCGCCGATGCGGATACCCTGGGCAAAAATCTCGGCGATGACTTGGCTGAAGGCAAGCCCACTTTACCGCTGATCTACATTTTAGATAACGGCACGGACGACGAAAAAGCCTTAATACGGCGTGCCATCGAAACCGATGGGCTCCAGTTGCTGACAGAGGTCACCAACATCATTGCCGGCTCGGGCGCACTCCAATACACCCAAGCCATGGCCGAAGCCGAAGCGGAAAAAGCCAAATACGCCCTTTCAGTGCTGCCCGACTCCCCCATCAAGAAAGCCATGCTGGCGTTAGCCGACCTCGCCGTGCACCGCAGCCATTAATCGACCACGCGAGTCTATTGCACCAGCTTTGTTGGCATTTTGTGCTTACTGTTGTCGCCAAAATGCTTACTGAGCGTTTTTTGCAATTCGTGATGCTCTCTTTCCGCTTCCTCAGCCGCAATCGCCTCTTCCAACGCTTTACGCTCCAAATCCACAAAACGTTTGTATAGATCCAAGTTGTTGATTTTGGTTTTTTCCCAATCAATGCGGCGCAACAACCAATTGGTGAAAAACCGCACCACATGACATTCATCTTTACTGGCATAGAGCAACTCCGGTCTCGGGCGCAGGCCATGCAAACGCTCCACCAGAATCAACTGCTGTTCCGTGTCCGGCCGCAAGCGAATAAACCCCTGCTGCGTTTCATCAAAACTGGTGCTGTAATACAAACGAACCACTTTATTGATACTGAACATGGCTTTAGTGAGAATAGTGGATTCACGTTTGCCGTTCACCCCAACGGTAAAGATAAAAATATTTTGCGTCATAATGGCACGCGCAAAACGCTCCACCTCCTCAAAAGGCACTTCATGCTTCTCATCCACCTCCAAGAGGTGAATCTGACGCACTTCTTCCGATTTGCGCTCTAACTTTTTAAAAAAGTATTTCAGCGCTGGCGACATATCGTTTTTAGTCATAATAAACACCTCTAAACAAGGTATCGACCAAATGACGAAAGAATTGAGTGAAATTTCAACGTTGACGCAAAAACAAAAAAGGACGTAAACCGTCCTGATTCAACCCGAATCACTGACCTTCGGGTTCTTCCCTCACACCTTACAAAAAGGTATCAAGTGTGTTTTAGAACGGCACATCATCGTCGTCAAAGTCATTAAAAGCGGGTGCGGGCTGTGGCGGTTTGTTTTGAGGTTGATTACCATAACCGCTTGGTTGTTGGCCGTAATTCGGCTGCGCAGCCTGTTGCTGAGGCACTTGCCCCATTGTATTCGGCTGCGCATTCGGCTGGGTCATTTGCGGTGCGTTCTGAGCGCCATAGCCGCCATCATAGGCACCCGCATCCTGTCGGTTGCCACCGCCCAACATTTGCATGGTGCCATTAAACGGATCCAGCACCACTTCCGTCGAGTAGCGATCCTGCCCGGTATTCTGGTCTTGCCATTTACGGGTTTGCAGTTTGCCTTCTAAGTACACCTGCGACCCCTTGGTTAAATATTGCCCGGCAATCTCGGCCAGCTTGCCGAAGATCACCACTCGGTGCCACTCGGTTTTTTCCTGCTTCTGACCGGTTTGTTTATCGTTCCATTGTTCCGAGGTGGCCACGTTAAGATTGGCGATGGCATTGCCGTTTGCCGCGTATTTCACTTCAGGGTCTCGCCCCAAAGTGCCAACCAAAATCACTTTATTTACACCACGCGCCATACCTTTCTCCAAACAATTAATTTACACTTAATTGGTGAATAATACCTTTTTAACCCTCGCTTGAAAAGGTTAGCTCAAGCCTTTTTCCAAGTATTCGATCAGCCCCGCCTCGTCCACTTTCTGACGATCCACTTTAAAGTAAACGCGCTGTTCATCCAGACGGAACACCACTTCGTTTACGCCGTCATACGTCAAAAGCTTTTCAACCAGGCCTGGCAGTTCTGCGTCTTCAAGCTTGGCTGTGATGGGAACAGAGGCGATGCTCAAGGGCATCGGTTTGACCATGGTCGCCGCCAATAAAAACCATAGAAAACCGATGGCGGCGGTGAAGCCAAACAAGCCTTCCAATCCGAACGTTTGATACAGCCAGCCCCCCAAAGCGCCGCCAAACGCCGCCCCGAAAAACTGACTGCTGGAATAAACGCCGCTGGCGGTGCCTTTTTTATCCGCTGGCGACAACTTCACAACCAAAGAAGGCAAACTGGCTTCCAGCAAATTGAAGGCGGTGAAAAACACCATCAAAATCAAAAAAACCGACCAGAAACCGCTGGCACCATACAGCAAGGCCAATTGCATTAGGGAAATGGTGAGAATCGCGCCCACAAAAATGGGCTTCATCCGCCCCTTCGATTCCGCTTGAATAATAAATGGCACCATCAGCACAAACGACAGCAACATGACCGGCAGATACAACTCCCAATGGTGCATTGAGTCAAGTCCTGCGGTGTCACGGATCAAAAAAGGCACCACGATAAACATGGCCGTTAAGATGGCATGCAGCACAAAAACGCCAATATCCAAACGCAGCAACTGCGGGTTTTTAAGAACGTCTTTAAACTGACTGGGATCAGCTTCGGCCTCGCGCTGAAAGCTTTGCTGCTCGATTTTGGGCACCGCAAACAGAACCAACATTATCCCCAAAACGCCCAGGCCTGCAATCACCCAGAAAATACCGCGCACCCCGAACAACTCACCTAACATGGGGCCGACCACCAGGGAAGCGGTAAATGAAAAGCCAATGGTCAGGCCGACAATCGACATGGCACGCAAGCGAAATTGTTCCGACACCAGATCGGCGACGCTGGCCATCAACACGGCCGCCACCGCGCCCATGCCCTGAATGGCGCGGCCGACAATCATCATTTCAATCGACTCTGCCAGTGCACAGATAATCGACCCCAGCATAAACACCAGCATCCCGACAATAATCAAGGGTTTGCGCCCAAAACGATCGGACAACATTCCGTACGGAATTTGCAAGAAAGCCTGCGTCAAACCGTAAATACCAATGGCAATACCAATCTGCGTGGCCGTCACATCCGCGAATTCTTCTTGTGCAAATAACGCAAACACCGGAAAAATCATGAATAGGCCGAGCATTCGGGTGGAGAAAATTCCAGCGATGGAAAAAGCGGCACGCCGCTCCGTCGGGGTCATGCTGCGACTGAATTCAGACATTTTATGGTATCCTGTCAAGGTTTCGTGGTGCCGATCGGTTCCGCGGGATTGCGGAAAAAACACCGCCATTATAGCAACTTCCTTTCAGCGTAAAAAGGAGCCGACCCTTGAAACACCTTCTCTCACTCTTATCGCCACTGTTGGCGTTTGCCTTGATGTTGCCTTTTTACCAGGCCTGGGCAAATGACATCCACCCTGAATTCAACCGTATTTCGTTTAGTGAAACGGTTTCTCAACAAGTCATCAACGACCAAGTCACAGCACGATTTCTAGCCGAAGCCCAGGCCGCAGATCCCAAAGATGTCGGACAGGCCATCAACCGAAAAATGCAACAGGCTCGTCAACGCTTGGCCAATAGCGGCCTTCCAAAAGGCTCCACCATCGAAACCGGCGACTACCGCATTACTCCTGTGTACGACTCTGACCAGAAAATCAAGGCTTGGCGCGGGCAACAAGCCTTAACGATTGTAAGCCGGAATCCGCCAGGCCTGGCAAAACGGCTGGCCGAGCTTCAAGACGATTTAAATTTCAATCGTCTCGATTTCAGCGTTTCGACTGAACGACAGGCCGAAGTCGGCGCGCAACTTTTGCAAACGGCCATTCAATCGTATCGGGACAAAGCCGCTCGCATTGCACACGCTTTCGGAGAAAAAACCTTTCGCCTGACCGAAACCCAAATTCAGGACTCATCCCCAGGCGCGAGATTGCCGCAAACACGCATGATGATGTCCGCCGTGAAAGCCGAAGCCGCCGCGCCGGTTCTGGAAGCGGGGCAAACCGAGATTCGCATCACGGTTTCCGGTGTGCTGGTGTTACCCAACCCAGATTTTTGACGACACCACCGCATCAGACGCCACCCGACACAAATGGGTTTGCTATAATCTTGGCACTTCAACGGTGCACAGAGTGCTTTACCTAAGGCTTCTCAAGAGGAAAGAATGTGCGCGTTCACTATAACGTCTGACGGAAGGTTCAAATGCTGGAAGAAATCATTGTTCGCGGTGCGCGCACCCACAATCTGAAAAACATTGATGTGGCGCTCCCACGTGACAAACTCATCGTCATTACAGGGCTGTCAGGCTCCGGCAAATCGTCACTGGCCTTCGACACCATCTACGCCGAAGGTCAACGCCGGTATGTGGAGTCACTGTCCGCCTATGCGCGCCAATTTCTATCCGTTATGGACAAACCGGATATTGATCACATCGAAGGTTTGTCTCCGGCGATATCCATTGAACAAAAATCCACGTCGCATAACCCGCGCTCAACCGTTGGCACCGTCACCGAAATTTACGATTACCTGCGGTTACTTTATGCACGCACTGGCACCCCACGTTGTCCGACGCATCAGTGCGATCTGGTGGCGCAAACCGTCAGTCAAATGGTGGATCACACTTTGACGTTGCCGGAAGGCACCAAATGCCTGCTGGTGGCACCGATTGTACGCGGCAAAAAAGGCAGTCATCAAAACTTGCTGGATGAATTACAGGCGCAAGGCTATGTGCGCGCCCGCATCGACGGCAAACTGTTGGAATTGGATGGTGGCATTGCGCTGGATAAAAAATACAAACACGACATTGAGGTGGTGGTGGACCGTTTCAAAATCCGCCCAGACATCAAACAGCGTCTGGCGGAATCGTTCGAAACCGCACTTCATCTGGCCGACGGCATTGCCCAGGTCTTGCCGATGGATGAAGCGGATGACTTTCAACTGCTGTTTTCGGAACGCTTTTCCTGCCCACACTGCGGTTATGCGGTACCGGAGTTGGAACCCCGCATTTTTTCATTCAATAATCCGCACGGCGCCTGCCCTGTCTGTGATGGCCTTGGCGTCAAACAGGCTTTCGATCCGGCACGTGTGGTCATGCACCCGGATCTCAGCCTCGCTGGCGGCGCCATTCGCGGCTGGGACAGACGGCATAAATATTATTACGACATCCTCAGAGCCGTGGCCGACCATTATGGTTTCGACATGGAAGCCCCTTGGCTGACGCTCTCGAAAAAACACCAAGACATTATTCTGTATGGCTCGGGCAAGGAAAAACTGCCTTTACCCCACGGTCGCTACGCCGACACGCGTCGCTTCGAAGGCGTGATCCCCAATATGGAACGCCGCTTTGCCGAAACCGACAGCAAGGCGGTGCGGGATGAACTGGATCGGTTTCGCGTCTCCCACCTTTGCAGCAGCTGCCATGGGGCACGCCTTAATGAAGCCGCACGCCATGTTTTTGTGGCGAACCGGTCGCTGCCAGAACTCACGGAACAACCCATCGGCCAACTCTACACGTTTTTCAGCCAGTTGACGCTGGAAGGCACCAAAGGACAAATTGCTGAGAAAATCATTAAGGAAGTACGTGATCGTTTATCGTTTCTAGTCAATGTCGGTTTAAACTACTTAACCTTGGATCGCAGTGCCGACACCCTTTCCGGTGGCGAAGCCCAGCGTATTCGCTTGGCCAGCCAAATTGGCGCTGGCTTAGTCGGGGTGATGTATGTGCTGGACGAACCCTCCATTGGATTGCACCAACGTGATAATGACCGCCTACTCAATACCTTGAACCACTTGCGAGATTTGGGCAACACCGTCATCGTTGTCGAACACGATGAAGACGCCATTCGCGCGGCCGATTACGTGCTGGACATTGGACCCGGTGCCGGGATTCACGGTGGGCGTATTATGGCGCAAGGCACGCCGGAAGACATTATGGCCAGCAAAGCTTCGCTCACGGGGCAATACCTGACCGGTGCGCGCGCCATCGCCATACCGGAAAAACGACTCGCGAAACCGAAAAACCGAGCGCTGAGGATCACCGGTGCCAGTGGCCACAATCTGAAAGGGGTAGACCTGGAAATTCCGGCCGGACTGCTGACCTGCGTCACCGGCGTATCCGGCTCCGGAAAGTCCACCCTGATTAACGAAACCCTCTATAAAATTGCGGCCAACCATTTAAACAAGGCGTCGCTGGAACCGGCACCCTATGAAAAAGTGACAGGCCTGGCGCATTTTGATAAGGTCGTGAATATTGACCAAAGCCCGATCGGTCGAACCCCCCGCTCCAACCCGGCCACTTACACCGGTTTGTTTACGCCAATCCGCGAACTCTTAGCCGCCACGCCCGAAGCCCGCACCCGAGGTTACACGCCAGGGCGCTTCAGCTTCAATGTCAAAGGGGGGCGCTGTGAAGCTTGTCAGGGCGATGGCGTTATCAAAGTGGAGATGCATTTTTTGCCGGATGTCTATGTGGCCTGCGATGTGTGTCAAGGCGCACGTTACAATCGTGAAACCCTGCAGGTGCAGTACAAAGGTAAAAACATTCACGACATCCTCGAAATGACCGTTGAAGATGCGCGCGCTTTCTTTGACCCCATCCCGGTCATTGCCCGGAAACTGCAGATGCTGATGGAAGTCGGGCTGGGCTATATTCGACTGGGACAAAGCGCCACTACGCTTTCGGGCGGCGAAGCCCAGCGGGTCAAGCTGGCCAAGGAGCTTTCAAAACGGGACACGGGCAACACTTTGTACATTTTGGATGAACCGACGACCGGACTGCACTTTCACGATATTGAGTTGTTGCTCAAGGTGATTCGTAATCTGCGCGACCAAGGCAATACCATTGTCATTATCGAGCACAATCTGGATGTCATCAAAACAGCGGACTGGATTGTCGATCTTGGCCCTGAGGGCGGCTCGGGAGGCGGTGAAATTATTGCTACTGGCACACCGGAAACCATCGCCGAGCACCCGACATCCTACACAGGTTATTATTTAAAAAAATGGTTAAACCTCTGACAAAATCCGAGGCTCCCAAAGAAATCCCAAAGAAATAAATATCATTCATTCGTAAATCGCTTCAAAGGACACGACTATGCACTGGCGTCAACGAATCACCCAAGTTGTCATTGTAATCCTAACCAGCTTGACAGCATCGGCTTTCGCACCACAACTGACACATGACTGGCAATCGCCAGACTATATTTTGAAGGCTTTTCAAGAGATTGCTCTGAAAAACGAGTATCGCCAAACCGATGAGCGCATTATGAAATGGGAAAAACCGATTCGCTACCGCTATGTTTTTTACAAGCTGCCTGAAAACGATGTCGTTAAACAGTTAAGCGAAACACACCTAAAACACTTGGCCGAGATCACACAGCATCCCATTATACAAAGCCAAGAAGCGCAAGACAGCAACTTAAACATCATTTTCACTCGAGATGCGTTTTATCAAGAAACCATTAACCGTTACACGTCAACCGATGTCAAAAATCTAGGCACGGAAAGCCACTGCATGGGAACGATCCGGCATAACCGGAATAATGAAATCCTGCAAGCAATGGTGATTATTCCCGTCGATCACGCCATGAGCCGCGGCATCCTCCCAGCTTGCGTGGTGGAAGAGCTCACACAAGTAATGGGGCTTCCAAACGATTCGGACTGGGTCGCCCCAAGTATCGCAAACGACCAAAGTCGATTGGATCTGCTGACCGGGCTGGACTATATTTTATTGAAACTCTTGTACGATAACGACATCAAGGCTGGGATGGGGGCTGAAGAATCGACACCAATATTAAAAAACAGAATCCAAGCGTTTGAGAAAGAAGGCTTGATTCGACGCGCTGGCAACCAAGTCAATCGGTCTGGGGTCTATCAGCTGCTGTATTAAACTGGCTCAGCTGACGGCTTAAAGCCCCGCCGACAAGCAGACAAAGCTCCTACCGCTGAACACCGTCTTCTGCTAAGCATCCGCAGCCGCCGTTAAAGCCTGAATCACCAGGCCTGCCAGCATCAAGCCGAACACGCCAGGCATATAACTCGCAGTTCCATTCACTACACGACCTCGCGCACCGTCGATTTCTTCCATGGGTCCCGGAGGCTGCGGCAGCTCCGTTGAAAACACCACCGGAATTCCCTTTGGAATCCCGAGCTTTCGAAGACGCTGGCGCATATTACGCGCCAACCCGCAAGTGTGCGTCTGTGAAATATCCGCCACGCACACTTTAGAAGGATCCACCCGCCGCCCCGCCCCCATAGAAGAAACGACGGGGACACCCAACTGATGCGCTGAGGCGACGAGCGACACTTTACAGTTTAAGCTGTCGATGGCATCCACGACAAAATCAAACCCCTGTTGCAAAAATTCAGCCATTGCATCCGGTGTCAGAAAACGATTGACTGCGGTGACTTGGCACTGAGGATTAATGTCCAAAATCCGCTGCTTCATGACATGCACTTTTTCTTGTCCCAGGGTGGATTGCAAGGCGATAATTTGACGATTCAAGTTCGACGGGGATACCACATCGTGATCCACAAGCGTGATGGCACCTACCCCACCACGAGCAAGCGCTTCGGCAACAAAGCCCCCCACGCCACCGACGCCGGCAATGACGACATGACTGGATTGTAACGCTTCAATACCCGACTCGCTGAACACTAATCGACTTCGTTCAAAAAGGGCTTCCATTTCATTCCTTCAAAAAAATAGCTTTTGCATTCTGACAGGTTTTATCCAAAACTTCATCCTGTGTGACACCCAGTAATTCGGATACTTTTTTAGATAGAAGCGCAAGACTCGCAAAGGGCTGGGACATCGAAAAATTTTGTGAAAAGGGGGCGTCCGACTCCAGCACTAAATGCTCTAGACCAACCGCCTGAACCATCGCATGATAACGACACGCATTCTGATTCAAAAGCACTGAATTCACACCAATCGTAAAACCAGCCTCTATAAAATCCCGAGCCATTTGCGCACCACCCGAAAATCCATGCATAACGCCAGTGACATTATAGGCTCGTAAAAACTTCAGCATGGGATTATAGGCTTTTAAGCAATGAATAGACACGGGCAATGAATGCGCCTCTGCCAATCGTAATTGATGCTCAAAAACGATTTTCTGCCAGGCCTGGTTGGGTCGGCCAGGCATAGCATCCAGGCCAATTTCACCCAAAGCTGCCAGCGATGCTGCATGCTGAACAACAAAATCTTCCATAGCGGCAAGCTGCGATTCAAAATCGGAAGAAACGAACCAAGGATGAATCCCTGCAGACGCGAGCACACGGTCGTAGCGTTGTGATAAGCGATGAGTAAGATGACTGTCTTGAAGGCTGGTTGAAACCGCTAGAAAATAAAAAGACTGTTCGGAATTCGATAAGCTGGCGAAGAATTCGTCCAACACGGCTTGGGTAAAAACGGGGTCCGCAAGATGGCAGTGAGTGTCGAAACAGCAGTACATAAAAAAGCCAGCGTGACGCTGGCTCATAACTTATTCTTCAGAAGCGTCAGTATCAACGCCTTCTGGGCGATCTACTAACTCAACATACGCCATAGGCGCATTGTCCCCTGGGCGATAACCGCACTTAAGGATACGGATGTACCCTCCAGGACGAGACTCATAACGAGGCCCTAATTCTGAAAAAAGCTTTCCAACGGCCGCTTTATCACGCAAGCGTGAAAAAGCAACACGTCGGTTATGCACGCTGTCTTGCTTTGCCAATGTAATAAGAGGCTCGGCAACACCACGCAGTTCTTTCGCTTTAGCTACAGTTGTCTTAATCATTTCATGTTCGATCAATGATGCTGACATATTACGAAACATCGCCTTGCGATGTGAGCTATTACGATTTAATTTACGACCACTTTTACGATGACGCATGGTTGTTTCCTTTAATTATGCTGACTCTTTACTGACTAGGCTCGAAGGCGGCCAGTTTTCAAGTTTAGTTCCCAGCCCCAGTCCTCTTTGCGCTAGGACATCTTTGATTTCCTGCAGGGATTTTTTGCCCAGGTTAGGCGTTTTCAATAAGCTTGACTCAGCGCGTTGAACCAAATCGCCGATGTAATAAATCTGCTCGGCCTTTAAACAATTCGCTGAACGTACCGTTAACTCTAGATCATCAACAGGCTGGAGGAAAATCGGATCAAACTCGTTCTCTTCTTCTTCCTGAACCACAATTTCTTTGTGTTTCAGATCGACAAACGCCACCAATTGATAATGTAGAACCGTCGCGGCCTGTTTAATGGCCTCTTCAGGATCCAAGGTTCCATCTGTGGCAACGTTTAAGATCAACTTATCCAAATCCGTACGCTGCTCAACACGCGCATTCTGAACTTCGTAGCTGACTGTTTTAACCGGACTGAAACTGGCATCCAGTTTAAGAACACCGATACTGGAAGAGTCAGTGTCACTGGATTGCACAGCCGATCGATAGCCAATGCCTTTTTCAACCTTTAACTTTAATGAAAGTTCGGCGCCTTCACTGAGATGTGCAATCACCAGGTCGGGGTTCATGATTTCGCAGTCATGATTCAACTGTATATCCGCCGCCGTAACAACTGCAGGTCCTTTTTTGGAAAGGCTTAATTCAGCTTGAGAAGTTTCATTCAATTTAACGGCTACTTCCTTGAGATTCAATAAAATCTCCAAGACATCTTCACGAACACCCTCAATAGCGGAATACTCGTGAAGAACACCGTCGATTTGAACTTCTACAATCGCAGCACCCGGCATCGAAGACAATAAGATTCTTCTTAAAGCATTCCCTAGAGTATGCCCAAAACCACGCTCTAAAGGCTCAAGAGTTACACGGCTGTTAAATCCGCTAACTGTTTTAATGTCTACTAAACGTGGAGTTAGTAGCTGCTCTAACATCTCTTGCATTAGAAGTTATCTCCGTTTTCAAAGGGTTACTTAGAGTAAAGTTCGACGATCAGATTCTCAGAGATATCACTCGACAAATCTGAACGATCTGGAACCGACTTGAACGTCCCTTCAAATTTGGATGGATCAACTTCAACCCAACTGACACCACCGGCTTGACTGCTTAACTCTAATGCTGTTGCAATGCGAGATTGGTTGCGCGATTTTTCACGAACGCTGACAACATCACCGACAGAAACTTCGTAAGAAGGTACATTAACCGACTGACCGTTCACTTGAATCGACTTATGCGATACGAGCTGACGAGCTTCGGCACGTGTCGCTGCAAAACCCATCCGATAGACAACATTATCCAGACGCGTTTCAAGAAGTTGCAACAGATTAACACCTGTTGAGCCCTTGCGACGATCGGCTTCTTTGTAATACAGACGGAATTTCTTCTCAAGAACACCGTACATACGACGTACTTTTTGTTTTTCTCTTAACTGCAAACCATATTCGGTAACACGTTTACGTCCAGCACCATGCTGTCCAGGTAACTGATCTATCTTACATTTTGATTCGATGCTACGAACACCGCTTTTCAAAAATAGATCGGTTCCTTCACGACGTGAGAGTTTACATTTTGGACCAATATATCTAGCCATCTTCTACCTCTAAAAATTAAACACGACGCTTTTTAGGAGGACGACATCCGTTGTGAGGAATGGGCGTCACATCTGAAATGGATGTAATCTTAAAACCAACACTGTTTAACCCTCTCACTGCAGAATCTCGACCTGGCCCTGGGCCTTTAACCATGACATCCATATTCTTTACACCGTATTCGGTTGCAACTTGCCCTGCACGTTCAGCCGCTACCTGCGCCGCGAACGGGGTACTCTTACGAGAACCACGGAAGCCACTTCCACCGGAAGTAGCCCAGCAAAGTGCATTACCTTGACGATCTGTTATCGTCACGATGGTGTTATTAAAAGTGGCATGAACATGTGCAACGGCATCCGTTACGACCTGTTTAACCTTCTTTTTAACACGTGTATTCGCTTTTGCCATATTAACTCTCTAATATTATTACTTAACGTTTAATCGGCTTTTTAGGGCCTTTTCGGGTACGCGCATTATTTTTAGTACGCTGTCCTCTCAAAGGAAGACTTCTACGGTGACGAATCCCGCGGTAACAACCCATATCCATTAAACGCTTGATATTCATGGTCACTTCACGACGAAGATCACCTTCAATACGATATTTAGTCACTTCCGTACGAATTGACTCTAACTGTTCTTCATCTAATTCACGAACTTTCGTTGTTGGATCGATATTGACACTCTTGCAAATATCTTGTGCAGTGGTCTGCCCAACACCATAGATCGATCTTAATCCAATAACAATATGCTTGTTAGCTGGAATATTTACGCCGGCAATACGAGCCATTTTGCGCTCCTTACTATCCATCTACCGAAAAACGAGCGATTATACTCATTTAAAGGATTAATTACTAGTAGTAACTTAAAATAAAGTTACCGCCCTTTTAAATTTGCTTTTTTCATCATGCTCTCATATTGACCTGATTGCATGTGCGCTTGAATATTCGTCATGAAATCCATAACAACAATCACAATAATCAGCAGGGAAGTACCGCCAAAATAAAATGGTACATTCCAATATAAAATCAAGAACTCCGGTAGCAAGCACACCAAGGTGATGTAAATGGCACCGGCTAAAGTCAAACGACTCATTATAGTGTCTATACGTCTAGCCGTTTGCTGGCCGGGTCGAATCCCCGGAATATAAGCACCCGACTTTCTCAGGTTATCTGCCGTTTCATTAGGATTGAACACAATTGCCGTGTAGAAAAAACAGAAAAAGATAATCGCAAGTGCGTACAACAAAATATACAGCGGTTGACCCGGGGACATGGTCGTTGCAATATCCTTTAGCCACCCCATGTTCTCGGCGGTACCAAACCAGCCGCCCAGCGTTGCTGGAAACAAAATAATACTGGAAGCAAAGATCGGCGGTATGACACCAGCCATGTTTAGCTTAAGTGGCAAATGACCTTCCTGCCCTCCGTATAATTTACGTCCTCGCATACGTTGTGCATAGTGTATTGGAATTCGTCGCTGCCCTCTTTCAACAAACACAACAAAGGCAATCACAAGAAAGACCAAAGCCAATAATACAAAAGCCGTAATGGCATGCAATGCGCCCGTATTGACCTGCTCAAAAGTTCCACCCAGCGCAGAAGGCAGGCCTGCAACAATACCGGCAAAAATAATGAGTGAAATACCATTACCTATGCCGCGTTCTGTTATTTGTTCACCCAACCACATCAGGAAAATCGTGCCACTCACTAGCGTGGTTACCGCAATCACTTTAAACAAGAAGCCCGGCTCAACAACAACCGACATACCATTTATATTTTGTGACTCTAACGCAATCGAAACGCCCAAAGCCTGAAAGGTAGCTAACACAACTGTGCCATAACGAGTGTATTGCGTTATCTTCCTGCGCCCGGCTTCACCGTCCTTTTTGAGTTGTTCAAGCGTGGGGGACACCACAGTGAGCAACTGCATAATAATCGAGGCTGAAATATAGGGCATGATCCCCAATGCCAGAATCGACAAACGCTCCAAAGCACCACCTGAGAACATATTAAACATGTCAAGGATAGTGCCTTGTTGCTGCTCAAACATAGCGGCCAGTGCAACTGGATCAATCAGCGGTACAGGAATGTGAGTTCCTAAGCGATACACAATGAGCGCACCAAGAACAAAAAATATTTTTTGACTTAACCCACTTGAACCCGAATTTTCAATTGACTGACTATTCATAATTACGCTTCGACTGACCCACCAGCGGATTCAATCGCTGCTTTAGCCCCTGCTGTAACTTTCAGGCCACTGATCTTAACCGCTTTCGATAATTCGCCACTGTTAACAACCTTGACGGTTTTAATTCTGTCAGAGACAAAATTGGCAGCTTTCAATGCGGCTAGATCAATCACATCTGCTTCCACTCTAGCTAAGGTATCAAGACGTAATTCTGCCACAAATGCGGCTTTACGTGATTTGAAACCGACCTTAGGGAGTCTGCGCTGCAGAGGCATTTGCCCGCCTTCAAAGCCAATCTTAGGCATGCCACCCGAACGGGATTTCTGGCCTTTGTGCCCTCGCCCAGCCATTTTTCCGTTTCCGGAACCTTGACCACGCCCTTTACGCTTGGCAGCTTGTTTTTCACCTTCTGCTGGTTTTAAAGTATTTAAATGCATATTATGCTTCCTCTACTTTAAGCAAATAGGAAACTTTATTGATCATGCCACGATTTTCTGGCGTATCAATAACCGCTACTGTATGGTGCATTCTTCTCAAGCCTAAACCCGCAACACAGGCTTTGTGTGCCGGCATACGCCCGATTGTACTTTTCACCAAAGTAACTTTGACTAATTTCTTATCTGACATATTATTCACCTAATATTTCTTCAACTGATTTACCACGTTTTGCAGCAATCAATTCAGGGCTACTCATCGCCGTCAAAGCATTGACTGTTGAACGCACCACGTTAACAGGACGGGTTGTACCAACACACTTGGCCAATACATCCTTAACACCGGCGGCTTCTAGGACGGCGCGCATCGCACCACCTGCAATAATCCCCGTACCATCCGATGCTGGTAGCATGACAATATTCGCTGCCCCCTGCTTGAAATTAATAGGGTATTGAAGAGTACCACCATTCAGGTGAATATCTCTCATATTACGGCGTGCTTTTTCCATAGCTTTCTTAATCGCAACAGGAACTTCGTTTGCCTTGCCACTGCCATAGCCCACACGACCTTCACCGTCACCAACAACGGTTAACGCTGAAAAACCGAATACTCGACCACCTTTTACCACTTTAGCAACTCGGCGTACAGAGACCAGTTTTTCAATCAGACCGTCCTGACCTTCTTGTAATTCTCTTGAAGACATTGTTATCCCTTCTTTTAAAACACTAGACCGTTTTCTCGCGCTGAATCAGCGAGAACTTGTACACGACCGTGATATTTGAAACCTGAACGATCAAACGCTACTGATTCAATTCCGGCTGCTTTTGCCTTTTCAGCAATTGACTTGCCGACCAGGATGGCGGCTTCTTTATTACCACCAAAAGCAACTTGACTTTTTATATCTGCCTGGACTGTAGAGCAAGACGCGACAACGGATGCACCGTCTGCCGAAATAATTTGTGCATAAATATGCTTCGGCGTTCTATGAACGCATAAACGCGCTCTGTCTTGCGAAGCCAGTTTTGCACGTGTCTTTTTTGCTCTACGTAGTCGGGTAGCTCTTTTATCCATTTGTTTTCCCAACCTTTATTTTTTCTTAGCTTCTTTACGCAAAATATACTCGTCGGCATATTTAACACCTTTGCCTTTATAAGGCTCTGGTGGTCGATAAGCACGAATCTCAGCCGCAACCTGACCAACAACCTGCTTATCAGCGCCTTTAACGACAACTTCGGTTTGCGATGGTGTTTCAACCGTAATACCTTCAGGAAGTTCGTGATTGATAGGGTGCGAAAAACCAAGGGTTAGATTTAATACTTTACCTTGAGCCTGTGCACGATAACCAACCCCCACCAACTGCAGCTTCTTCTCAAAACCTTCAGATACACCCACAACCATGTTGTTGATAATGGATCTTACCGTACCTGATTGAGCCCAAGCGTTCTTGGAATCATTTTTGGGCGAAACTGACAATACTTTGTCTTCCATACCAATCGAGACCACGGAATTAAAGGTGTTGCTCAGCGTTCCTTTAGCACCTTTTACAGACACATTGGAACCATCCACTTTTATTTCAACACCGGCTGGCACAGTGATAGGAGACTTAGCAATTCTAGACATTTATATCTCCCTCCATTACGCTACGTAGCAAATGATTTCGCCACCGATACCGGCTTTGCGAGCATCGCGATCAGACATGATGCCTTGTGAAGTAGAAACTACCGCCACACCAAGACCACCAATAACCTTTGGCAATTCATTTTTGTTTTTGTAAACACGCAGGCCTGGACGACTTACACGCTTAACCATCTCTATTACCGGCTTCCCTTCAAAATATTTCAAATCAACCGATAATTCCGACTTACCATTCTTATCACTTACGCTGTATGCACTCACATACCCTTCGTCAGCCAAAACTTTAGCCACGGCAATCTTTACTTTTGATGAAGGCATCAAAACATTCGCGTGACCAGCAATTTGACCATTGCGGATTCGAGTCAACATATCAGCTATTGGATCAGACATACTCATAAATATTTATCCTTACCAACTTGCTTTTCTTAAACCAGGTACATCACCTTGCATGGCTAATTCTCTTAGCATGTTACGTGACAATCCAAACTTTCTATAAACGCCATGAGGACGCCCCGTTAAACGACAACGATTCTGCTGTCGAACAGGTGACGCATTACGTGGTAGCTTCGCTAGCTTATCCATTGCATCCATGCGCTCATCATAACTAAGAGATACATCAACGGATGCTTTCTTGAGTTCAGCACGTTTAGCAGCATACTTTGCTACAGTTTTTGCTCTTTTCTTTTCTCTTTCGATCATTGATTGCTTTGCCATAGAAACCTTCCTTACTTCTTAAATGGAAAATTAAAAGCTTCCAATAAAGCTTTTGCTTCATCATTTGTTGAAGCAGTTGTTGTAAAGCTAATATCCATGCCTCGGATCTTATCGACTTTTTCAAATTCGATTTCCGGAAAGATAATTTGCTCTTTAACACCCAAGTTATAGTTACCACGACCATCAAAAGCATTCGCTTTTACGCCTTGAAAATCTCGAACTCGAGGCAAAGCTACATTGACCAAGCGATCTAAAAACTCATACATACGTGCACCTCTTAGTGTGACTTTGCAGCCGAGCGGATAACCGTCTCGAACTTTAAAGCTGGCCACTGATTTGCGCGCAAGGGTACGAACCGCTTTCTGACCCGTGATGGCTTCCATATCAGACACGGCATTGTCCAACACCTTTTTATCTGCTATGGCATCACCAACACCCATGTTAACCGTAATCTTTACAAGCTTAGGTGCCTGCATGACTGACTTATAACCAAATTTTTCCACCAAGGCCGAAACAATTTGATCATTATAAATTTTTTGTAATCTTGCCATATCTCAACCTTATTAAGCATCCACCAAGTTACCATTAGACTTGAAAAAGCGCTTCTTAACACCTTCTTCAACTCTAACACCAACACGGTCTGCTTTTTTTGTTTCAGGATTGTATAAAGCAACATTAGAAGCATTAATTGGCATTTCTTTTGAAACAATACCACCCTGCTCACCTTGCATAGGATTGGCTTTCATATGTTTCTTGACCAAATTAATTCCATCTACTATTAGCTTACCATCTTGCATTACACGAGAAATGCTTCCGCGCTTCCCTTTATCTTTACCTGCAATAACGATAACCTCATCACCTTTTTTTAGACGATTCATTATCTGTTCCTTATAGTACTTCTGGAGCCAACGAAACGATCTTCATAAACTTGTCGTTACGCAACTCACGTGTTACCGGTCCGAAAATACGCGTGCCAATGGGCTCATGCTTTGCATTTAGGATGACTGCAGCATTTCCATCGAACTTAATCTTAGACCCATCGGGACGTCGAACACCTTGCGCTGTTCTTACAACAACCGCGTTATAGACATCACCTTTTTTGACTTTACCGCGTGGGGCAGCCTCTTTTACAGCGACCTTTATGACATCACCGACACTTGCATAACGACGCTTGGAACCACCCAATACTTTTATACATTGGACTTTTCGTGCGCCACTATTGTCTGCAACATCCAGTACAGTTTGCATCTGAATCATGATGGAACTCCATCCATAAATTTTAAATAACACAAAAACCGTCGAAATAATCAGTTCCCCAAAGGGCTTGACTATTAGGACGGTAATATTCGAGGGATTATATCAGTTAAATCGAAAAAGTCTAGCGGATATTAATTAAAGTGCCGCTTTTTCATCGATTGAAACTAAAGACCAAGACTTTCTTTTTGAGAGTGGCGTACACTCTTCAATGGTAACTTTGTCACCAACACCACAAGCGTTTTCGGCGTCATGCGCCATAAGCTTGGTGGATTTACGGACAAACTTTTTATATTTCGGATGTTTGATATAACGATCCGTCATAACGACAACGGACTTATCCATCCCATTACTGACTACGACACCCTGCAGGGTTCGTGTACGTGTTGTGCTTTCTGTACCAGCCATTCTTATTTACCTACTTTTTGACGAATGATGGTTTTAACCCGAGCAATCGCACGACGAGTTTTTCTTAGCTCTGATGTATTAGCTAATTGACCCGTTGCATGCTGCATTCTTAGGTTAAACTGTTGTTTTAAAAGATCTAAGAGTTCATTCTTAAGTTCTTCATTTGACTTAGCGCTTAATTCTGCCGTCATTTACATCACCGTTCTTGTAACGAATTGCGTTTTAAAAGGTAGCTTGGCTGCAGCTAAATCGAAAGCTTCACGCGCAACGACTTCATCCACACCCTGCATCTCATAAAGAACACGACCAGGTTGAATCTGAGCAACCCAATACTCTACACTACCTTTACCTTTACCCATACGAACTTCTAAAGGCTTATTCGTAATTGGCTTGTCTGGAAACACTCGAATCCAGATTTTGGCACCACGTTTGACTTTTCGGGTCATTACACGACGTGCTGCTTCGATTTGACGTGATGTCATACGACCACGTTCAACTGCTTTTAAGCCGTACTGACCAAAGCTGATTTTATTACCAACATTTGCCAGGCCTCTGTTACGACCTTTATGCACTTTCCTAAATTTTGTCCGTTTTGGCATCAACATAACGAATAATCCTCTTATTTACGGCCTTTTTTACCTTTGGACTGGCTCTCATCGTTAATCATGGAAATTTTTTCCAGCTTTTCGCCTTTAAAGATCCAAACCTTAACGCCAATTTTTCCATAGGTAGTATCTGCCTCAAACGTTGCATAATCGATATCTGCTCGTAAAGTGTGTAACGGAACACGACCTTCTCGATACCATTCTGCACGCGCAATTTCAGCTCCGTTCAGACGACCCGAAATATTGACTTTGATGCCTTCAGCGCCAAGGCGCATGGCATTACCAACCGCACGCTTCATAGCACGACGAAATTGAATACGTTTTTCAAGTTGCTGAGCAATGCTTTCTGCAACCAATTTTGCATCGAGCTCAGGCTTCTTGATTTCTTCAATATTGATATTAACCGGCAACCCTGTTTTGGCTATTAGCGATTGCTTCAGCTTTTCAATATCTTCACCTTTTTTACCAATCACGACACCCGGTCTAGCGGTATGAATGGTCACACGAATGCCATTGGCAACGCGTTCAATATTAATTTGGCTCACCGAAGCATGCTTTAGCTTTTCATTGAGCTCTTTACGAATTTCAATGTCACTGATCAAGAAATCAGAATAGTTTTTGCTATCGGCATACCAGCGGGCATTCCAGTCTTTTGTAATCCCGAGACGAATCCCAATTGGATGTACTTTTTGTCCCATTCTGATTCTCCTTACTTATCGCCTACAGTCACAGTGATGTGACTGATGCGTTTTAAGATTCTGTTTCCACGACCTTTTGCGCGCGCACGCATGCGCTTCATGATCGGACCTTCATTGACATAAGCTGCAGTAACTTTGAGCTCGTCAATGTCAGCGCCTTCGTTGTTTTCTGCATTAGCGATGGCAGAATTCAACACCTTGCTAATGAGATCAGACGCTTTCTTGTCGCTGAAAGCCAACAAATTAACAGCCGTTTCAACATCCTTACCGCGAATAAGATCTGCAACCAAACGCGCTTTCTGAGGAGAAATACGGGCAAATCTATGAGTAGCACTAACTTGCATAACCTTTCTCCTTATCTAGACTTTTTATCGGCTGCATGACCACGATAAGTACGGGTCATCGAAAATTCACCCAATTTATGACCGACCATGTTTTCGGATACATAAACAGGAATGTGCTCTTTACCATTGTGTACTGCTATTGTCAGACCAATCATATCAGGAAGAATCATTGATCTTCTTGACCATGTTTTAATCGGACGTTTATTACCAGATTCTTGTGCCTCCATCACCTTTTTCATAAGGTGATGATCTACAAAAGGTCCTTTTTTAACTGAACGTGGCATAGGGTCCTTCCTTATTTATTTCTACGACGTACGATCATTCCATCAGTACGCTTGTTACTACGTGTTTTCTTACCTTTGGTGGGTACACCCCAAGGTGTCACAGGGTTACGACCACCTGAAGTACGACCCTCACCACCACCATGGGGATGATCAACCGGGTTCATGGCCACACCACGAACAGTCGGACGAACGCCTTTCCAGCGTTTAGCACCCGCTTTGCCTAGCTTACGCAAAGAGTGCTCTTGGTTGCCAACTTCGCCGATGGTCGCACGACACTCAGCCAGAATCTTACGCATCTCACCGGATCGTAACTTAACCAAGACATAACGACCATCACGACCTGCAATCTGCGCATAAGCACCCGCACTACGAGCGATTTGCGCACCTTTACCGGGACGCATCTCTAATGCATGAACAATGGTACCTACCGGAATGTTTCTCAGAGGTAAAGCATTGCCTGTTTTAATAGAAACATGCTCACCTGACTCAATAGCATCACCGGCTTTTATGTGTCTGGGTGCTAAAATGTAGCGTCTTTCACCGTCCGCATATTTCAACAGTGCAATATGAGCTGTTCGATTTGGATCATATTCCAAGCGCTCAACCGTGGCTTGAACACCATCTTTATCACGTTTAAAATCCACATTACGGTAATGCTGTTTATGCCCACCACCTTGATGACGGACAGTAATACGACCATTTGCGTTACGCCCACCTGACTTGGATTTCTTTTCCAGTAACGCCGAGAATGGCTTGCCTTTATGTAAGTCCGGCTCTACTACACTGACAACGAAACGGCGACCAGGCGAAGTAGGTTTTGATTTTTTGATAATTGCCATAACAACCTCTTTTATTCTGCGCCAACAAAGTCAATTTCTTGGCCTGGCACTAAACGCACAATGGCTTTTCTAACGCCATTTCGCTTGCCTGCCCGCCCTTTAAAAACCTTTGTCTTGCCTTTGATATTAATCATATTGACAGATTGAACCTGCACATCAAACAATGTCTCTACAGCTTGCTTAACTTCAGGCTTTGTCGCATCAGGCACCACTTTAAAGACATACTGCTCTGACGCATCTGCCAATAAAGCTGACTTTTCGGAAACATGAGGAGCCAGCAACACTTTCAACAAACGTTCATTACTCATCCCAACTTCTCCTCAAGCTGCTTCATAGCGCCTTGTGTCACTACGATAGACTTAAAACCAACCAGACTGACCGGGTCAATCGCACTGACATCACAGACATCTGCGTGATAAAGGTTTCTGGCCGACAGATACAAATATTCGTCAAACCCTTCTGTAATTACCAATGCATCCTTCAGATTAAGCGTGGACAAATGCCCTACAAACTCTTTTGTTTTAGGCGCTGAGACTTTAAAATCATCCACGACAACCAGTCGTTCGTTTCGCACCAGCTCAGACAGAATCGAACGTATTGCGCCGCGATACATTTTCTTATTAATCTTCTGAGAGAAGTCACGATTATGACCTGGAAATGCACGTCCGCCGCCAACCCAAACCGGGCCACGCGAGGTACCTGCGCGCGCACGACCTGAGCCTTTTTGAGCCCAAGGCTTAGCGCCACCGCCTCTAACAGCAGATCGATTCTTCTGACCTTTTGTGCCGGAACGAGCACCGGCCATATAGGCATTAACAACTTGATGCACAAGTGACTCGTTAAACTCTACGCCAAAGACAGCATCAGAAACTGTTACAGATCCCGAAGCCTTTCCACTGGCTAATTCTATTAATTTCAGATCCATCGTGCCCACCTTACTTAATCGCCTTGCGAACAATCACAGTGCTGCCTTTAGCTCCTGGCAAGGCACCTTTAATCATTAGCAATGAATTCTCAACATCAACCCTCACCAACTCAAGATTTTGAGTGGTTTGTCTGACATCCCCCATGTGACCGGCCATTTTCTTACCTTTGAAAACTCGACCAGGCGTTTGGTTCTGTCCGATTGACCCAGGGGCACGATGCGAAACAGAGTTACCATGGGTGGCATCTTGCATTTTAAAATTATGCCGTTTCACACCACCTTGAAAACCTTTACCCTTCGTGGTTCCTGTAACATCTACCTTCGTAATTTCCGCAAATTTCTCTACCGTTATCTCAGAGCCCAACTCCAGGCCTTCAGCGTCAGATGGCTCATCCAAACGGAATTCCCACAGTCCAATACCCGCTTCCACACCCGCTTTAGCAAAGTGTCCAGCCGATGGCTTGTTCACTCGACCTGAATGTTTTGCTCCGAAAGTCACTTGGATGGCATTGTATCCATCAACCATACTCTCTTTTATCTGTGTAACACGGTTGGGGGTTACTTCCACAACCGTCACAGGAGTTGATACACCGTCGTCGTTAAACACACGAGTCATACCAACCTTGGTACCAACTACACCAATACCCATATCGTTACCTCATTTATTATTATTTATTAACCATTACGATTGATAGTTAATACCAGCTTAATTTATCTAAGCTCTAATTGAACGTCCACACCAGCGGCCAGATCCAGCTTCATCAGCGCATCAACCGTTTTGTCTGTCGGATCAACAATATCCAGCATACGCTTATGTGTTCGGATTTCGTATTGATCTCGCGCATCCTTATTGACGTGCGGAGAAACTAACACGGTGAAACGCTCTTTGCGCGTAGGCATAGGGATCGGCCCTTTTACTTGAGCACCGGTTCTCTTGGCCGTCTCGGTAATCTCACGAGCAGACTGATCGATCAAACGGTGATCAAACGCCTTTAAGCGAATACGTATATTTTGTGTCGCCATAAAAACTTTTCTCTATTTACAAAAAAAGAAAAGCAGTGGCGTCATAAACAGACCACTGCTCATTAAGGTTGCGGATTATACAAACAAAACAATTAACTATCAAGCAATTATTTCATTTAGCAAACCAAAACTATTTATTCAATAATTTTAGCCACAACACCTGCACCAACGGTACGGCCACCCTCACGGATCG
>NZ_JBNGDN010000008.1:0-5656 GCF_049975065.1 Hydrogenovibrio sp.
CATATCACCTTTTTCAGAATGCGTTTTGAATGATGATTACGCGGTTGGCTTTTTACGCGCTTCCAGCCACGGCATCACCCACATTTGATACAAGGACGTGAATAGCATAATCGTCGCTGCAATGCTGTACCCAAACCCGCCGATAATGACAAACCAGGCAAATTGCGGGTTCATTTTCGTTAACCACCAAGAAGCAATATCCACCACCAAAAAGGCAAACGGAATGAAGATAATCACCGCCTTAACCCAGCGATTGAAGCCAACCGCCATCGAAAAGATATAACCGACAAAGAAGAAAATGAACGAAATGCCGAACAGGTGGATGTGTGAAACGCGTGTTAAAGAAGTAATGTCCGCGCCCTCATCCACTTTGGCGATTTCTTTCATGGTGTTGAATTGAGTCACATTTGGCAACGATTTGATGTGCGCATGACAAACGGCGCATTTCTGCATCACTATCGGTTCAACAATCGGTTCCCACTCCGATTCTTTCGCCCCATCACGCGCCCATTTAATCAATGTCATTCGTTCTTCCGGCGTAGCCTTGTCTTTCATCGAACCATTCAATTTCGATTCCAGCTTGGAGCCGGTTCGATTCCCGTAATAACTGTACACAATATCGTCAACTGAAACCCCGAATTTGCCGTCTGCCATACCGTGCGTCAGCAGTATTTGACCGCCGGCCATCAAGAGCCCCAGCCCGACCACCATGATGTAGCCGGTGAATAAAGATTTTAACGGAATACTGAGCTCAGGGAGCGACCAGTTTCGGGTAGCGTTCATTATCGAATTTCCTCATTATCGGGTTACAATTGAAATGTAAATCGAATGCTGAACAGACGGCTTAACGGATATTTGAATGTTATTGTATTGGCTTGCCGAAACCCATTGAAGATGAGGTGGCGCGCTTTGGTTTTAATCTGCTTCGGAAAGTCGTATGATGTTACACAGCATTAACACCCACAAACTATACACCTTTTTAGCCGAATGTTTCATGAATTTGTGCTGAGATTGCGCAGAGCATTGGGTTCACAAGGAAATTTTCGAAGACGCGTCGTATCGGTGATTACGACCGACTGAGAAAATATTTCTTGTGGAATCAAGGAACAAGCAAAGTCGGTGCAAATTTGTGAAATATTCGGGTTAGGAGAACATTATGGCAAAGCGGCGTTATATTCGATTTTTTGATGAAATTGGCATTGAGGACATTCCATTGGTGGGCGGTAAAAACGCTTCTCTAGGCGAAATGTTCCAATCCCTGACACCGGTCGGAATCCCGGTGCCCAACGGTTTTGCCGTCACTGCGGAAGCCTATCGGATGCTTTTGACGGAAAACGACTTGTGGCAAAAGCTTCATGATCTTCTTGACCCGCTTGACGCCGCCAGTGTGACCGATTTGGCCGAACGCGGTCAAGCCGCTCGGCAATTGGTGTTTCATGCCGAACTGCCGCAAGTATTAATCGATGAGATTCTCGATGCTTACCATGTCTTGTGTGATTGCTTCCCCACGCCCATCACCTTGGCCATTCGCAGTTCGGCCACGGCAGAAGACCTTCCCACCGCCAGTTTTGCGGGACAGCAAGATACCTATTTAAATGTGACCGGTGAACAAGCTCTGCTCAATGCCTGCAAACGCTGTTTTGCCAGTTTATTTACCGACCGAGCGATTCATTACCGCATCGATCAGGGGTTTGATCACTTTGACGTCGGGCTGTCAATCGGCGTCCAGAAAATGGTGCGCTCGGATTTGAGCGCCTCTGGGGTGATGTTTTCGATAGACACGGAAACCGGTTTTAAAGACGCGGTTTTCATTACCGGTGCCTATGGTCTTGGGGAAAACGTCGTTCAGGGTGCGGTGGATCCCGACGAGTTTTACGTTCACAAGCCGACTTTCGAACAAGGCTACCGCAAGGTGCTTCGACGCCATCTGGGGGCTAAAAAAATTAAAATGATTTATGCGGCTGGTACTGATAAAACACCGGTGCACAATATCAATACCACCCAAGCGGAGCGACAGGCTTATTGCCTCAGTGATGACGAAGTCCTGAAGCTGGCGGATTACGCCATCCGCATTGAAAAGCATTACAGCGACAAAGCCGGCCACCAACGCCCAATGGACATCGAATGGGCGAAAGACGGCGACGACGGCCAGCTTTACATTGTCCAGGCACGGCCGGAAACCGTCGCTTCACAGAAAATCGGCACACACCTCAAAAGCTACCAAATTTCGCCCGAACCGGATGCTCAAGTGCTGGTGGAAGGTCGTGCGGTTGGCCGCAAAGTGGCACAGGGCCGAGCGCGCGTCATTCAGGATGTGGCCTACATTGATCAATTCAAAGCCGGTGAAATTCTCGTCACCGACATCACCACACCCGACTGGGAACCGGTGATGAAAGTGGCGGCGGCCATTATCACCAATCGCGGCGGTCGCACCTGTCACGCCGCCATTATTGCGCGTGAACTGGGCATTCCCGCCATCGTCGGTTGCCCGCACGCGACGCATGCGCTGGAGTCTAATCCAGTCGTCACCGTATCCTGCGCCGAAGGCGACACAGGAAAAGTCTATCTCGGCAAGCAACCGTTTGACATCCACGAAACCGACTTATCGCAGCTGCCGACACCGAAAACCGATATCATGCTGAACCTAGGCAATCCGGCACTGGCCTTTCAGACCAGTTTTATCCCAAATCAAGGCGTCGGGCTGGCCAGAATGGAATTCATCATCAATGAATCGGTCAAAGCCCACCCTTTAGCGTTACTGCAACCGGAAAAAGTGACGGCCAAAACCATTCAGGAACAGCTGACCGACCTAACCCGCGGTTACGATAGCGGCAAGGCCTTTTTCATCGATAAACTCGCCAGCGGCATCGGCACCATTGCCGCCGCCTTTTACCCGAAACCGGTGGTGGTGCGTTTATCGGATTTTAAATCGAATGAATACGCCCGCCTGCTGGGTGGACGCTATTTTGAACCCGAAGAAGAAAACCCCATGATCGGCTATCGGGGGGCATCACGCTATATATCCGAGGCCTTCGAGCCCGCTTTTGCACTGGAATGCCAAGCCATCCAATACGTTCGCGAAGAAATGGGGTTCAGCAATGTCATCGTGATGATTCCGTTTGTACGGCGCGTGGTTGAAGCGCAAAAAGTGATTGAAACCATGGAAAAGCATGGCTTGAAGCGCAATAAAAATGCCTTAAAAATCTACATGATGTGCGAGATTCCGAACAATGTACTTGAACTGGATGCCTTTGCGCCCTACTTTGATGGCATTTCCATTGGCTCGAACGACTTGACGCAACTGGTGCTGGGGGTGGATCGTGATTCCGCGCTGGTGGCCGACAGTTACGACGAACGTGCCGATGGGGTGAAAACCATGATTCAATGGGCGGTTGAAGGTGCCAAACGCAATGGATTGCATTCTGGACTGTGCGGGCAGGCACCGTCCGACTATCCGGAAATGGCGAAATTTTTGATTGAACTCGGCATCGACTCCATCAGTCTGAACCCCGACTCGGTGTTAAGCACCATGCAATCCATTGCCGAACTCGAAAATCAAAAACAGACCAGGCCTGGTGAAACCGCCGTTTGAACCACATAGGCACGAAGATACAGAGGATTCTGGATTGTGACAAACTTTGTGACTTGGTGGTTATTTGCCAGGCCTGGTGGAATGGCTTTATTGAACCACAGAGGCACGAAGGCACAGTGGAATGCTGAGTGGTGAAATCTTCGTGTCTTCGTGGTGGATTTTTTTCACTGGGTCTGACTGAGCTTTTTTCTTCTATCGCGCTTCGAGTGTGTCGGCTTCTTTTGTCATTGGTCGGTTAAACGCTTGTCGAATCAGCTTGGGCGCCGAGTCGAGAAGCTGACGGGTGTAGTCGTGTTGCGGGTTGAGCATGATGTCTTCCACCGCTCCCTGTTCAACAATTACCCCTTCTTTCATCACCGCCACCTGATGGGCAATGGCCGGAATAATCGATAAGTCATGGGTGATGAATAAATACGACATATGATACTGCTGTTGTAACCGGTTCAATAAATCCAGCACCTGTGCCCGTACCGATACGTCCAAGGCACTGGTCGGCTCGTCACAGATAATCAATTCCGGCTCCACCGCCAAGGCGCGGGCAATGCCGATGCGTTGCCGTTGCCCACCGGAAAATTCGTGGGGGTAACGGAATTTATGTTCCGGCAAAAGACCCACCTGATTCAGCAGTTCATCAATGCGTTCATCCTGTTCCGCCGCTGTTTTCGGTCCGACGTTGAGGCTGTTCATGCCTTCACGGATAATGTCACGAATCTGCATCCGTGGGTTCAGCGCTGAAAACGGGTCTTGAAAAATCACCTGCACCCGTCTGCGAAAGGGTTTCATGCGTCGCTCATTCAAAGGCAGCAAATCCACTATGTCCGATTCGGTATGAAATTCGACTTCCCCAAACGTCGCGTCCACTAATCGCAGAATGGCTTGGCCAATGGTACTTTTGCCACTGCCCGACTCCCCGACCAGAGCTAAGGTCTCGCCACGGTTGATTGCCAGACTGACACCGTCCACCGCTTTGACGTAACCGACCGTTCGCTGGAAAACCCCTTTTTTGATTGGAAAGTGGACTTTTAAATCGCTGATGCGCAGGAGGTTTCGGCTGTCGCAAACGGGTTTATAGGTCAGCTTGGGAACCGCATCGGCCAATAATTTTTGCGTGTAAGGGTGCGCTGGCCGGTCAAAAAAATGCGCCTTATCGGCTTGTTCGACCAGTTCTCCGTGCCGCATCACCGCCACCCGATCCGCCATTTCATGCACCACCCCCATGTCGTGGGTGATGAATAAAATGGCCAGGCCTCGCTGATCGCGCAGCTGTTTTAACAAATCCAGTACCTGTGCCTGAATGGTCACGTCTAGAGCGGTCGTTGGCTCATCGGCGATTAACAGATCCGGCTCACAAGCCAGTGCCATGGCAATCATGATGCGCTGTTTCTGCCCGCCGGACAATTGGTGCGGATACCAGTCGTAGCGGGCTTCAGGGTCGGGAAGCCCCACTTCTTCAAATAAACAAATGACTTTGGTGCGGGTGGCATGGCGACTCATGCTCAAGTGGACTCTCAGAGCCTCGGCCACTTGATCCCCGACTTTCATCACCGGGTTGAGCGACGTCATGGGTTCTTGAAAAATCATCGCCACACGCTGTCCGCGTACCTGCTGCATTTGCGCTTCGGATAATTGAAACAAACTGTCGCCTGTCAGCATCACTTGACCGCCGGTAATGCTCAACGCCTCCGGTAAAAGGCGCATAATGGCGAGGGACGTCAGCGATTTGCCGCTACCGGATTCCCCGACCAAGGCAAAAATTTCACCCGGTTGAATGTGAAAGCTGATGTTTTTCACCAACGCGGTGTCGCCGACTTTGACTTCAAGGTGATTGACGTTTAAAACAGCTTGTTCGTTATTCATAATGACCTTTCAGTGTGTGATTAGGTGTGATTAGGTGTGGTTGCGTGGATCCAGAACCGCTTGCACTCTGTCTGAAAACAGGTTGGCCGCCAGTACCAGAACAAACATAAAGAAAAAAGCGGCAAACAGCGACCACCAGACCATGGGTTCGCGTGCCATTTCCAGACGCGCCTGATTGATCATATTGCCCCAACTGTGCATGGTCGG
>NZ_JBNGDN010000008.1:5756-11333 GCF_049975065.1 Hydrogenovibrio sp.
GCCCGCTCTTCGGTGGAATTGAACCACTCTGGGTGGTGGCTCATAATGGTTTGCATCACCAGCACGGCGGCGGCAATCAGCAGAACGCCGGGAATGGAGTTTAACGTGGTGTAAAGGTACTGAATGACATCGTCCACCCAGCCGCGAAACAGTCCGGCACTGATGCCCAGAAACAACGCCAGCGGCAGCATGACCAAGGTGGTTAACACACCAATTAACACGCCGGTGCGAATGCTTTTGAGCGATTCGTAGAGGACATCCCCGCCCACTTTGTCGGTGCCGAAGACATGATAGTGTTGACTGAATAGGTACAAGCTGGTCAAAAACACAACCACCAGGGCAAAGGTGGCATAGGCGGTGCGCCAAGGCAGGCGGGTTTGTCCCTGCCAGGCCTGGTAAAATGCCTGCCGAACCGTCAGACGGCAACGGCGAGCACGCCAAACGAGGTGAACCCCTATGCCGACGGCACTGATCAACAGTCCAATCATCAAGGCTTCAATCGCGGTCGTCCAGATGGGTGTCGGGTCGATGTGTTGCAGAGGGCGGTAACGTTGCTCGACCTCACCGTTTGCCAATATCGTCAAGCTTTTATTGTATTCCTGCGTGGCAAAGGGCGCGGAGTAAGTGCGTTCCTGAGTAGCGGCCAAATGCGGAAGCACCGCGTCCAGCAAACTCTGATTGCCGGAGATCGAACGGCTCTTTTGGGCACTTTCGTGTGTCGATTCCAGCCGAAAATGCACAGAATCCATCAGTGCGATCATCACATACGTCATCAGAAGAATGGCGGAAATCATCGCCAAGCGCGATTCGAAAATCTGTAACCACTGGTGGCGTACTTGAGACGAACGGCTGATTAAACGTGACCAAACCACCAAGGCCAGCATCAGTCCCCAGATCATGTAATCCGTCCAAAGCATTTCCAAGCTGATCCCCATCATCCGTTCAACCTCACTCTCGGGTCAAACACCGTATAGGAAATATCGGTGAGAATCAGCCCGATGATGTACAACACCGATCCCAGGAACACCATGGATTTCACAATGGCGAAATCCTGCGCATTAATCGCATCAATCGTGTAACTGCCCAGGCCGGGTATCCCGAAAAACGATTCCATAATCAGGCTGCCCATAAAGAGTGTTGGAATCACCACCACCACGCCGGTTAAAATCGGTAGCAGCCCGTTTTGCAGCAGATGCCCAAACAGCACTTTGATTTCCGATAAGCCTTTAGCGCGAGCGGTGCGAATATAATCCTTATGAATTTCTTCCAGGAAAATGCTGCGATACCAGCGTATGCCCGCCCCTAATCCGGCAAAGACGCCAATCATCACCGGTAAAATCAAAAACTTGAACGCATCCCAGCCGCCGCTGTAGCCAGAAATCGGCACCCAATGCCAAATCTTGCTGAACAAGACTTGACCGGCGATGATGTAAAACAAACCGGAAATCGACATAATGGCCACCGCCACCATCATGGTCACACTGTCCAGCACCGAGCCGCGAAACAGTACAATCAGCAATGCAATCGAAATATTGGTGACCAAACCGATGATAAAGGTTGGCAACGCAATCGCCAGGCTTGGCCACATTCGTTCCTGAATGTCTGCGGAAATCTGTCGTCCATCGTCCGATTGACCGAAATCGAACGTAAACAATTTCACTGATTCATTCACAAACAAGGTGTCGGTCAAAACGCCCAGGCCTGGTGCGTTTTCATTAAAAAATAAGGGTTTGTCGTAACCGTGATCCTGCTTCCAGGCCTCAATCATTTCAGGCGTTGTCTGCTTGGCTCCCAGATGGGTTCGCGCCATATCCTCAGGCGTGTTCACCATAAAAAATAGCGCAAAGGTAATCAGGTTGACACCGATCAGAATCGGAACCGCAAACAGCAAGCGTCGCACAATGTAAGCCAGCATCAATCGTCTCCTGCCATGTCATGGGTGTGGATTCGGGCTTGTTGCCGTTTGACATAAGCCCGCCGTAATGGCAACACCGCCAGCACCAGTAGGATCAGAAGCAGCCACAGTGGCCACAGCACCGGTGCGTTCCATTCCGCCTGTTTCTGTGCTCGAACTTTAGCGTCCAACCGTTTGTATTTTAAAGTATTGTTTGCTAAAGGGTTGGCCCAGACATTGTGATACCAGTGGTGATAGAGTGCGAGACTTTTCGGGTTGAAGCCCCAGGACCAGGGCGCATCTTCTTGTGCAATACGCACCATTTTTCGAATCAGACTCAAGCGTTCCGGCCCGTTCGAAAGGGTTTTGATCTGCTCAAACAGTCGGTTAAATTCAGGGTTGTCGTAATTGGCGTAGTTAATGCCGGCACCTTGGTTTTTAACGGTGCTTTGTGCACCGTCCAGTAAAAACAGGAAATTTTCCGGATCTGGGTAGTCGGCATTCCAGCCCCAGGAGAACATCTGCCCTTGGCCGGTGCGCATCTTATCTTGGAAGCGGTTGTAATCCGTGGCGCGAATCACCAGTTCAATGCCGAGCTGTGCAAACTGCTTTCGATACCAGTTCAGCTGTGATTTACTGTTCGGCCCGGTGGCGGCAGTATCGTAATGCAGCACCAATGGCTCGCCATTTGGTTTTCGACCATTGGGATAACCGGCTTCGGCCAGTAAACGCTTGGCTTTTTCAATGGATTTACGCTGTGGATGACCGTTTTGCCAATCGTATACAAATGGGTTTAGACCGTCTTGCCCCGCTTGATGACCAAAAATGCCCGGTGGAATCGGCCCCTGCGCCGCCACGCCACGACCATTCAAAAAGATGGAAATGTATTCTTCATTATTAAGTGCAATGCTAATGGCCTGGCGCAACTTGCGTTGTTTTTCACTGTAGCCCCCCACTACCGGATCCAGCATATTAAAGCCAAAATAAAATATGGACGGTTCCACCACATTTAAAAAACGAATGCCTTTACGCGTCATTTCATCCGTCAGGCTCAGGTCGCCGCCGGACGAGACGGAAATCGCCTGATCAAAACTGTCGGAACTGACGCCGGACGCATCGTAATAGCCTTGCAGAAATTTATTCCACAAGGGCACGCTTTCTTTTTCCAGCGAGTAAATCACCTCTTGAATAAAGGGTAACGGATGATTGGCATCCTTCAGCAAGGCTGGGTTGGCACCTTCCGGCAAACCGTCAGACGGATAAACACCGTGATGGTAATTGGGATTGGCCACTAATCGCATACGGCGGTTAGGGTCGTTTTCCACCAACTGATACGGTCCGGTTCCGACTGGGTAGGTGTCGAGTGAAATGTTCTTTTCCACCAGACCTGGCTGATCATAAAACACTTCCGCTTCCCACGGAATCGGGGCAAAAAAGTTCATGCTTAACCAATAAATAAACTGCGGGTAAACCCCATGAATGCGAATGTGAAGCGTCCGCTCGGACACCACCTGAACCCCCGGAATTTCCGCTTTGCGTAACGCCTTCACTGAAATTGGTTCGGCAGATACCTTCTCGGAAAAGTTTTCCAAGCCTACGATAAACGGTTTCATGGTGCCCAGAATGGGCGAATGATGACTGCGCACCGCCATACGCTTAATGGCATAAGCGTAATCCTCCGCCGTCAGCGTGCGGGTGTCGGTGGGTTGAATATCTTCCAGTGTGCGAATTTGCTCTAGCGGCTTGGCTGTCAGGGGCACCAGTGCCGGTTCGCCATCGGCATTTTTGACAAAGGCCGGGTGTGGCTGATAAAAAATATCGGGTTTCAGTGTCAGACGGTACTCCGTAAACGCCACCTGTTCCGAGCCTTCCGGAACCGGCTCGCCATTGGCATTCAGGTAAACCACTTCTGGCATGGTGGTGAGCGTTAAAGGTTCCAGCGTGTAGGGGCGTTTGAAGTAATGGTATTGCAAGGGTGGTTCATACACTTGACTGATGATCGACCATTCATTGGCGTTGTAAGAAACAACCGGATCCAAATGTTTTGGGCGGGAAGAAAAAGCGGAAAATAAAACCGGTCTTTCGACCATGGAAAGTTCATAGGGGCTGTTCCAGCGATCCACGCCGCATCCACCGACTGACCCCGCCAACACCACCACGGCAATCCAGGCTAAAACGCCTTTAAATAATCCATGCATTATTTGAATTGTCCGATCGTTCATGCCCGATTCACTTTTTTGAGAGGCTCCGATTATGTTGTAGGAATGGCTATTTTTCGTAAAAACACGACGCCATTGAAACATATGGTTCACATTGTAACATTAAAGAAACCTAACCATTATAGCGAGTTTTGGCGTTATAATGAGCCGATTAATAAGACACAATTTACATTGAAACATGCGATGACAAAAGGAGTGAAAATGGGGTTTTTAACCGGAAAAAAAGCGTTAATTGTCGGGGTAGCGAACAATAAGTCCATTGCCTACGGTATTGCAAAGCAAATGCATGAGCAAGGTGCGGAGATTGCCCTTACCTATCAGACCGAAAAATTGAAAAGTCGCGTGGAAAAAATTGCCGAAGAACTGGGCAGTCAAATCGTTTTGCCGCTGGATGTCACCTCTGATGAGCAGATCGAGCAGGTGTTTGCCGAACTGGGGCAGCAGTGGGATGGCTTGGACATTCTGGTGCATTCGGTCGCCTTTGCGCCCCGCGAAGAGCTGGAAGGTCGAATGATTGACGCTTCGACCCGGTCTGGTTTCTCTGTTGCACACGATGTCTCCGCCTACAGTCTGACAGCCTTGACCAAAGGGGGTTACGAGCTGCTCAAGAAGAACAGCGGTTCGGTGATGACGGTGACTTACCTCGGCGCGGAAAGAGCTGTTCCAAATTACAATGTTATGGGCATTGCCAAAGCCTCTCTGGAGGCCACGGTGCGTTATTTAGCAGCCGATCTCGGACAAGATGGCATTCGCGTCAATGCCGTATCCGCGGGGCCGATCCGCACCCTCGCCGCCTCCGGCATTAAAGATTTCCGCAGCATGCTGGACAAAGCGGCCGCCGCAACCCCGCTGCGTCGCAATGTGACCATTGAAGAAGTCGGCAACACCGCCGCTTTTCTTTGCTCGGATCTCGCGTCCGGCATCACCGGTGAAGTCACCTATGTGGACGGCGGTTACAACACCACAGCCAGCAGCTGATCGCTCGTACCCAAAATGACCAGGCCTGGTCATTTTCATACAAAGCTCCCTAAGGGGCTTTTTTTTGTCCTAACCCGAGTGGTGACACATTAGGGCGTCGATGTCTGGGGGCTATCTGTGGTTTTTTATCTGTGGTTTATCTGAGATGGTGATGATGGGGAGGCGGTGCGTTAAAAGGTTGGTAAAAACTCAAGCAAAGAGTTTGAGGCAAAACGGTGAAAAAAGACAGATCGAGTTTGATAGGAAAATTTAAGAAAGTGTCGTAATAGAAAGGCTATCGAAAAACGATAAATGGCGGAGTGGACGGGACTCGAACCCGCGACCCCCTGCGTGACAGGCAGGTATTCTAACCAACTGAACTACCACTCCGAACAGGAAAAAAATGTTTCAAACAACTCGGCTTAAAGCATTTGTGAATGATTTAACGATAATGGTGGGTGATACTGGGTTCGAACCAGTGACCCTCGCCTTGTAAGGGCGATGCTC
>NZ_JBNGDN010000008.1:11433-36902 GCF_049975065.1 Hydrogenovibrio sp.
TGGTGGGTGATACTGGGTTCGAACCAGTGACCCTCGCCTTGTAAGGGCGATGCTCTCCCAGCTGAGCTAATCACCCGAACCGTATAAAACAATTCTAATCAGTGCAAAAAAATGGCGGAGTGGACGGGACTCGAACCCGCGACCCCCTGCGTGACAGGCAGGTATTCTAACCAACTGAACTACCACTCCGAATTGAATCAAAATTGGTGGGTGATACTGGGTTCGAACCAGTGACCCTCGCCTTGTAAGGGCGATGCTCTCCCAGCTGAGCTAATCACCCAATCTTGACAATCCTTCTGCGTTTAAAGCCGTTTCAGACGCTGTCTGAGCTTGCCTTAACTGATGGGCGTATTATAAGTACTCCGATGACGTTGTCAAACGTTTTTGGTCGGTTTTTTGACATCTTTTTGACAAGACGACTCGACAGTTACACCATCAAAAAAGCCCCCGTAATTAAGCCATTGATTTCACTTAATTACGGGGGCTTCAGCCTAAGAATTTTCGATTCGGTCTTAGTTAACAGCGTCTTTTAGGGCTTTACCGGCTGTGAACTTGGGGACTTTTGCTGCAGGGATCTGCATTTCAGCACCGGTTTGAGGGTTGCGACCGGTACGTGCGGAACGTTCGCCGACTTTGAAGGTGCCAAAGCCGATAATGGCCACAGAGTCGCCTGAGCTCAGTGCTTTGGTGACCGTCGCAACGGTTGCTTCCAGTGCTTTGGCCGCATCGGTCTTCGTCAATCCAGATTCTTCCGCGATCGCACTTACTAATTCGGTTTTATTCATGATGTAAGTTTCTCCATAAGGTTTTAAGTATTCTTTACCACCCAGTTAAGGCTAGACGTAGTTATATCAGCGTTGAATATTTACTGTCAAGCCTTTACCGGTTGAAAAGTTGCATTTTCAGTGTCTTTTGGTGCCTTTTTTTAAAATTTGACCTGCAGACTCTTCATTGACGATGGCGGTATCCATTTCGGGATCGTTTAAGCTGATGTCGGAAAGGCCGCCTGCTTCTATCCCAGCCGGTGGCCAAGACTCCAACGCTATTTTAAACACTTCATCGATCCATTGCACGGGGTGAATGTCCAAACCGGATTTCACTTCATCCGCGATTTCCGATAAATCCCGTACATTTTCATATGGAATCAATACTGTTTTAATGCCACCGCGAGCTGCGGCCAGCAGTTTTTCTTTCAAACCGCCAATGGGCAGCACTTCGCCGCGCAGGGTAATTTCTCCGGTCATTGCCACATCTGAGCGTACAGGAGTTTGTGTCAACACAGATGCAATGGCGGTACAAATGGCAATTCCCGCACTGGGGCCGTCTTTCTTAATAGCGCCTTCTGGAAAGTGGAGGTGAATGTCCTGCTTTTCGTAAAAGTCGTCTTCCAGCCTCAGTTCTTTGCTGCGGCTGCGTATCACGCTCATGGCTGTTTGCGTGGATTCCTGCATGACGCTGCCAAGCTGTCCGGTGGAGGTGTTTTTGCCTTTGCCGGGCATGGCCGTGGCTTCTATACGCAATAAATCGCCGCCAACGCGTGTCCAAGCCAATCCGGTTACCTGACCGATTTGGTTTTTATCTTCCGCAAGACCAATGCGGTATTTGGCTACCCCGAGGTATTTCTCAAGGGTGTCGGGCGAAACTTTGATGGGGGGCGTCGCTTCGCCGGTGACGATTTCCTTAACGGACTTTCGACAAATTTTGGCCAGTTTTTGATCCAATAAACGCACACCGGATTCGCGTGTGTAGGTTTGGATGATCTGGAGAATGGAGGCATTCGGTATTTCGATTTCATTGGCTTTCAGGCCGTGATCCTTCATTTCACGCGGCAGTAAGTGTTTGGAAGCGATATTCAGCTTTTCGTTTTCGGTGTAACCGGCCAGATCAATGATTTCCATACGATCCAATAACGGTTCAGGGATGTCCATTGAGTTGGACGTGGCGACAAACATCACATCGGATAAATCGTAATCGACTTCCAAATAATGATCGTTAAAGGCTTTATTCTGTTCCGGATCGAGCACTTCCAGCAAAGCACTGGCAGGGTCGCCACGATGGTCGCGTGCCATTTTGTCGATTTCATCGAGTAAAAACAGTGGGTTACGTGTCCCGGCGGTTTTCATTTTCTGAATCACGCGTCCCGGTAAAGCGCCCAGATAGGTTTTACGATGCCCACGGATTTCCGCTTCATCGCGCACGCCACCCAAGGACATCCGCACATAGTGGCGATTGGTCGCTTCGGCAATGGAACGTGCCAAAGAGGTTTTCCCCACCCCCGGTGGTCCGACCAAACACAGAATCGGCCCTTTCATTTTCTTGACGCGTTTTTGCACGGCCAAGTATTCAATGATGCGTTCTTTGACCTTTTCCAGCCCGTAATGCTGTTTATCTAAAATGGTTTGCGCTTTCTGAAGGTCGTTGGACACCCGACTGCGTTTCTTCCACGGCAGAGAGACCATCCATTCCAGATAGGTGCGAATAATATTGGCTTCGGGAGACTGCGGCGACATCATTTTCAGTTTCTTCAACTCTTCCTCGGCTACCTTTTGTGCCTCGGTGGTCATGCCCACCGACTCGATTTGTTCTTTCAGTTTGGTGGCTTCACTCACGCCGTCTTCAGAGGCTTCGCCTAGCTCTTCGTGGATGGCTTGCAGCTTGGTGTTGAGATAGAAGTTTCGCTGGGTTTGATCCATTTTTTTCTTCACGCGCGAATGAATGCGCTGTTCCGATTCCAATAAATCAATTTCGGTTTCAATGGTGTTGAGGATGTGCTCCAAACGGTCGTTGATCGATAGGATCTCCAACAATTGTTGCTTTTCTTCAATGCCCAGCTTTAGATTCGCGGAAATGGTGTCCACCAAACGATTGGGATCATTGGTTTTTTGAATGCTTTTCTGGACTTCCGATGGGATTTTTTTCTTGAGATCGGCATAGTCCTGAAAGCGTTCCTGAATGGTTCGCACCAGAATCACGCCATCGTTATCCAAACTTTCATCCGAAGTAACCTGTTGGATGTCGCCGGTCAAATAAGCGTCTTCACTGTTCAAACCGAGTAATTCAAAACGCTTGACGCCTTCGACCAGTACTTTAAGCGTGCCGTCAGGCAGTTTCAGTAACTGCAAAATATTGGCCATGACGCCAATACGATAGAGGTTATCCAAGCTTGGCGTTTCTTCCGTTGCGTTTTTTTGCGTTACCAGAAAAATTTGCTTGTCTTCTTTCATGGCCGCGTTCAAAGCGTTCATGGATTTAGGGCGCCCCACGAATAAAGGCACAACCATCCCAGGGAATACCACGACATCCCTAAGCGCCAGCACAAATACATTGGTTTTGAATTCAATTTGGTCTATGTCCATGATGCCTTCCAGTTTTTCTCGTTATTATTAGCCCGAACAGTTTATAAATCTGTAGCGACCAAGCTAGCCCGAATATTTCACAAATTTGCACCGACCTTGCTTGCTCCTTGATTCCACAAGCAATATTTTCTCAGTCGGCCGTAATCAGGGAGTCGGCACTTGTTCGAAAATTTCCTTGTGAAAACAATGTACTGCGCAATCTCAGCACAAATTCATAAAACATTCGGGCTAGGAAATTTCGTGAAGCACACCGGTTGCGTTACTCGCCCGATGCTTTTTCGGTGTCTTCGTACATTAACATCGGTTTTTTAGTGCCACGGATAACCGCTTTGTTGACAATGACTTTTTCAACATTTTGCAAGCTCGGTAAATCGTACATCGTATCAAGCAATGTTTTTTCCAAAATCGATCTGAGACCACGTGCGCCTGTCTTACGCTCGATCGCCATTTTTGCGATTTCCGCTAACGCCTCTTTACGGAACTGCAGTTCCGCCCCTTCCAATTCAAACATTTTCTGATACTGTTTTACCAATGCATTTTTGGGTTCAGTCAAAATCTGGATCAGGGCTTTTTCGTCCAGTTCTTCCAGTGCGGCCACTACCGGTAGGCGACCGACAAACTCAGGAATTAACCCGAATTTGACCAGATCTTCCGGCTCAATATTCTGGAAACGTTCGGAAAGGCTGGCTTTCGTCTCTTGAGATTTCACTTCCGCCGAAAAACCGATACCGACATTTTTATCGGTGCGTTGCTCAATCAGCTTGTCCAGCCCTTCAAAAGCCCCCCCAACGATAAAGAGAATTTTAGATGTATCGACTTGAATCATGTCCTGATTCGGGTGTTTACGCCCACCTTGTGGCGGAATGTTGGCAACGGTGCCTTCAATTAACTTTAATAAGGCTTGTTGCACCCCTTCCCCAGAAACATCGCGCGTAATGGAAGGGTTTTCGGATTTGCGCGTGATTTTATCGATTTCATCGATGTAAATAATACCACGCTCGGCTTTTTCCGGCTCATTGTCACAACTCTGCAATAGCTTTAATACGATGCTTTCAACATCTTCACCGACATAACCGGCTTCTGTCAGAGTGGTCGCATCCGCTATGGCAAAAGGCACATCCAGCAATCGAGCCATCGTCTGCGCCAGCAGTGTTTTCCCGGAACCGGTCGGGCCAATCAGTAGAATGTTACTTTTGTTGAGTTCCACATCATCTTTTTGATAGCCGTTCTGAAGCCGCTTGTAATGGTTGTAAACCGCCACAGACAGCACCTTTTTGGCATGGTTCTGGCCGATGACATAGTCATCCAGAATCTGGCTAATTTCATGGGGTGTTGGCAATTTGTCGAGTTCGAAACGGTTGAACTCCTCTTCACCGAACTCTTCTTTTAAAATGTCATTACACAATTCCACGCATTCATCACAAATGTACACAGAAGGGCCGGCAATTAATTTTCTCACCTCGTCCTGTGCTTTTCCACAGAACGAACAATATAGGTTCTTTTCACTCATCGGTCAGTTTTATCCTTCTTTTCTTAGCGGCGTGTTAATACTTTATCGACCAATCCATAGTCGCAAGCCTGTTGGGCGCTCATAAAATTGTCGCGATCCGTGTCACGCTCAATGACTTCCAAAGGCTGTCCGGTATGATCAGCCAAAGCTTGATTTAAACGCCCTTTGATTTGAATGATTTCTTTCGCATGGATTTCAATGTCGGACGCCTGCCCTTGAAAACCGCCCAAAGGCTGGTGAATCATCACCCGTGAATTCGGCAATGCAAACCGCTTGCCCTCGGCACCAGCAGAAAGCAAAAAAGACCCCATGCTCGCCGCTTGACCCACGCACATGGTACTCACATCCGGCTTGATAAAGCGCATGGTGTCGTAAATGGCCATGCCCGCAGTTACACTGCCGCCAGGCGAGTTAATGTACAAGTGAATGTCTTTATCCGGGTTTTCGGATTCCAGAAACAGCATCTGTGCCACAATTAAGTTGGCCATGTGGTCTTCAACCTGCCCCACCAAAAAAATGACGCGCTCTTTCAACAAGCGGGAATAAATATCAAACGAACGTTCACCACGGCTGGTTTGTTCGATAACCATTGGAATCAGAGCGTCTTGGATCGGTGTGGAATGCATTCAAGTTAACCTTTTGTTATTTTTACAGTTTTGTGCCGCTTTGAACGAAGTCAGAAGCGTTTGTTCGAATCTGAGCAACGCCAATTCCGCAGAGAGAAGCGTTGCGTTTCAGTGACACGGCAATTATGGAGTATTTGCGCTATCTTAGCGTTTTATCAGGTAAAAAAAACTTAACCTTGCTACAAAACGACCTCATTCCGCAGCAAACGTTAAGTTTTTAACCGTCAAACCGGACATTAAGCGGCTGGACGCACAACCTCTTCAAAAGACTTAACCACTTGTTTGACCTTGGCCTTTTCCAGAATGGTATTGGCAATTTCTTTTTCCACCAAAATGGCGTCAATTTCTTTCATTGCCTGTGGGTTGCTGGCATACCAGTCAATCACTTCTTTCGGGTCTTCATAAGCCGCCGCCTGGTCTTCAATAAACGCCTTACGGGCTTCATCCGTGGCTTCAATCTTGTGCGCTTTAATCACTTCACCGAGCACCAAACCAATTTTAACGCGGTTTTTGGCTTCGTCTTTAAAGGTTTCAGGGGTTAAGCCCAGCTGCTGTGGATCCAATCCCTGTTGCTTAAATTGTTCTGCCTGACGTTGCATCAACGAAGACGCCTCCTGATCAATCAAGGATTGCGGCACTTCAAAATCGGCTTTTTCGGCCAGCGCATCCAAAACGGCTGAACGATTCTGGTTTTCAACGGCGCGTGCCAGTTCTTTGGTCATATTGGCGCGAATTTCCTTCATCAAGCTTTCTTCTTGACCGTCTTCAATGCCAAACGACTTAACAAATTCTTCGTCAATTTCCGGCAAGACTTGTTTTTGCACCGAATGCACCGTGATGTCGAAGGTAACGGTTTGACCCTTCAATTCGTCCGATTGATAATTTTCTGGAAAGGTGACTTCAATGGTTTTTTCTTCGCCTTTCTTCATGCCGATAATTCCGTCTTCAAAACCGGGGATCATGCGACCAGAACCGAGAACCAAAGGCACGTTTTCCGCTTTTCCGCCTTCAAATTCCACACCGTCTTTTTTGCCGACGAAGTCGATGATGACTTGCTCGCCTTCACGCGCTTTTTTCGCTGCACTTGCCGTTTTCCAAGCCATTTTTTGCTCACGCAATTTAGTCACCATATCGTCCACATCTTTGTCACTGATTTCAGACTGGATGGTTTCGATGGTCAAGCTTGAGAAGTCCGGCAGGTCGATTTCGGGAAAGATTTCAAACGTGGCTGAAAATACGATTTGGCCGTCTTTTTCGTCCAAATCTTGGAATTGCGGATAACCGGCAATGTTTAGAGACTCTTTAGCAAGCGCGTCATAGAAAGACTGTTGTACCGTTTCCCCCATCATTTCCTGGCGCACTTGACCACCGTAACGCTTTTTGACGATGTTCATCGGCACTTTACCGGGACGGAAACCATCCATTTTAACGGTGCGACGCATCTGAGCGAGACGTTTTTCCACTCGGCTATCCAGATCGCCTGCAGGAAGCGTGACGTTGATTTTGTGTTCAAGGCCGGTTTCCGGCTTTTCTACTGTTACTTGCATGTGCTTAATCTCAAAAGTTTAAAATCCAGAACGTGAACAGAGCGGCACCGGTTTCGGTAACCAAAAGCCTCTGTTCGGCGGCATATAAAATAAACGCATAATTATACCGATTTTGTGAAATTAAAGAAAGACATAGCCCGGAAATATTGACGTGAAATACGCAAATACTTTTGTTCAGTGCGCCAAGTATGATAATATCAGCTGCTTAAATTTCTGCCAAGCGTGCAGGGCTGAATGGTGGCTTTCAAGCGTGCCCGTCAGCGATTCCCTATTGAATATGGGCGTGGACATGGGTGTGCAATCGGCTCTGGAAGCGTCATGTCGGCAAGGGCTTCAATTCAAACCAAGAGGATGTAACATGGTAATCGAAAAGTTCATGATGTTAATGGTTGGCACAATGGTGTTATTGTCGGCCATTCTGGCGTATTATTTTTCCCCTTTGTGGCTGCTTTTGACCGGTTTCATTGGTCTGAACCTCCTTATTTCCGGTTTTACAGGTTTTTGCCCAATGGTGTTTTTCCTGCGCAAGTTCGGCTTAAAGCACGGTTGCGCTTTCCGAAACTGCTAACTTGTAACCTGAATTAGTTCGAAAAGGCTGCGATTCGCGGCCTTTTTTGTGGGTGTGTTTTACGGTTTCAGGTAATGGTCATAAAGGTCGTCGTAATCTCTTCAATCTCCGCCTCCAGAAGCAACCATTCGTCTTCAAGCGTCTCGATTTCGGCAGTCAGTCGTGCTTCATCTTTTAATAACCCCGTCAGTTCGTCCGAACGGCTGCTTTCATAGAGTCCAGGCGCTTCCATTTGCGCATGAATGTCGGTCAGTTCGGTCTGAGCGGTGGATAACGCCTTTTCCACCTGTGCGAGTCGTTTAGTCTGTGTGCGAGTCGCCTCTTTTAAGCGTTTGCGCGATTGCGCATTTTCTTGTCGCTGGGCTTTTTTATTGGTCGCAAGGGCATTCTCGTGGGTTTCACCAGGCCTGGCGGATGCTTGTTTCAGGTTGGCCTGCTGTTCTTTCAATCGCTTTAGTCGCTGCTGCAAATAGGTTTCCAGATCGCCGGAATAACGCGCCACCTCCCCATCATGTACCCACCAAAACTGATCCACCAGACTCGACAGCAAATGTTGGTCGTGGGTGACCAGAATCAGTGCACCGGAGAATGCCTGCAAGGCCATCTCCAACGCATCCCGGGTTTCCATGTCCAGATGGTTGGTTGGCTCGTCCATAATCACCAGATTGGGTTTCTGATACACCATCAAGGCCAGACTCAAACGCGCTTTTTCACCACCGGAAAAATGTTTGACCGGATCCAGCGCCTTATCATGCCCAAACCCAAATTGCCCCAGAAAATCACGCCCTTCTTGATCCGTCACGGTTTTCATCAGTGTGTCTCCCAAGGCCTGCAAATGGGCTAGGGGCGTGCTATCAAGCTTGAGTGCTTCCAACTGATGCTGGGCAAAATAGCCGATTTTTAAACCCTTGCTGTAGCGAACGCGTCCCTGCTGCGGTTCGAGGGTTTGAATCAACAGTTTCAGCAAAGTGGACTTCCCCGAACCATTCACGCCCACCAGCCCAATGCGGTCTCCGGCTCGCAGCGTCAGCGAAACGCCTTCCAGAATGGTGGTATCACCATAAGCAAAGTACAGATCTTCCGTTGTTAACATCGGATCGGGTAAGTGATCCGGCTCGGCCAGTTGAAATTGAAAAGGATTCGTGGCCTGAACGGCGGCCACCTGTTCGATTCGTTCCAATGCTTTGACACGGCTTTGCGCCTGTTTTGCCTTGGAGGCTTTGGCTTTGAAGCGTTCGATAAAGGATTTTAAATGCTGCATCTGCTGTTTTTGCTTGTCGTGCAACGCCTGCTGCTGCATCAGCTGTTCATTGCGTTGACGCTCGAAGGCCGCAAAATTACCGGTAAAATATTGAATGCGCCCCTGTGCCAGTTGCGCGATGCCCTGCACCACCTCATCCAAAAAATAACGATCGTGCGAAATAGTCATGACGGCACCGGGGTAGGATTTAAGCCATTGAATCAACCAAGACACCGCTTCAATGTCCAAGTGATTCGTCGGCTCATCCAGCAGCAATAGATCCGCACGTTGCATTAAGGCGCGTGCCAATTTTAGCCGCACCTGCCAACCACCGGAAAAAGACGAAAGCGGTTGATGAAAGTCCGACGCTTTAAACCCGAGACCAAAAAGCAAGTGCTGCGCTTTGATGGGGACATCATAGCCTTGAATGCGATCCAGCGCATCGTAAGCCGCCACCAAGTGATCGTGGTGGTTGTCGCGTTCGGCCTGTTCAATTTGATCACGTGCATTTGCATAGAGGGAGTCCCCATGCGTCACGTAATCCAGAACCGTCCAATGCAGCCGGTTCTGCTCCTGTTCCACATAGCCGATTTGCCAGTTCTCGGGCAGATTGATGCTTCCTGCATCAAGGGGTGTTTCGTTGAGAATGGCTTTCAGCAAAGTGGACTTGCCCGCGCCATTGGCTCCGATCAAACCGATTTTTTGCCCAGGATGCACCACCAAAGAAGCATTTTCCAGCAGACATTTGGTGCCGGCCATCAGCGTAATTGCTTGAATGCTTAACATGGTTTGTCAGAGTTTGAAGAGAATGAAGGAATTGAAGGCGCTGTGGGTGCTTGCGAGGGGGTGACAAAACGACCTTCCGTTAATTGATACTGTCGATCCATTTTCGCGGCCAGTGCCAAGTCGTGCGTAACCACCACTAAGGCGGTTTGGCGTTCTTGATTCAGCGACAGCATCAGGTCGAATACGGTTTGCGCTGAGGTTTCGTCTAGGTTACCGGTGGGTTCATCCGCAAGAATGCAAGCCGGACGTGTAATCAGTGCGCGAGCAATGGCGACCCGCTGGCGTTCGCCCCCCGACAGTTCAGCCGGTTTATGGTGCAGCCGGTGGCCTAAACCGACACGTTCCAGTAACTCGGTGGCTTCGCGCTGTGCTTGCTTGGCAGGATGCCGCGCCACGCGCAACGGCAACATAGCATTTTCCAGTGTCGTCAGCTCCGGCAACAGAAAATGGAATTGATACACAAATCCCATATACTGGTTGCGCAAACGCCCGCGCTTGACTTCTCCCAGTGCGGAAAAGGCCTGTCCCATCAGTTTTACCTCGCCGCCAGTCGGCGAATCCAAGCCAGCAAGTAAATGAAGCAAGGTACTTTTACCAGAACCGGAACTGCCGACAATCGCCACCTTTTCATCTGTTTCCAGGCTGAAATTTAAGTCCCTAATCACCGGCGTCACCAGTTTGCCGTCCCGGTATTCTTTTTCTAACTGTGTGGCCTCAAGGATGCTAGTGTTCAGATCATTATTCATAACGTAATGCCTCGGCAGGTTGTGTTTTGGCCGCACGGCGTGCCGGATAGATGGTGGCCAGCAGTGTTAGCACAAACGCCAGGCCTGACACCACCCAAACATCTTCCCAGTGAAGATCGGACGGAATCTTACTGATGTAATAAATGTCCGCAGGGAAAAACTCAAAACCAAAAAGCTGTTCAATGAACGGCACAATCACATCCAGATTCAATGAAATGACCACACCGCCCAAAATGCCGAGAACCGCACCCATCACACCAATAATTAATCCCTGCACCATAAAAATGGTCTGAATGCTTGCCGGACTCGCGCCGATGGTGCGTAATACCGCAATGTCTTTTTGTTTGTCCGTCACCACCATCACCATGGTGGAAACGATATTAAACGCCGCCACCATAATGATTAGCGCCAGCACAATAAACATCATGCGCTTTTCCATTTCAATCGCTTTGAAAAAGTTGGCATGCTGTTGCGTCCAGTCTCGAATGTACAGCACCTGATCGATGCGATTGCTGATTTCGTGGCGCACCGTGCGCACCTCGAACATATTGTCCAATCGTAACTGCAGCGCGGTCACCGCCGACCCGAGTTTGAACACTCGTTGCGCATCTTCTAAATGCACCAATGCCAAAGCGCTGTCGTATTCGTGCATGCCGACTTCAAACACGCCGCTCACCGTAAAACGCTTCAGTCGCGGCATGATTCCCAACGGGGACACCGAAGCCTGCGGCGCCACCAGAGTCACCTTGTCACCGATGGAAACCCCCAGCGCATTCGCCAGCTCGCTGCCGAGGATAATGTTGTAATCACGCGACTTCAAATCCGCCAGTTGACCATATTGCATTTTGTCGGCCACATCCGCCACCTGCCCTTCATATTCCGGCAAAACCCCGCGCACCAGCACGCCTTTCACTTGGTCTCCGGCGGTCAGCATCCCCTGCCCGGACGCATTCGGAGCCGCGCCAGTAACGTGTGGCAGGGTTTTCACGATGCCGTACAGATCCTGCCAATGGTGTAACCGTTCACCACGCTCCGACAGGGTCATGTGCGCGGTCATGTCCAGAATACGGTCACGAAGCTCCTGCTGAAACCCATTCATAATCGACATCACCGTCACCAGCGCTGTCACCCCCAGTGCGATGCCGATCATCGACGACAGCGAAATAAACGAAATAAATCCGTTGCGTTTTTTGGCGCGGGTATAGCGCATTCCCAGCAATAATTCGAAAGGCAATTTAAACATAAGTCCGTCTCTTGGATCAGTCCTGGGAGTGAATGGGTTGAAAAACAGGCAGGCCGATATTGTTCAGGATCGCCCAGATGCGCAAACTGAAAATAACCAGAATGGAAATAATGACCGAAGCGTCCATGGAAAGCCCCCAATCGGACAACAGCAACAAGGTACTGATGCCAACAAACGAGGCGGTGGCATAAATTTCTTTGCGAAAAATCAACGGCACTTCGCCCATCAGAACATCGCGAATCACCCCGCCAACCACGCCGGTCATAATGCCGGTCATAATGACAATGGGATCGGACAAACCGAGCGCCATGGCCTTTTGAGCCCCGATCACACTGAATACCGCCAGGCCTAAGCCGTCCAAAAACAGCAATAATCTGACCGGCAAATGCCGTACACGCGCATAGAAAAACAGAAACAGTGTTGCCAGCACCACTATGTAAATGTAAATGTTTTGCGATAGCCAGAATACGGGTTGATCCAGTATCAAATCGCGCAAAGTGCCACCGCCCACCGCCGTTACCATCGCAATGACAATGGCACCGAACAGATCCAGCTGTTTTCGACTGGCCGCCAGCAAGCCGGTCAGGGCAAACACCGCTGTGCCGAGCAAGTCCAGGTAATAGAGCGTTGTGACTAAATTCATGGCGGTATTATAAAGCAAAGCCAAACAGGAACAATGACTTTAACGCCCGCAGGATTCTTCACTACAGAAACAAAAACGCCCTCATAAAGAGGGCGTTTCAAATCGGGATCAAATCGAATTATTTATCGGATTTCAAACGGTTGATGCCCAGCATTTTCATAATATACTTCTGGTAAATCGGCTCGGAGTTACCGGCTTTCATATTACGAATGAAGTATTTTTCAAAGGCGATTTTAGCCAAGTGCACCCACTTGCCACGTTTTGCCCAGGTCAGGTTACGAGGCGGGATTTGCGGTAACGCCACAAAAGCGGCACCGGTGTCACCCATATCGGCCAGACAGACGGTGTTCCAAGTCGGTTCGGAATCCGGCTCTTTGCCAGCCAGGTTCGCTTCGATATTGTGACAGATGGCCGTTACCATAGACTCAATCATCAAGCCCGTTTTTGGCGTTCCCACCGGAACAGGCGTTGCTTCCACTGGCGGAATGGCGATCCCCACACCCAGAGCGTAAATATTGTGATAGGTTGGATTACGGCTGAAGTTATCAACCTTAACGAAACCGCGCGGGTTGACCAAGGGCCCGCCCATGTTTTCCGGCTCGGCCAACTCTTGCAGGAATTTAGACCCTTTAAACGCTGGTAACATCATGGAGTATTTGAATGGCAGCTCATGCTGATCAATCACTTCACCCTTGTTGTTGTGCTCGTCAACGTACATTTTGCCATCTTCGATTTTGGTGACCTTGGCGTTACAGATCCAATTGATGTGACGGTTACGCATTTCTGTTTCCATCAATCCTTTGGAGTCGCCCACACCGCCCAGACCTAAATGACCGATATAAGGCTCAGAAGTCACAAACGTCATCGGCACTTGGCTGCGAATTTTACGCTTACGCAAATCGGTTTCCATAATCATGGCAAATTCATACGCCGGGCCGTAGCAAGAGGCGCCCTGCACCGCACCCACAACGATCGGACCAGGGTTTTTGCAGAATTCTTCCCATTGATCATAGGCTTCAGACGCATGCGGGGTGGTACAAACGGAAACGGTGTGGCCGCCATGACTTTTCGGGCCAAAACCTTCGACTTCGTCAAACGCCAATGCCGGGCCAGTGGCCAGTACTAGGTAGTCGTATTCCATTTCGGCACCGTCATCCAAGGTGATTTTGTTATTGGGTGCGTCCAGCTGGGTGACTGTTTGGTGATAAAACTCAATCCCTTTGCGGGTCAGGTGCGGTTCCAATTTGAATGAAATGTCTTCCGGTTTACGCCAGCCCACCGCGACCCAAGGGTTGGAAGGGACAAAATTAAACTCATCAATCGCATTCACGACCTTGACTGTATGCTCTTTGCTTAGATGCTTACGAATGTCGTAAGCCATGGGTAAACCGCCGGTGCTGGATCCTACTACAACAATTGTTGCCATTTTTTGTTCCTTTTCACTCGTCTCTCAAAAATTGCTCAAACATCCCGCGTTACATAGCTTCGCGACCTTGTTACAGTCAATAAGTTTACTGGAGGACACCGGGTTGTTCAAGAACTCCAATCGGGTACAGAAGTTTATCTACGCGGAAATAATGAGCGATTTATTCGCAAAATAAAAATAAATTTTTCGAATGTGGGTGAATAGATTTTGCTTATCCTTAAGAATAAAATTTATTAGCGGGACGCTTTCGTTGACTGCAAACTGAGCGCAGGCCACAAAACCAGCGTCACATAAGAAGCCAATAATATCGAAAATAAGGCCACAAAAGCGGCCTGTTGCACCAGAATATTTGAGCTAAAATTGAGCACCAATAACCCGCACATCAAAATAAGCGTGGTGGCCCAAATCGGCTTGCCCACACTGGCTAGCGCGTATCGGTGACAGGATTCCGAATCGTTGAAATAGCCTCTTTTAGACTTCAAGTAGCGGGAAAAATAGTGAATCGCATCGTCCAGCACAATGCCCAACGGCACAACCAGAACCACCGCTGAAATCATCTTGGTTTGCTGCACAAGAAAAAAGCCCGCCACGACCAAAATAATGGCCACTAAACTGCTGCCAAGCGTCATAAAAGTTATTTTTACATCCTGCCAAAATACTAATAACACGGCAAAACTGCTCAATAACATCCAGCCGATGGCATAGAGTCCGTCCAGGCGTGGCCACAGATAGGCGAAACTGAACGCCAGCGCCAACACTGAAAGCGCCAGCAATACACGAACCTGAAACGGGTGCTGTTGTAACCAGTCCGCCAAAGCTCTGAAGCCGTGTCGGTCTTGATAGTGTCCTACCCGAAATTCCAGAAACCATCGCAACAATAGCAGTGGCAGTGCGGTTAACATCAGTGCATAACTGACTGCCGCGCCCAGCAGAACAATCCAGGCGGCACTCGTCCAGTCGGGATCGTAAAGTGCCGCGACCCAAAGCCCCAGCGCCGTAGTGAGGTTGGAGAGAAAAATCGGCATCACATTCATCTGCAGGGCTTCCGCCAACGCATCGTGCTGAAAAGCACCCCGCGCCATTTCCCGCAACAGTGCCGACAGGATGTGAATCAAATTACTCATGGTCAGCGCCAACAGCAGCACCCAGCCCAGCACACTGGTGGTGTTCATCGGTTGCTGTAACCAGCCTGCAAGCCCCAGCACCAAGCCGAATACCGCCAGACTTCCCCCCAATAGCAGCAAGCCTGCTTTAACGGAGTCCATAAGCTTTGCGCCCATTAGGCTCATCAATAGCAACGCCAAGCCGATGAGGCCGATATCCGCCATCTGCAATGGGGTGGACGATTGCACCATGCCGAGTCCTCCCAACAGCCCGAGACTGCCGACCCATAAAAAGGCGATTCTATGATGGTGGCTTAAAATCTGCACCCACTGATATGCCCAGCGTCTATTCATTCTTAACAAAACCCTCTGTATAAAAGCCTCAACTACCCAGCGCATGGCCTTGCAGCCTATTTGACGTTATTATAGGCATTCAACAACGCCTTCTGTCGAATGTTTCAGAAACGTCATTCTAAAATAGCAGCATCGAACAACACGACGTCCGAAGGCTCAGTCGAACCTGACAAACGGATTTAATCAACCGTGCCTTAACACTCGCGCGCCCTAAAATAAAGCAATATAAAGCAATCTATGGCTTTTCGGGGTAAAATGCCCGTTTTAAACAGCCTAATGCAATATACCGATCCAATGTCGAACCCCTATTCTCTTCTGTCCGCTGACCAAGTGCCGCTCAAAGGGCACCTATCGCACTGGTCTTTAAACGGTCTGGCCGAGGCCAGTCTGGCGATTATGACCAAGGCTCAAAAACACCCAGGCCTGGTGATTCTGCTCACGCGTGATATGGCCGAAGCCAATCGCTACCAGGAAACGCTGGCGTTTTTTCGAGAAGACGATCTGCCTGTGTTAAGCTTTCCTGAATGGGAAACCCTACCATACGATCAGTTTTCACCGCATCAGGACATTATTTCCCAGCGATTGCGTACCCTCTACCAGCTCCCGCAGACTGAAAAAGGCATTCTGATTCTGCCGGTGAGTACCCTCCTGCAAAGAGTTGTCCCCCACGCGTTTATCGAGCAGTACACCTTCCTGCTCAAGTGCGGCGATACCCTTGACACCGAACCCTTTACCCAACGTTTGGAAAGTGGTGGTTATCAACGCGTCAGCCAGGTGATGGAGCATGGTGAGTTTGCCGTGCGCGGTGCCATTATCGACCTCTTCCCAATGGGCAGTCGCGTGCCCTACCGCATCGACTTGTTTGATAACGAGGTCGAAAGCATCCGCAGCTTTGACCCGGAAACCCAGCTCAGCACCGACAAGCTCGATCAAATCGAACTGCTGCCCGCCAAGGAATACGACCTTAACCCTGAAGGGCTACTGCGTTTCAAACAGCGTTTTCGGCAAACCTTTGGTGACGAAGCCCGTCAGGCCTTGCTGTATCAAGCCATTCAAAAGGGTCAAACGCTGGACGGATTGGAATATTATTTATCCTTGTTTCACGCAGAAACCGCCACCCTCTTCGATTACATCCCTGATAACAGCTTGTTTTTCAATCAACCCGGGTTGCAGGACGCCATTCGGCAAAGCTGGCAGGATTACCAGGAACGCTATCAGATTGCGCGACACAACCCCGATTACCCAGTGTTACCACCGGACGAACTGATTCAATCCGAAAGCGACCTCTTTGCCGCCCTTAAACGTCACCACCGCATTCAAATCGAACCGAAAGGGGCTTCTTCGGCTTCGGCGGTCACCGTCTTTCAAACCTTGCCCACGCCCGACTTGAGCCTGAACGCCCATGGCGATTACCCGTTGGCGAAATTGAATGCATTTCTTGATCAGTACCAAAACGAATACGGCGGCCGAATTTTATACAGTGCCGAATCCACAGGTCGCCGTGAAACGCTATTAACACTTCTCAGCAAACACCCGGAATTCAAAGGAAAAACGCCTAAAACAGTGGAAGGCTGGAAGGGGTTTAAACAGGCCGCCGAATCCCTGCAAATTGTGGTTGGTCCGCTGGAAGAGTCGATTTTTACACCGGATTTCTGCCTCATCTCCGAAGAGCAGATTTTCGGCCAGACCGTGATCCAAAAACGCCGCCGCAAGCGCAAACATTCCGAATTCGACACCGCCGTTTCCAACCTGATCGAGCTGGATGTCGGCAGTCCGATCGTGCATTTCGATCATGGTGTTGGCCGCTATCTCGGACTGGAAACCATGACATTGCAGGGCGAAGAACATGAATTCCTGATGATCGAGTACGCGGACGAAGCCAAGCTTTACGTACCGGTCACCGCCCTGCATCTCATCAGCCGTTACACCGGTGCCAGCGCCGACACGGCACCATTGCACAAGCTCGGTTCCGACAAGTGGGACAAAGCCAAGCGCAAGGCCGCCGAAAAAGTACGCGATGTTGCGGCCGAATTGCTTGATATTTATGCCCAGCGAGAAGCCAGGCCTGGCCATGCCTTTGAAACCGACGAAGAAGCCTACGCCCGTTTCAAAGCGGGCTTCCCTTTTGAAGAAACCCCCGATCAGGAAGCCGCCATTGAAGCGGTTCTGGCCGATATGCGTGCCGACAAACCGATGGATCGTCTCATCTGCGGTGATGTCGGTTTCGGCAAAACCGAAGTGGCCATGCGCGCCGCCTTTGTCGCCGCCTATTCCGGCAAACAGGTCGCCTTGCTGGTGCCCACCACCCTGCTGGCACAGCAACACCTGGAAAACTTCCGCAATCGCTTTGCCGACTGGCCCGTGCGTATTGAAGGGCTATCGCGGTTCCAAACCGCCAAGGAAACCAAACAGATTCTCGAAGCGGTGCAAAACAATCAGGTGGACATCATCATTGGCACCCACAAGTTGATTCAGGGCGACCTGAAATTTGATCACCTCGGCCTGATTATCATTGATGAAGAACACCGTTTCGGTGTGCGCCAAAAAGAACAGCTGAAAAAACTGCGCACCGAAGTGGATGTGCTGACCATGACCGCCACGCCCATTCCACGCACATTGAACATGGCGATGAACGACCTGCGCGACCTGTCCATTATTGCCACCGCCCCCGCCAAACGTCTGGCGGTGCAGACCTTTGTGCAAGAATGGAATCCAGACCTGGTCAAAGAGGCCTGCCTGCGGGAAATCCGTCGCGGTGGTCAGATCTATCTGCTGTTTAACAATGTGGATAAAATCGAACACATGGCCGAAGAAATGCGAGCCTTATTGCCGGAAGCCAAGGTGGATGTTGCCCACGGGCAGATGCACGAGCGTGAATTGGAACAGGTGATGCAAAACTTCTACCACCGTCGCTTTAACATCCTGGTCTGTACCACCATTATTGAAACCGGTATCGACATTCCCACTGCCAACACCATCCTTATACATCGCGCTGATAAATTCGGTCTGGCGCAATTGCACCAGTTGCGCGGTCGTGTCGGGCGTTCGCATCACAAGGCCTACGCCTACCTGTTTACTGCGGGCAAAGCCTTGATGACCGCCGATGCCGAAAAACGCCTTGCCGCCATTGCCAAGCACGACACCCTCGGTGCCGGTTTTATGCTTGCCAGTCACGATCTGGAAATTCGCGGAGCCGGTGAACTGCTGGGCGACGGTCAGTCCGGTCAGATTCAAGAAATCGGCTTCGGGCTCTATTCCGAGCTGCTCGACCGCGCCGTCAAAGCGCTCAAGTCCGGCAAGCAACCGGCCTTGGAAGCCAAGCTGCATACGGGGCCGGAAATCGAACTCGGTCTCCCCGCGCTGATTCCCGAGCATTATCTGCCCGACATTCACACCCGCCTGGTGTTTTACAAACGCATTGCCAGTGCCGACAGCGCCAGCGCGTTACAAGAACTGGAGGTGGAAATGATCGACCGTTTCGGCTTGCTGCCCGATCAAGTCAAACACCTCTTCGCCGCCACTCGGGTCAAACTCACCGTGGATCCGCTTAATCTGAAAAAAGTGGAAGCTTCGGACAGTCAAATTCGCATTCAGTTCGGCGACAGCCCCAATATCGACCCGTTGGAATTGATCAAGCTGATTCAGAAGCATCCGAAACAATACCAATTAAAAGGTCAGACGGAACTGAAATATTTCGATACAATGCCCGAAATGCAACAGCGAATCGCCGCCATTGAACTCATTGCCGCGACGCTCTACCAAGCGCCTGCCAGTTCACCCGCCCAGAAGGAATACGCATGATCAGACGTTTGTTTTTCAGTCTTATAACCGCCTCTTTTCTAAGCTTGGGTGTCACCCTAAACGCCCAGGCCGAAGGCTTGCCCAAATACCAGGTGGAACTCATTGTTTTTGAAAGCCTCGCCTTGCGGGGTTGGACCGAAGAATACTGGCCGGAAATTCCCCCCATCTGGATCGATAATGCCGTCAGTCTCACGCCGCTGCCGTCCAGCCAACGGATGCTCAACAGTGAGGCTCGGAAAATGACGACCCAGCGCGGCTATCGCATTTTGTATCATGAAGGCTGGGTTCTCTACGGCAAACCGGAAAACCAAAGTCGCCTAATTCGCATTGAATCCCTGCCCGAAAAAAGTTACGAGTCGAAGCTGCTGGGCAGTTTGCTGTTTTACAAATCGCGTTTTGCCCACGTCCAGTTGGATTTGGAACTGGAACGAATCATCCCGAAACGGATTCGTCAGGCGTTTGCTGAAAACGAACACCTCACCGAAGCCGAATTGCCCGCGTTCTGGCGGTTTGAATTGCGTGAATCCCGCAAGGTGAAATCCGGCGAGTTGCACTACTTCGACCACCCGCTATTCGGCGCGATCTTGAAAATTCAGTATCTTGGGCAATAACGCAAATAAACCATCCGCCAAATACATCCATGTTTGCCATGTGATTTTGGCTAGGCTAAATGACCAGGCCTGGCGGAAAGGCTAGTCGTTTATCCCTCAAGGGTGTTTTAACACTCCTCTAGCGTGAACTCTGGCATGATGTAAATCACAATCATTTATGCTTGTATAAAGATGCTTTATGCAAAATACTCAATCAAACTGAATAGGAACAACTATGAACGGAAATATCAAACTGCTTTACTGGCTGGCTTTTCTCGACGGCATTGCGCTGCTGTTGCTTGTCTTTGTGGCCGTGCCCATTAAATATCAGCTCGACTGGCCCTATGGCGTGAAGGTACTCGGTCCGCTGCACGGGGTACTGTTTATTTCGCTGACCCTCACCATGCTGTGGGCGGTGCTGAAAAAACACATTCAACCGTCACTGGGCGCGTTGATGTTCTTTGCCGCACTCATTCCTTTGGGTGCCTTTTATGCCGATCACCGCTTGAAAAAAGCCGTAACGGCCTCCAATCAGGCGTAGAGCCTCAGCACCAAAAATACCAGGCCTGGCAAAAAAGCCGCTGAGGAAAGTACTTCCCCAGCGGCTTTTAAAATTACCCCATTAATTTTACCCCATCAATGAAATCAGCCGCCGTTATTTATCCGGCAACACCAAATTCAATTCCAGCACTTCAAACCCATTGGCTTCGTCCACGGAAATCTGCAACTGATCCTGATCAATGGTCACATACTTGGAAATCACCTGCAGAATTTCTTCGCGCATTTTCGGCAAATAATCCGGTGCCTTTCGTTCGGAACGCTCATGTGCCAATAAAATCTGCAAACGGTCTTTGGCCACATTAGCGGATTTATTCTTTTTCTGTCCCAGTAAATAGTCAAGTAATGCCATGGCTTACTTCCCGAATATTTTCTTGAAAAGGCCTTTTTTCTCAGCCGTCAGAAAACGATGCTCAAGCTCTTCGCCCAAGAAACGATCCACCACATCCTTATACGCCTGAGCGGCATCGGAGCCCTCTGTCATAATGACCGGCTCGCCGGAGTTGGACGCATTCAGTACCTGCTGAGACTCTGGAATGACCCCCAGCAGTTTGATGTTCAGCAGCTCGGTCACATCTTCCACCGACAGCATTTCACCAGTTTCCACTCGTGTTGGGTTGTAGCGCGTCAACACCAGGTGTTCGATAATCGGTTCGTCACCGTTTTCAGCGCGACGCGACTTGGCTTGCAAAATCCCCAGAATGCGGTCTGAGTCACGCACCGATGACACTTCCGGATTGGTGACGACGATGGCTTCATCCGCATAATACAGCGCCAACTGTGCGCCTTTTTCAATGCCCGCCGGCGAGTCGCAGATAATGAAATCGAAGCCGTCTTCTTTCAAATCTTCGATTACTTTTCCCACGCCTTCTTGAGTCAAGGCATCCTTGTCGCGCGTTTGCGAGGCGGCGAGAATGTAGAGATTATTGATGCGTTTGTCACGAATCAGCGCCTGTTTCAAAGACGCTTCGCCCTGAACGACGTTCACAAAATCATACACCACGCGGCGCTCACAGCCCATAATCAAATCCAGATTACGCAACCCCACGTCAAAATCTATGACAGCCACTTTATAGCCTTTTAACGCCAGACCGGCCGAAATACTGGCACTGGATGTGGTTTTGCCCACACCGCCCTTACCGGAGGTTACAACGATTACACGTGACACCTAAGATTCTCCTCAAAATAAAATAACACTCGTTGAACAAGTCGAACACGGAATGGCCGCAAACTTGGGCCATTATAACGAAATGGATGGATTGCGTAAATTTTCGTGCGCTGTGCAGCCTGCCTTTACCGCCTGATTACGCCAAGACATCGGGGTTGAACACCAGCTTGTCATCCTGCATGCGAATTTCCACAAACCCCTGTTTATAAGCCTCATCAATGTCTTCCGACAATTGATACATCCCCGCAATGCAAACCAGCTCGGGGTTTAGCTGTTTGGCAAAAATCCGCGCGTCACGATCTCCGGAAGACCCGGCAAACACTTTTCCCATCACCTTGCCAAACACATGCACATGACCGTCCGCCACCACTTCCGCGCCCGGGTTGATCGACCCCATGACAATCAAATCACGGTCTTTGGCGTAAATTTGCTGACCGGAACGCACCGAGCTGGGCACCAGCATCGCGGTTTTTAGCCCCGCCTCGGCGGCGGCTTCGGCGGTTTGAGCCGCCTGCGCTTTGACCGCGTTTTCTCTTCTGGGCGCTTTGGGTTTCTCTTTCGGGAAAACCGCCAGGCCTGCGTATTCCGCCTGTTCCATCACCGTCTGGTCTTCGGTGCGAATGCCGATGGGAATCATTTTTTTCTGGTGCAAAAACTCCACCAGCAGCGCCAGAAAAGCGGCATCCTTCAATGCAATCTGCGGTTCCAGCACCACCGGAATGCCCACAAAAAAGTCAGGTGCCTGCGCAATCTTGTCCGCAATGGCCTGCTTGGTTTCAAGAATCTGATCGGAAAATAGATTCAAGACCGTTAAGGAAAGAATTGAGCCTTTTAAGTCGATTATTTTGCTCATAATGCAGGATCAAACCCCAAAAATATAATGAAAAGTATAGTGAAAAATATAACGAAAAATTTAAAGAAGGGAATCTTACTTGACGCACCGAATTCCGTCAAAGCAAATCCCCTTTTTTGCAAACGAAAAGCACTCTAGAAAAGCACTATAATGATGTCTTTTCGACAAGATCACGATGGGAAGACATGGAGCCGCCCGAACCTTTAAAACCACCGCACCCGGATTCCCGCGCCAAAGCACATCACCTTTTGTTGGCCAGCGAGGACGAGGCCAATGCGCTCAAAGCCTGCATTCACACCTTGGATGATCTGATGCAATTGGCGCCGTCACACTCACGTTGCCCGTCCGCGAAAATCGGCGGCGATTTGGGCTTATGTAAACCCGGCGTGATGGTTGGCGAAATGGAAACCGTTGTTTTCAGTGCGCCGCTTGACACCCTCATAGGGCCGATTCAAACGGTGCATGGGTTTCATCTGGTGTGGATTAAAAAACGCCATCTCGCCGATGCTTAAAGGATTCGACCTGAAGCCTCATTGTAAAGCGTCTTCTTTTGCAGGCGCGACTTTCAGTTTCATTAACCGCACGGTTTTTTGATCGCTGTGACTCGAATCCTTCGGCTGGAAAATATCGTGCATCAATTCTTCGCCAACTTGGTCATAATGCTCTTCCATGTAAGCCAGACGCATATCGTAATAGCGCTGCAAGATCGAATCTCCCAGCGTCCAGTGCTTCGGAAACGCCACATTTTTGGTTTCATCACCCGTCAAGGACGCCAGCGTGATCAAAGTGCCGTCCTTGAGCTTGGTGAATGCCACCGTCAGCCAAGGACAGGTGACTTCCATTTCACCAAACTGCGTCACCAGCATCAGATCCTGCGCCACGTCTTCCCCCGAAACCTCAGTTTTGAAGCGCAAGCCCCCTTTTTCCAACGCTGAGATAAACGCATTGGCCTCTGCCAGATCCACAAACCCGACGCGCAGCAGATTCGCGTCTGCGCAAATGGCCATCGGGTGCAGGCGGCTCTCAACGGAGGAGAGCGCATCCATCGCTTGCTGGTTTTGCAATGCTTTGGCTTTGTGGATAACCACAGAAACCCCTTCAATTAAAACCGCCATTCAACAGTCCTTTTTCGATGTTTCCTACCCCGGAAACGTTATACAACTTCCGGGTTGAATTGAAAGGCGTTTAAGCCACCGCCACGCCGATGTCCGACAATTTCTTCGGCTCTTCCACTTTGTAGTCGGCCATTTCGTCGAATTGCAGATAACGGTAAACATCATCCGACATGGTATCCAGCATCGCCACCGCGTCCATATACTCGGCCACGGTCGGAATGCGACCCAACACCGAACAGACCGCCGCCAGTTCCGCCGACCCCAGGTAAACGTTTGCGCCGTTGCCTAAGCGGTTCGGGAAGTTACGGGTCGAGGTCGAAAAGACCGTCGCGCCGTCGGCAACACGCGCCTGGTTCCCCATGCACAAAGAACACCCCGGCATTTCCGTCCGCGCGCCGACGCGCCCGTAAATGCTGTAATAGCCTTCTTCAATCAACTGACGCTCGTCCATCTTGGTCGGCGGCGCAATCCACAAGCGAGTCGGTACATTGCCCATTTGCTCCAGCACTTTACCGGCGGCACGGTAGTGACCGATATTGGTCATACAGGAACCGATAAACACTTCGTCGATTTTCGAGTTCTGAACGTCAGACATCAATTTCACGTCGTCCGGATCGTTCGGGCACGCCACAATCGGCTCTTTAATGGTCTCCAAATCGATTTCAATCACTGCGGCGTAATCCGCATCGGCATCCGCTTCCATCAATTGTGGGTTATCGATCCACGCCTGCATTTCGTCACGACGACGCAACAAGGTCTTGGCATCCTGATAACCGTTTTCAACCATCCAATCGATCAAGGCCATATTGGATTTCAAGTATTCGATAATCGGCTCTTCGCTCAGTTTCACCACACAGCCGTTGGCGGAACGCTCGGCGGACGCGTCGGACAACTCAAACGCCTGCTCCACTTTCAAATGCTCCAAGCCTTCGATTTCCAGAACACGGCCATTAAAGATATTTTTCTTTCCTTTCTTCTCAACCGTCAGCAAACCGTCCTGAATCGCTTGATACGGAATGGCGTTCACCAAATCACGCAAGGTGATACCCGGTTGCATGTCGCCTTTAAAGCGCACCAAAACCGATTCCGGCATGTTCAACGGCATCACGCCCAAGGTGGCGGCAAACGCCACCAGGCCTGACCCCGCCGGGAAGGAAATCCCGATTGGGAAACGAGTGTGCGAATCCCCGCCGGTACCGACGGTATCCGGCAACAACAGACGGTTCAGCCAAGAGTGAATCACCCCATCGCCCGGACGTAAGACCACGCCGCCACGGCTGGTCATAAAATCCGGCAAGGAGTGTTGTAGTTTGATGTCCACCGGTTTCGGATAGGCCGCGGTATGACAGAACGACTGCATCACCAAATCCGCCGAGAAGCCCAAACAGGCCAGCTCTTTCATTTCGTCACGCGTCATGGCACCGGTGGTGTCTTGCGACCCGACCGTGGTCATGCGTGGTTCGCAATACATGCCAGGGCGCACACCTTCGATACCACAGGCTTTACCGACCATTTTCTGCGCCAGCGTATAACCGTGTTCAGCTTGTGATTTATCCGTCGGACGGATAAAGACATCAGACGGTTCCATACCCAGCGCTTCACGCGACTTATCGGTCAAACCACGGCCGATAATCAACGGCACACGCCCACCGGCACGCACTTCGTCCGGCATGGTGTCCGGTGCCAATTCAAAGGTGGACACCACCTCGCCCGCTTCGTTGGTGATTTTGCCGTCGTATGGATGAATCGTGATGACGTCACCCATGTTCAGTTTTTCAACGTCACATTCAATCGGCAAAGAACCGGAATCTTCCGCCGTATTGAAGAAAATCGGGGCAATTTTACCGCCCAACACCACGCCGCCTTGGCGTTTGTTCGGCACGTAAGGGATGTCGTTACCGAAGAACCACATCACCGAGTTCATCGCCGATTTACGCGACGAACCGGTTCCCACCACGTCGCCCACATAAGCGACCGGGTGACCTTTGGCTTCCAGTTCGGCAATGGTGCCGTCCACATCGTCCATGCGCGCTTTCAGCATTTCCTTGGCGTGCAATGGAATGTCCGGGCGCGACCAAGCCGCTGTGGCTGGTGACAAATCATCGGTATTGGTTTCGCCTTCCACTTTAAAGACGGTCACGGTAATTTGTTCCGGCATTTTCGGCTTGGCGAGGAACCATTCGGCCTCCGCCCAGGACTTCAATACCTGCATGGCGTAATCGTTGGTTTTCGATTT
>NZ_JBNGDN010000009.1:0-26022 GCF_049975065.1 Hydrogenovibrio sp.
GTGCGGTATTGTCTTGTTTTAAATGCTTATTAAAAAATAACTATTTGTGAATAGTACACTAAGAAAATTGTCTTTTCTAGATAAAATTTGAGATGAATTACGCAGAAAGGGTGCGCGTGTTCGACTGAAAATAGTGATTGCGATTGGGTTGCGTTGTGTGGATTGGGTAAAAATCAACAGCCAGCAAAGCGTCGTTGAGCGGTAGAAAAGCATAACCAATCTCAAGTTGTCGCCCAATTTGTCGCCTAATAGATATGCTGTGATGCAAACCGCCAGGCCTAGCGGTTTTGTTGGTAATCAATTGGTATTCCGTTAATGAACCTGTTTAAATGAGTTCACTGGATTCAATGCAGGATTAAACGATATGGCGGTGTTTTCGATTCATCTTTTCCCGATTTGGGTGTTGATTTTTTCGGTGTTTGCGTTTTTGGCACCGAGTTTTTTTATTGAGTTGAAAGGTGCGATAGTGCCGTTGTTGATGGCGGTGATGCTGGGCATGGGGATGACGTTGCGCTGGGCGGATTTTCGTCGGGTTCGCACCCATCGGTGGGCGATTGTGCTTGGCGTGAGCGTGCAGTTTTTGGTGATGCCGCTGGCGGCGTTGGGTTTGGCGAAGCTGTTTGCGTTGTCGCCGGCGCTGACGGTGGGGCTGATGCTGGTGGGGGCAACGGCGGGCGGCACGGCGTCGAATGTGATGACGTATCTGGCGAAAGGGGATGTGGCTTTGTCGGTCAGTATGACTTTGGTTTCAACGCTTTGTGCCATAGTGTTGTTACCGTTTCTAACCTGGTTCTATTTAAATGAAACCGTTGCGGTTCCCGCGTGGGAGTTGTTGTTGAGTTTGCTGCAGTTGATTTTATTGCCGGTTTTATTGGGCGTGGCGTTGAACCATTTCTTTCCGAAACCATTGGCGTTAATCCAGCCGGTGTTACCGGTGTTTTCCATGTTTGCGGTTGGGGTGATTGTGGCGATAGTGGTGGCCTTGAATCAGGCGCAGCTGCATTCTTTGGCCTGGACGCTGGCGCTGGTGATTGTGTTGCATAATGCGATTGGGTTGCTGTCGGGCTACAGTTTGGCGCGGTTATTCGGGTTTGATGCGCGGGTGGCGAGAACGGTGGCGATTGAGGTGGGGATGCAGAATTCCGGCTTGAGTGTGGCGCTGGCGTTGAAATATTTCGGCGCGGCCAGTGCGTTGCCGGGGGCATTGTTCAGTGTGTGGCACAATATTTCCGGGTCGCTTTTGGCGGCCTTTTGGCAGCGCAAGGCGCGTGATTAGGATTTGTTTCGGCCGGTGGGAAGGGTTTGCACGAAACTTTCACTTTGCCCAGGCCTGGTGGAATGTTATTCTGTGCGAATGTGAATTGTTTTTATTGGTTGGGCAAGAAAAGAAGATGTGGAACGAAACCTACGATACCGAGCACTATGTTTACGGCACCGAGCCGAACGATTTTTTGCGCGAGCAGGCGCATCATTTGCCAAAAGGGCGCGTTTTGTGCCTGGCAGAAGGCGAAGGGCGCAATGCGGTTTTTCTGGCCAAGCTGGGCTATGACGTGACGGCGGTGGATTTATCGCCGGTGGGGTTGCAGAAGGCCGAACGGCTGGCCGCAGAACATCAGGTGGAAATCGAAACCGTCTGTGCCGATTTAGCGCAGTTTGATTTGGGCGAAGAAGTTTGGGACGGCATAGTGTCGATTTTCTGCCATTTACCATCGGACTTGCGCGCGGATTTGTATCATCGGGTGCAAACCGCGTTGAAACCCAACGGCGTGTTTCTGGTGGAAGGTTACACGCCGCTGCAGTTGTCCTACAAAACCGGCGGCCCGCCAGTGGCGGAAATGATGGTGTCGCAACAGGTTTTGCAGCAGGAATTGCCGCAAATGACGTTTCGGCATTTATCCGAGCTGGAGCGCCACGTTGTGGAAGGCACCCATCACACCGGACTGGGGCACGTGGTGCAGTGCATCGGCGTGAAAATGCCATGATCGAGCTTGATTCAAGGAGCTTATAAGCCGCGACTATGGTCACGATTAAAATTCATTGCGAAAATGGTGACCTTGAGCGGTTGTTGTTTTCGCGGATTTCTGTCATTATTGAATCGACACTTTAACGTAACGGAGAAACGGATATGTCTGTTATTAATCAGCTGAAAACCATCCAAGCGGATGCGCACGCTTATTACATTCAATTGCACCAGATTCATTGGTTGGTGCAGGGAATGCGCTTTAAAGCCATGCACGAAATGACCGAAGGCTATTATGAGCAGATGTCGGAATTGTATGACGACGCGGCTGAGCGTCTGCTACAGAAAGGCGCTATGCCGCTGCTGAATCAGGACGAATTAAAAGCGGCCACCAGCTTGGGCGCGTTAAACGAAACCCGTTTTGATGAAAAAGCGGTCTTGGCCTATGTGGAAGCCATGCTGGCGCACTGGATTAAAGCGTTTAAAGCGCTGGCCGAAGCCGCCGAAGCGGAAGACGACCGTGTTACGGTGGCCATGGCCGATGGTCAGTTGGAAACCTTGGAAAAAGACGACTGGATGCTGAAAGCCACCAAAGGCGAAGCGGTGTATCAATAAGCGTCACAAGCTTAGACAAGCCTAATAAGCCCAGTAAGCGAAAAAGCCACGCCTGAACATCGGATTCAAGCGTGGCTTTTTTACTTTCAGGCCTGGCAAAAACCACCAGGCCTGGTCAAACCCGTTACAACCGTGTCAGTGATCGCATTCACCAATGTCTTCATTCCAGATGTCCGGCGATTGTTCGATAAAACGTGCCATGAGGTGTTTACAGCGTTCGTCGTCCAGCAGAATGACATTTACGCCCGCCTCCTTTAACCAATCCAGATGCCCTTCAAAATTGTCGTTTTCGCCGATGACAACGGTGCCGATGCCGAATTGACGAATCAAACCGGAGCAATACCAGCAAGGCGTAAGGGTGGTCACCAGAATCGTGTCGCGATAACAGCGCTGGCGTCCGGCGTCGCGGAAAGCGGCGGTTTCACCGTGAACGCTGGGGTCGTTGTCCTGCACGCGGCGGTTTCGGCCTTTGCCGAGCAGCGGCCCGTTTTGATCGAATAACGCCGCGCCGACCGGCACGCCGCCTTCTTCAAAACCGGCTTGCGCTTCCGCCAGCGCGGGGAGTAATAGTGTTTGGTAATCTAAATTGGTCATCGTGGTCATCGGCACACCTTTGTTGTCTGCATCGATAGTGTAACCGATTCCCAGCCGGTGGGCGATTTATGCTAAGATGCCTGCCTTTATTTTAACAACTTGAGTAGTGAATTATGTCTTATACCACCACACCGGATATTGTCAGTTACGGTCTCGGGCGTCAGTTTGGCGATCAATTGGCGGCCGACCCGTTTGAAGGATTAAATGCCGAAGCCATGGCGCAGGGGTTAATGGATGCCTTGCAAGGCAAAGCCAGCCCAATAGCGGATGCGCAATTCCGTGAAGCCTTTCAGGAAATCAATGAGCTGATGCAAGCCAAAGAAGCCGAGCGCGCGAAAGCCGCCGCGGCCGAAGGCGAAGCCTTTTTGGCCGAGAACGCCCAAAAAGACGGCGTGACCGTGACCGAATCCGGTTTGCAGTTCGAAATTCTGGTGGAAGGGAATGGCGACAAGCCCAGTGCGGAATCGGTGGTGTCCACCCATTATCACGGCACTTTGATTGACGGGCGTGTGTTCGACAGCTCGGTGGAACGTGGTCAACCGGCCGAGTTCCCCGTCAATCGCGTGATTGCCGGTTGGACGGAAGCCTTGCAAATGATGCCGGTCGGCTCCAAATGGCGCTTAACCGTGCCGCACGAACTCGCCTACGGCGCACAAGGTTCCGGCGGAGCCATCGGGCCTTATGAAACGCTGGTGTTTGACGTGGAACTACTGGACATCGTCAGCTAAACCTGACCGAATGCCGGTGATTCTTGAAAACCCGCATCGGCGGGTTTTTTTTCGCCTGAAGGACGAAACCCCGCTTTTGACCAGGCCTGGTCAATTGTCTGTTCGGTCACATTCTGTTCGGCCACATAATCGCACCCTGGTTGGCTTCTATGGTAAAGTTTCGTTATTGATGTAAACGAACTTTAACGAACTTTAACGAACTTTAAAGGGTGCAGCGGTTTGAAAACGAGCTTGAAAAACGTGACATTGATTCCGGTCTGGGTTTGGTTGATTTGGATAAGTGCGCTTGGGGTGACAAAGGCCGATGTCGAGCCGGAGTTGAAAGGCGAGGCGTTGCACATTGCGCTGGTGGAAACGGCGTTGAAATACGATTATTTTAATCAACGGTGTCGCGGTGTCAGTTTGGCTAAAAACGAAGCGCAGGTGAATCGGTTGTTTATCGAGAAATACAATTTAACGGTGAATAACTTTATCAAAGGCTTTATGACCGATGACCCGCGTGAGACGGAAGCCGCCTTGAAAAAATCGCTGTATCAGCAGATTTTTGAGCTGGGCGGCTGCCAGCAAGCGCGCGAAAAAGGCTTGGAGACCCGTTTGAAACAAGATTTTCGTCGATTGTACGAACAGACCGAAACCGAGCCTTGGTTCCCGATTTTGTAATCGCGTTTAAAGCCGTCGGGCTAAGCGTTTTTTCCTGTTATTTTCTTAATAAGGTGTCGAGGTGATTCACCGCATCCGCCCAGTCGGCATCGTCTTCCACCGCTTCTTTTAAAAAAGCCGCTTGTGCCGGATTCCAGAGACTGGCTTCGTGCAGCAGCGTCACTTGCGACAGACGCGGCTGTTTTTGCAAAAAGGCGTCAATCGCCTCATCCGAATTGTCCAAACCCAGTTGTGCGAATAGGGCATTGAGATCGTGTGCGGAAGTTTCCATGCGTGGTTCCTCTTTTCGGTCGGGTTGATCCATTTTACGCCGAGCCGTGTGGCCTTGGCAAACGCAAAACGGCATTCAACCAGGCCTGGTCGAATGCCGTTTATGCAACAGTGGATTAAGCGGATTAAACGAATTAAGCGGTTTTGTCTTTGAACTCACACAGGTCGTAAATACAGCAAGCGCCGCAACGCGGTTTCCGTGCGGTGCAGGTGTAGCGGCCGTGCAGAATCAATAAGTGGTGCGCGGGAATGAGGTATTCTTTCGGCACGTTTTTGAGCAGTTTCTTTTCCACTTCCAGCACGGTTTTGCCCGGTGCGATTTTGGTGCGGTTGGACACGCGGAAAATATGGGTGTCCACCGCCATGGTCGGCTGACCAAACGCGGTGTTGAGCACCACATTCGCGGTTTTGCGACCCACGCCCGGCAATGCCTCCAGGTCTTTGCGGTTGTCCGGCACCTGGGAATTGTGTAGGTCTATCAGCATCTTGCAGGTTTTGATAATGTTCGCGCCTTTGGTGTTAAACAGGCCGATGGTTTTGATGTATTCCTTTAAACCGTCTTCGCCGAGGGCGTAAATCGCTTCCGGCGTGTTGGCGACCGGGAAGAGTTTGGCCGTGGCGAGATTGACGCCTTTGTCGGTGGCTTGTGCCGATAAAATCACCGCAATCAGCAATTCGAACGGATTGGAATAATTCAGTTCGGTTTCCGGCTCAGGAATGGCTTCGGCCAGACGTTGAAAAATTTCAAGGCGTTTTTGTTTGTTCATGTTTGCAGCGTCACTCCGGTTTGATGGGGTTGACCGCGATCTGCACGCCCAGCGCATTCTGTGCCTTTTGGGTGCGGCGTTGTTCGATGGCATTTTTCAAGGCCACCAGCAGACCGAGCCCGATAAAGGCACCGGGCGGCAGAATGGCGAGCAACACCGGCTGAAAGTGATCGGAAAAGTCCAGGCGGATGGCTTGGGCGGCTTCGCCGAACATTAAGTCCATCTGGTCGAACAGGGTGCCGTTGCCGATGATTTCCCGCAAAGCGCCCAGCACCACCAGCACCAGTGCAAAGCCGAGCCCCATGAAAAAGGCGTCCACCAGTGATTTGTCCACGCTGTTTTTCGAGGCAAAGGCTTCGGCACGCCCGAGAATGGCGCAGTTGGTGACAATCAGCGGAATGAAAATACCGAGAATGCCGTGCAGGGTATTGAGGTAGGCTTCCATCATCAGATCAATGGCGGTCACCGCCGAGGCGATAATGGCAATGAACACCGGAATGCGGATTTCGTCGGACACATGGTCACGAATCAAAGACACCAGCACATTGGAGACCACCAGCACCGCCATGGTCGCCAGCCCGAGACCGATGCCGTTAACGGTGTTATTGGTGACCGCGAGCAATGGGCAAAGACCGAGCAGCGCCACCAGCGCCTGATTGTTGTTCCAGAGACCGTTTTGAGCCAGCTTACGATAGTCGGATATGGTGTCGGAAAACGTAGGGGTGGCATTCGCTTGCGTTGTGGCCTCACTCATACAAACTGTCTCCTTTTTGACGAACGTAATTCAATGTTTTGCGAATGGCTTTCACCACCGCGCGGGGAGTGATGGTGGCGCCGGTAAACTGATCAAATTGCCCGCCGTCTTTGCGTACCGCCCAGGCCTGGGCGTTTTCCGCCGTCAGTTGGCGAGCGTTGAAACTGAGTATCCAGTCGGATTTGCGCCGTTCCACCTTATCGCCCAGGCCTGGCGTTTCCTTATGTTTCAGCACCCGCACGCCCGCCACGCGGCCATCGTGGTAAACCGCGAGCATAATGTGGATGTCGCCGCTGTAGCCGTCCGGTGCCACGGTGGTGAGCACCAGCCCAACCGGCTGACCGTCGCGGCGGGCACGATAAATTGTGACCGGTGTATCGGTGCCAAATACCTTGGGGTTGGTGACCTGGAGAGTGTCCCTGAGCAAGTCATTGGTGTATTGATCTGCCGGTAGCAGTTGGTTGATGGTGGCCAGCAGATTCGCTCTTTCGGCCTCTCGAATGGGTTCGTCGGTCAGTTGTTTGGCCAGTAACAGCAAAGTGACCCCCGCAAGGGTGAACAGACTGAGTTTAACGGCAGAGCGCAGCATCTGCTTCCACAGTGACGGCGTTTCACCAGGCCTGGTGGAATTCGTTTCTGGGGTGTTTGATCGTTCCGACACGCGCCTCTCCTAACGTTTATAACCCACCACACGCGGTGGGGTGTATTGGTCAATCAGCGGCACAAACATATTCATAATCAAAATGGCAAAGGCAATGCCGTCCGGGTAAGCGCCCCAGGTGCGGATGACATACACCAGTACGCCGATACCTGCGGCGTAAATCAAACGCCCTATCGGAGTGGCGCTGGAGGTGACGGGGTCGGTGATAATGAAAAACGCCGCCAGCATGACGCCGCCCGTCAGCAGGTGAAAACTGACCGGTGCGTATTGATTGGGGTCGATGGTGTGAAAAATAAAGGCCATCAAGGCCAGAGCGCCTAAAAAGCCGACCGGATATTGCCAGCGAATGGCGCGAGAATAAAGCATCCACAAACCGCCGAGTAAAAATGCAATGTTAATGGCCGCCCAACCGTAAGGGATGCGGTTTTCGTTAAAATTAGCCCCTTCCAGCGAGGTGAAAATCGAGGTGCCTTGCATCAGCGCGGTTTTGACTTCGTTTAAGGGCGTGGCTCCGGTGATTTGATCCAGCCCCAGACTGGCGGGTGTCTGGCCGCTGAAAATCAGTTGAAACGACTCCATAAAGCTGATGTGGTGACCGGAAACTTGAGACGGCAGTGTCCATTGCGTGACCTCGACGGGAAATGAAATCAGCACAAACGCATAGCCGAGCATGGCCGGATTAAAAGGGTTGTAGCCTAACCCGCCGTAGAGGTGTTTGCCAAACACCAGTGCAAAGGTAACGGCCGAGACGATAATCCACCAAGGGGATTCCGGCGGAATGCAGAACACCAGTCCGGTCACGGTAATGACGCCGCTGAGGTCGGTTAAATAAGGCTGGACGGGGCGATGACGCAATTTCAGTAACAGTGACTCGACAAGGATCAGTGTCACGACCGCCAGAGCCCACTGAATGGTGATGCCGAATCCGAAAAAATAAATGTGCGCCATCAGCGCCGGGAAGGCGGCAATTTGCACTTGCAGCATCAGTTTACGCACGCTGCTGTTGTTGTGGGCAAAGGGCGACGTCATCGGGTTCATTGGTCTGTGTCCGGTTGTTGGGTTTGTGCTTTTTTAGCCGCTACGGCTTTCGCTTTGGCGGCAGCCATGGCGGCTTGGCGTTTGTCGGCCGTGGTCGGCGGCGTGGGTTCGGTTGGCGCAGTTTCCGGCTCTGGTACCTTGTCGGCTGCAGGGCTGGCCTGACTTTGCGCAGCCGCTTTGGCCGCCGCGCGTTTTTTGGCTGCGGCCATGGCCGCCGCTTTCGGATCGGGTTTCGGTTTGGGTGTCAGCTTGGGTTCAGCCGCTTGCGTTTCGGTTTGTTTTTCAGCGGCTTGGGTGCGTTTTTTTGCTGCGGCAATGGCTTTTTCGCGTGCGGATAGTTTCGGCGCGGCGGTGCCGCTGTCTTTTTCAGCCGATTTTTGGCGCGCACGCGCCGCCGCTTGTGCCGCCGCGGCGGCGGAAGCCGGTTTTTTTGCGCCAGTCGCACTGTCCGTAGCGGTGTCGGCTTGTTGTGCGGCGGCTTTTTTCTTCACGGCTTCTTTTTTGGCCTTCAGCCGGGCATCGCGTTCCTGCTTTTCACGTTCCAAACGCGCCAGCTTGAATTCGTGACGTTGCTTGGCCAGTTCCGCTGCCTGTTCTTCCTGTTTGATTTTTTTGATTTCGGATTTGGCGAAGCGGTAATACTGCACCAGCGGAATGTGACTGGGGCAGACAAAGCTGCAGCAACCGCATTCAATGCAATCGAACACTTTGAGTTTTTCGACTTTATCGAATTCATGGCTCCGGCTGTGCCAGTACATTTGCTGCGGCAGCAAGTTGACCGGGCAGGCGTCCATACATTCGCCGCAACGGATGCAAGGCAAAGCGTCTTCCAGTGGTTGCGGCGGGTTGGCGAGAATGCAGTTGGTGGTTTTGATGACCGGCACGTGATTGGATTTCATAACAATGCCCATCATGGGGCCGCCTTGAATTAGGGGGTAATTGAGTGGGTGTTTGGGGTGTGCCAGTTGCGCCAGTTCTTCAAATGAGGAACCGAGCAGGGCTTCGATATTGAAAGGGGCTTGCAGCCCTTCGCCGGAAACGGTGACTAAGCGACTGATCAGCGGCTGGCCATAGGTGACCGCATTGCGAATGGCGGCGAAGGTGGCGACGTTCATCATCAGAATGCCGGCGTCCACCGCATGGGTGTTGGCGGGTAATTCCACACCGGTGAGTTCTTGGGTCAGCTGTACCTGGCTGCCCATCGGATACACGGTGGCGACGGTTTCGATTTGGACATCGGTGCCTTTGGCCGCTTTTTGCATGGCTTGAATCGCTTGCGCTTTGTTGTCTTCGATGCCGCAGATAATCTGTTTGACGCCCAGTGCCTCTGCGACAATCAAAGCGCCTTGTATGATGTTTTTCGGCTGGGTTTGCATCAGAACATCGTCACAAGTGATGAAGGGTTCGCATTCGGCCCCGTTGATTAACAAGTATTGAATCTGGCCGCGCTGTGATGGAATTTTGGCAAAGGTCGGGAAGCCCGCGCCGCCCATGCCGACAATGCCGGCGCGATGCACCAGCGCCTTGAGTTCATCCGGCGTTTGCGGGTGGGAACCGTCTACTTGCAAGGCGTTGTCAATGGCCTCATCCTGACCGTCGGTTTCAATGACCAGACATGCGCCCTTGAGGCCGGACGCATGAGGAAGCGTGCGGTCTTCAATGGCGATGATGGTGCCGGACGTCGGCGCGTGAATCGGTGCGGCTAACCCTTTTTCGGTGTCGGCCAGTAGTTGATTTTTGCGCACGCGATCGCCGACCTGAACCCTGGCTTCGGTGACGACACCAAGGTGCTGCTGCAATGGCAACACCAGGGTTTTGGGAATGAAGACCGGCTTGAGCGGATGGCGCAAGGACATGGATTTGTGGTAACGCGGAAAAACGCCGCCGTGAAAACGATAGAGGCCGCGCTTCGCCATGGGGTAAATCTTGGCCAGAAAGCGCAGGCTGGCGTTTTTGAGTGCGTTGAGGCTGGAAATGCGGGTTGTCATGGTTCAGCCCTTTTGACCGAGTGTTTGAATCAAAGGTTCTTCGGCTGCCGCCGGTTCCGGCCACGCCCAGGTTTGCGGGGTTGGTTCTTCCGCAATCATGTCGATGCAATCGACCGGACAGACGGGTACGCATTTTTCGCAGCCGGTGCATTCGCTTTCAATCACGGTGTGCATCATTTTGGTGGCACCGACAATGGCATCCACTGGGCAGGCTTTGATGCAGTGTACACAGCCGATGCAGAGGTCTTCGTTGATTTTGGCCACTATTTTGACCGACGTGTCGGTGGGGGTAGCATCCATTTCTTTGGGCTCTCGATGCGTGATTTCGGCGATTTGAATCATCACTTCATGTCCACCGGGTACACACAGGTTGACCTCGGATTCGCCCTTGGCTAAGGCTTCGGCGTAAGGTTTACAGCCGGGAAAACCGCATTGCCCGCACTGGGTTTGTGGCAGCACTCGATCGATTTGTTCGGCGACGGGGTTGCCTTCCACCTTGAAGCGAATGGCGGCATACCCCAGCAGCAAGCCGAACAGAAGGGCCAAGCCCAAAAAAATCAATAACGCGCTTATCATTTGACCAAACCACCGAATCCCATAAAGGCCATTGACATTAAGCCGGCGGTAATCAAGGCAATTGGCGCGCCCTGAAACGGTTTGGGCACGTCGGCGAAAGCGATGCGCTCACGAATCGATGAAAATAGAACCATTACCAGGGTAAATCCGACGGCGGCGCCAAACCCGTAGAAGGCGGATTCCAGAAAATTATGGCGTTCGCCGACGTTTAATAGGGCCACACCCAGTACGGCGCAGTTGGTGGTGATGAGCGGGATGTAAATCCCCAACACCTGATAGAGTACCGGACTGGTTTTATGAATCGCCATTTCGGTGAAACCGACCACGCCGGCGATGGCGAGAATGAAGCCGATGGTTTGCAGAAATTCCAGCCCGAAGGGCACCAATAGATAGGTGTTGATGAGGTAACTTAAAACGGACGACAGCGTCATGACGAAGGTGGTCGCCAAGCCCATTCCCAAAGCGGCATCGGTTTTTTTGGACACGCCCATAAAGGGGCACAGACCCAAGAATTTAACGAGGACGAAATTATTGACCAGGACTGTGCTGATAAGAATGAAAATGTATTCTGTCATAAGCAGACCATTTGTGACCGTTTTATTGACCGTTTAAATTTATTTGACGCGCATACCGGGGGTGGCACCGTCGTCCGGGTTGAGCAGGAAGAGATCCTGGCCGCCTGGGCCGGCCGCCAGCACCATGCCTTCCGACAAGCCGAAACGCATTTTGCGCGGTTTCAAGTTGGCGACCATCACCGTCATTTTGCCGATCAGGTCTTCCGGCTGGTAAGCGGACTTGATGCCGGCGAACACTTGACGTTCACCTAGGCCGATATCCAGCGTCAATTTGATGAGCTTATCGGCTTCCGGTACCTGTTCGGCATTGATAATTTTAGCGATGCGTAAATCAATTTTAGCAAAGTCGTCAAATGTGATTTCATCGGCCAATGAATCCAGAGAATTGGAGCCATTCGGCGTGTCGGTTTGGTTGTCCGCTTTTTGTGACGTGGCTTTCGCTTGCGTTGGTTGTGCTTTCAAGTCTTTCTTGGAGGCATCGATCATTTTCTCGATGGCGTCCATGTCCACACGGGTCATTAAGGCTTTGAACTTGGTGATTTCATGGCCCATCAACGGTGTTTGGATGGCATTCCATTGGTAGTCGTCCAATTTCAGGAAGCTGGCCGCTTGTTCGGCGGTGGCCGGAATGACTGGGGCCAGATACGTCATCAGTACGCGGAACAGATTGAGGCCAAGGCTGACGGATTCGTGCAGCTCGGCTTCTTTACCTTCCTGCTTGGCTAAAACCCAAGGCGCGGTTTCGTCGATGTATTCATTGGCTTTGTCGGACAGTGCCATGGTTTCACGCATGGCTTGGGCGTATTCGCGTTTTTCGTAGAGTTCGGCAATGGCATCCGCCATGTCGATGAACTCTTTATATAAGGCGCTGGCCGGTTTTGACCAGGCCTGGCAAAGTTTCCCATCGAATTTTTTCACCACGAAACCGGCACAGCGGCTGGCAATGTTCACCACTTTCCCCACCAGGTCAGAATTCACACGTTGGGCGAAGTCTTCCAAGCTCAGGTCGATGTCGTCGATGCGGCTGTTGAGTTTGGCGGCGAAGTAATAACGCAGGTATTCCGGGTTCAAGTGCTTCAAGTAGGTGTTGGCCATAATGAAGGTGCCACGGGATTTGGACATCTTTTGTCCGTCCACCGTGAGGAAACCGTGCGAATAGATGGCCGTAGGGGTGCGGAAACCGGCACCGGACAGCATCGCTGGCCAGAAAAGGGCATGGAAGTAAATGATGTCTTTGCCAATGAAGTGGTACAGTTCGGCCTCGGAGTCGGCTTTCCAGAAGGCATCGAAATCCAGGCCTTTGGCCTCGCACAGCGCTTTGAAGCTGGCCATGTAGCCGACGGGCGCATCCAGCCAGACATAGAAAAATTTGTCTTTTTCGCCGGGAATTTCAAAGCCGAAGTAGGGCGCATCACGGGAAATGTCCCAGGCACGCAGGCCGGACTCAAACCATTCGTCCAATTTATTGGCGATTTGGGTTTGCAGGTGACCGTGATGTGTCCAGTCTTTCAGCATGTTTTCGAAGTGAGACAGTTCGAAAAAGAGGTGTTCGGTTTCTTTTTCCACCGGGGTGGCGCCGGAGACGACGGATTTCGGGTCGATGAGTTCCGTTGGGGAGTAAGTGGCACCGCACGCTTCGCAGTTGTCGCCATACTGGTCTTCGGCTTTACATTTCGGGCAAGTACCTTTGATGAAGCGGTCCGGCAGGAACATTTCTTTTTCGGGGTCGTAGAACTGCTTGATGGTTTTACGCGAAATATGCCCTTTGTCGTTCAGTTGGTTATAAATGTAGCTGGCGAAATGCTTATTTTCCGGCGAGTTGGTGCTGTGATAGTGGTCGAACTGGATATTGAACCCGGCGAAGTCGGCCTGGTGTTCTTCCGAAACACGGGCAATTAGCTCCTCCGGTGTGATGCCTTCGGCTTGCGCGCGCAACATAATCGGGGTGCCGTGGGCATCATCGGCGCAAACATAATAACACTCGTGGCCGCGCAGTTTCTGAAAGCGTGCCCAGATGTCGGTTTGGATGTATTCGACAAGGTGGCCCAGGTGAATCGGGCCGTTGGCGTAAGGCAAAGCACTGGTAATTAATATTTTTCTTCGATGACTCATTTTCTCGCTCGGGTGTTGGTTGGGGCGGATAATCAGCCCTGGGTGTTAAAGACGTTTCGGCACGTTTTTGGCACAAATTCATGAAACATTCGGGTTAAGCTTTCAGTGCTTGGTGACAAACCTCTTTTCGCGTGTCTTCCTGCACGGTCGTGGAATTATAAGCTTTTTTTAATCAATTTTCTCCTCTTGCCGGACTTTTCCGCTGTGGTGGCGCTGACTTGCGCATCATCTAACGTTAAACCTAATGATGTGTGATTGATAATTTTTATGAAACAAGCTGCAAACTGTCTCTGAATTCGGTGTTAAAATTCGGTAATTCATGTTTTGCATTTGGGCAGCAGGCCTCGTGGTGACCCTCACGTTCAAGCGACTCGGGTCAGACGCCATTTTCGCTCCGAAAAGCCAATCAAAAATAGAACAGAGAGGATAGGAATGAGTTTAACAAGTGATGTTTCCGCAGGTGTGGTCACGATTCACGTTGAGGGGAATTTTGACATTGGTTGTTACGATGATTTTAATAGAACCTTGAATGAAAACCTGAACAGTGCCTCTTTATTTGTGATTGATATGGAGCAGGCCACTTATATGGACAGCTCGGCGCTGGGAATGCTATTGCTGTTGCGTGAGAAGCTGGGCGGACAGTCGTCAAAAATCGAGTTTGTGAATGTGAACGATGATGTCATGAAAATTTTGCAAGTCGCCAAGTTCGATCAGCTGTTTGTCATTCACCCCTAAACGACCCATGTCCCGGACTCAATGGCTTCGATTCTAATTTTAGACCCGTCTTCGTCCAATCGGCTTTTTCTGCGGTTAACCTTGGAAAAACAGGGTTATCAGGTTTTTGAGGCTTCGGATGGACTGGAAGCGCTCAGACTCTTCGAGTCTCAGCGTCCTTCGTTGGTTATCACCGAAATTTCCCTGCCCGTTTTATCGGGTGTCGATCTGGTTCAGAGAATCAAGCTACTGGCGCAGGACACCTTTGCGCCGGTGTTTGTGGTGACGCACGAATTCAAGCCGGAGAGCATTCGCCAGATTTTGTCGCTTGGAGCCGACGATTTTCTGCAGAAACCTTATCCTGAAGAATTGCTGTTGGGCAAAATCGCTTCTTTGTTACGCAATGTGTCTTTTTATGAAGATTTGAAAAAGTCCAAAGAATTGGTGTCTTCCCTGCATATGGATTTGGCGTTGGAGCATAAATCGGCGGAGCGCATTTTTGAAAAATTTGTGCATGGGCCGCGTCAGCAGATTCCCGGGCTGGAAGCACACATTTCACCGGCATCGATTTTTAACGGAGATGTGTTTTTGTCCACGGTGACCCCGGCTGGTAATGTTTTAACCCTGCTGGGGGATTTTACCGGACATGGATTGCCGGCGGCCATTGGTGCGATTCCGGTGGCGGAAGTGTTTTATTCGATGGTGAAAAAAGGCCGTACCCTCAAAGAAATCATTCATGTCATTAACGATAAACTGAAAACGATTTTACCGTCTCATATTTTTTTCAGTTGCATCGCGATTAAGATTTTTCCAAACCACAAATCAGCGAGTATTTTAAATGCCGGTATGCAACCGGTGGTGATGCTGGATCAAGCCAGTGACGAGGTCAAACTGTTTGAATCCAAGTCGTTGCCGTTGGGGGTGTTGGATAGTTTCGAACTGGATGTGCAATTTGAAAAAAGGTCTTTGAATGGAAAGGAGATATTTGTCTTCTACACCGACGGTATCGTTGAGGCGATGAATGACGAAAATGAAGTGTTTGGCGTGCCGCGATTGGTTGAGACCCTGAAAAGGAGCGCGATCAGCACAGAGGCGCTGGTGACGGCGGCACAGGATTTTTGCCAGGGCTGCGTGTTTAATGATGATGTCAGTATTATCAAATTAACGGTTGAGGAGATTGTTCAAAAAGCCAATCCCATGATAATGTCAGCGGTGTCCAGCCAAATACCGCCGCCGTCCGAGTGGTCTTTGAAATACCGCTTTTGCGCGACGAACCTGAAACAGAACCCGCAACCCATTGAATCCGTTGTCGATGCCATTATCGGTGTTCAGCCGATTACCCCTTGTAAAGAAGACATCTTTATTATTCTATCCGAGCTGTTCAATAATGCTTTGGAGCATGGCGTCTTGCAGCTCGAATCAAGTTTGAAACAGGGCGAAAACGGTTTTCTGGCGTTTGCATTGGCAAAACAAGACGCTTTGAGAACGCTTGAAAAGGCCGCTGTGTGCATTGAAATTCACCATGAGGTGCTGGATTCGGATTCGGGGCGTTTGCGTTTTGTGGTGACGCACACTGGCCAAGGGCGTGCGCAGATGGAGGAGGTTGCGATGAATCGTTGCGATAAAATTTTCTCCGGTCGCGGTCTCACCATTGTGCGTTTTCTCTGTGCAGATTTTGTCTTTGAAGAAGGCGGTGCCCGTGTGGAAGCGGCTTATGATTGGAAACGAATCCATGACAGAACATAAGATATTAGTGGTCGATGATGATTCGCGGCAGATCGAAGTCTATTTGACGACCTTCTGCCCGAGAAGGCAGGCGAACCCGCTCAAAAAATTTGTGGATGCGGCGTTGGACGCCCCGCAAACGTCATCTGCCGTGCCGAATTGCCCTTATCATGTGATTCAGGCGCAGCAGGGTGAGGAGGCCATCGACATAGCGCGAGAAGCCTTAACCTCCACCGACCCGATTAAAGTGGCGTTTGTGGATATGCGAATGCCACCCGGCATCAATGGGCTGGAAACCGCTAAACGACTTCGGCAGTTGGATGAACGCATCTACATTGTCATTGTCACCGCCTATTCCGATTTTGATTTAACCCAGATCGCCGAGGAAATTCAGGAAAATATCCTGTTTGTGCGAAAGCCGTTTCAATCCGAAGAAGTGGAGCAGATTGCCCGCAATTTTGTGCGCGCTTGGCAAAAAGATCGCTCGCTGGAGCAGCTGCAGTGTCGGTTGGAAAGCAAGGTGCAAAGCAACTTGTTTGAAGCGACCCTGTATGAAGTGTCGAACGGTTTACTGACGATGTTAGCAGACAAAATCAATGCGCAAGCAGGCCTGGTGAGTTATCTGAAAAATCAATTTGATGTGCCTGAGTCGCAACAAAGCGATTATGAGCGTGTCACCCAGACCGTTTTTGTGGAAGCACAGCAACTGTCGCAAATGGTGCGTTCGTTACAGCGTTTGGGGTTGTCGCATCATAAAGTATCGGTGTTTTCATTAAACGATCTGGTGAGCCATGCGCGTAGTCTGGTACCGGAGTTGGAAGCCTTGCCCGATCAGGTGGCGTTGCAAATGGATTACCACATTTCCTTAGACACCACCTTTCACCTGCCTTACAGCCAGCTGGTTCTGGTGTTGACCATTTTGCTGCGCAATGCTTTGGAAGCGGTGTTTGCTCAGTCCAGTAAGCAGAATGACTATCAAGGGGAGGTGATGCTGCGATTCCGTGAATCTCATGGCATGGTGGAAATTCAGGTGGAGGATAATGGCATCGGCATGGTGGAAAGCGATTGCCGAAAAGCCTTTGATTTGGGCTTTTCACTGAAAAACGATCATGCCGGGGTGGGCTTGAGTCTGGTGCAGTTTTTTGTGGACGCCGTCGCTGGCAGCGTGACGTTAACCAGTGAGGGGATCGGTCACGGTGCCAGCGTCTGCTTACGTTTTCCGTTTAGCTATGAGGAAGCCACTGCTCTGGAAAAGGCCGGAGGTTCTTAAAAGATGGCAACCGATTATCAGGTTGTCTGTCTGACGTCCGCGCCCTACTATCGCGACTTGCTCGGGGAACGATTCCAGCGTTATCTTGTGGTCTGTGATGATCTGGCCGAATTGATTTCCCGATTGGTTCAGGTGCAATTATCGACCCACGCGCCGTTACTGGTGTTTCTGGATGACACCTTGCTACTGGAAGATTCCCGCTTTTCACTTCTGAAACGATTGCACGAATTAAGCCCGACCAGCTATTTTGTTGTGGACTTTTCACGGATGGATGAGGAGGACTTTCGTTTTTATCAGGAGGCCACTCACGATCAGATTGTCTGGCTGGTGCAAGACGTACCAAAGACCTTTGCCCTGCAGCTCATTGAACAGGCGTTGCGCGGGGCGCGCCAGGCCATTGAAACGCGAGACAAGCGTGAGCAGCATCGACAGGCGGTTGCAAAACTGCGCAATCAAAATGCTTTATTCAACGACTTGATCGGTTGGGTTCAGTTTGATGTCGATGGACGGGTGCTGAATGTCAATCGACGTTTTTCTGATGAAACCGGCTGGACTTTAGTGCAGGTGTTGGGGCATTCCATCCATGAAATCGTACTCTGGTCAAATGACGAGGAAGGCGATGGTCTGTATCACGAAGATTTTATTGGGGAAACACGTTACTTCGATGCCAAGGGGCAACAGAAATGGGCGTTCGCCTATGTGAAAAAGTGGCAATGGAACGATCAGCCCGTGCTGTATTATGTGGCGAACGACATTACCGCATGGAAACGACAGCGGCGGCAGCGGCAGTTCGGTACCTATCAGGAAGGCTTGTTAAAAGCCAAAAGCGAGTTGATTCACGATATTGGTAACACGCTTAACAGCATGAATGCCAGTCAGTCTCGCCTAGAAGACGGCATGCGCCAGTTGTCGGAAACGCTGATGTATTTAAAGCACTGGATGGAACGACAAAAAGAAGTCGGCACTGGACCGAAAACGTTTTTGGACTTTTTGGATGCGCTGATTGAGACCTTGCAGCACACTCACGAAATGTTTTTTTCACAAGGCGGTGCCGCTTTCAAACACGGTTTGGATCAGATGATTGAATTGGTGAATCGTGAACAGCAAGGTTTGCAGACCGAGCAGTATACTGAAATAGTGAATTTGTATAATCTGATTCAAGAGCTGGTGAAGTCCAATCAGGCGTTATTGCGCGAAAAATCGATTCGCATGGAGGTGTTGGACATGAATACATCAATCTTTTTGAAGGTGTCGCGTAATCAACTGTATCAGGTGCTGTTGAATCTGGTGAAAAACGCCATTGAAGCCATAGATGTGTCCACAAAGCCGGAGCGGTTGATTACGGTGCAGACCTTCCAAAAGCCGGATGAAGTCCGGCTGATTGTGCATGATTCGGGCGATGGCATTGCCGAAGCCCACCGTAACAAAATTTTTAATTACGGTTTCACCACCAAGCCGAAAGGGTCGGGACATGGTCTGCACTCACTGGCCAATTTTATGGATGCCTGTCATGGCAAAATCGAAGTGACGTCCTCTCATGAAAACGGCACCAGCTTTATACTGGTGTTCCCTACGCAGTAAATGACCCGAGGTTAAGTGGCGCGGCCCCGACCGTATTTTACTCAGCGATTTTCAACAACGATTTTCGGAAAAGCGGCGGAATAATCACGACGCTTTGAGGCAATTTGTGCACTGATTTGATGGGCGATGTGGCGGTATTTCTGGCTGATGTCGCTGGTGGGCGCCGCCGTCACCGTCGGTTTACCCTGGTCGGATTCTTCGCGGATTCTCCGCTCCAGCGGCAGTGCGCCTAAAAAAGGTACTTGGAATTGTTCGGCCAGACGTTGTCCGCCGTGTTCGCCGAAAATCGCCTCTTCATGACCGCATTGACTGCAAATGTGCGTACTCATGTTTTCGACAATACCCAGGATTGGGATCTTAACTTTTTCAAACATTTTTAGCCCTTTACGAGCATCAATTAAAGCCACTTCCTGAGGTGTGGTCACAATCACCGCACCGGTGACTGGGATTTGCTGCGACAAGGTCAGCTGCACATCGCCTGTGCCGGGCGGCAGGTCGATGACCAAGTAATCCAGAGCTTGCCAATTAGTTTCATTTAACAGTTGGGTTAGGGTCGAGGTGACGATGGGGCCGCGCCAGATCATGGGGTCATCCGGGTTGATGAGAAAACCGATGGACATCAGTTGCAAACCGTAAGCTGAAAGCGGTTCCATGCTTTTGCCGTCGAGCGTTTGTGGCTTGTCGTGAACGCCCAGCATGGTTGGAATGCTGGGGCCATAGATGTCGGCGTCCAGCAGCCCCACGCGAGCGCCTTCCTGTTGCAGCGCCAGCGCGAGATTGACGCTGGTGGTGGATTTGCCAACACCGCCTTTGCCGGACGCGACCGCTAGGATGTTTTTCACGTCGGCTAAGGGTTGAATGCCGCCTTGAACCGCATGCGCTTCAATATGGGTGTGGAAGTCAATGCTGACCGATTCAATGCCGTCCAGCGGTAACAGGGCGTGGGTGAGCTGTTGCTCTAACGCGGGCCAGAGGCTTTTGGCGGCAAAGGGCAGGTGCCATTCAAACGACAGTTTTTTTTGACTGAGTTTGAGGTTTTGCAGTTGTTTGGGGCTGAACGCCTCCGACTCGATACCGTCCAGATGGATGGACTCCAGTACGGCTTCCAGAGCGTTGCGTTGGGTTTCGGAAAGATTTGTTTGACCGAATAATTTATTCAATAGGCTCATGAGGGGTTCCTTGCATAAGTGTCCGGTATTCGTTGAAATGACCAGGCCTGGCGAATTCGTGCAAACCGGATTAAGACAGTAGATCCAGCTGCCGGTCTTCCGCTTGACCGTCTTGGGTGATCCGGCTGGCGGTCGGACCCTGTTGATTACGGTATTTGGCATCGGCGCGTTTGTTGTATGGCTTGATGGCGGCGCTGGACAGGGTTTCAAAGTTAATGGCGCAGATGTCCATACCGGGTCGCAAGGCCAGTGGCAGCTTGCCGCTGTTGTAGATTTCCAAGACGATTTGCCCCTGCCAGCCCGGGTCGATGCGGTGCGCGGTCACGTGTACCATTAAACCCAGGCGCGCTAGGCTTGAGCGTCCGTCCAGCCAGCCCACGAGATCGTCTGGAATGGAAATGGACTCATGCGTGGACGCCAGCGCCAGTTCGCCCGGATGGAGAAAGAAGGCCTGACCTGCTTCAATCACAACCTCATCGCCCATGATTTTATCCATCATCGCCTGCATTTCGTGGGTTTCGCCGCTCAGATCAATAAACGGTGCTGTGTGGTCGTTAAAGACGCGAAACTTGTTCGCCAGCCTTAAATCGACACTGATGCCTTTGATTTTGCTTTGTTCCGGCATGGGATCAATGCCGATCTTGCCGATTTTAAGGTGCTGAATAATGTCTCTGTCGCTTAGTTTCATGGGGTGGCCGGTTTTTGATTCAGTTCAAGTACGATTTTACGGTCTTCTTCTTTATTGAAAATGACGATTTTAGCCGGAAAAAAGTCCATTTCCGGTAGAACCCAGAGTTGCGCATCGATTTTATCGTTGTGAAATGCAAATCGTTGTGTGGGCACGGCTTCTGCAAAAGGCAGGTCGATGCGTTCGTTTTGGTTCTGTTCGGTAAACTGGATTTTCTGCTGAATTTTGTCGTCCTGCAAGTAGAAATCCGTTAAAGAGCGGTTGTTGAGCAGTTGGTATTGAATTCCATAGGCCAACGAAATGACATCGTAAAGATGCGTCTGTTCCGGCCAGAAGGTTTGTTTTTCAACGTATTCGATTTTGTGAATATCCGCGCGTCGAACCAAGGTGTAGGTTTTGTGTTCCGTTCGATCATCGTATTCGCGCGTGAGAAATTTTTTGTACTCCAGCCATTTGAACTGCTTGTTGGTCTGTTGGAGACGAATTTCTTCGATGGCGGATTCGTTAATAAAGGCTTTCGCCCAGTCGGGTGGAATGGCTTCGCTGGTCAGGCGACAGTCGCCTTGATCACACTGCATTTTCTGGTGTGCCTGGCCGATTTTAAACCCCAGCACCCGTATGTCAAAGGTGGCTTTGAAATCGGGAAGCTGGGCGGCCTGCGCCATCCATGGCGACAGCAGTATCACGCCGAGAAGCAGCCAGGCGGTTGCGCTCAAACGGATGGGAGCCGTTTTCAAAGGCGATGACTTAGGCGTGTTTAGGAAAGGCATCATCGATTTCCGTGAGTTGCAAAGGCTGTGGCAGCGGTGCTTCTTTGTACCAGGCCTGGTTGTTTTGCAAGGCAATGCTTCCCTGTGCCAGCCAATCGGCCACCAGTGGGTAGGCTTGATGTTCGAATCGTTGTACTTTCCGGTGCAGGCTTTCGGCCGTGTCGTGTGGCGAAACCGCGACTTTGGCCTGTAAAATAACCGGTCCGCCGTCGAGTTCCGGTGTGACGAAGTGGATGCTCAGACCGTGTTCGCGATCACCGGCGTCCAAGGCGCGTTGGTGGGTATTCAGGCCTGGGTATTTCGGTAAAAGGGATGGGTGGATATTGAGCATGCGCCCCAAATAATGACGGGTGAATTCCGGGGTGAGAATGCGCATAAAGCCCGCCAAGATCACGCCTTCAGCCTGATGAGCGTCGATTTCAGTCATCATGGCGCGATCAAACGCCTCTCTGGAGTCATAATTTGTATGGTCAATGACTTTTTGGGGAATGTCCGCAAGACGCGCTTTTTCCAGGCCAGCGACATCCGGTCGGTTTGAAATCACCAAAACCAGTTCGTAATCCGCTTGATGGCGGTGATCGATTAAAGCCTGCAGGTTTGATCCCGTTCCGGAAATCAAAACCGCTAGGCGCATTTTATGTGGGGTGCTCATGGTGTCAACCTGTTCCGCCGGACGGCATCAGTGTAATTCAACGTGAGGCGTTTCACTGTCGCTGGCCTCGATGCGACCGATTACGGATACGGTTTCGCCTTGCGCCGTCAGAATATCAATGGCCTGCTGCTGGGATTCGGGGGAGACGATGACCACCATTCCGATGCCGCAATTCAGAGTGCGGTGCATTTCATGGAAGTCCACATTGCCCTTTTCCTGAATCCAGTCAAACACGGTCGAACGCTGCCAGCTTTGGGTGTCGATGACGGCTTGGGTGTGCTCCGGCATGACGCGCGGCAGGTTTTCCAGCAAACCGCCGCCGGTGATGTGCGAAATGGCGTGAATTTCAACCTGCTTCATCAATGTCAGGATTGATTTAACGTAAATGCGTGTCGGTGCCATCAGCGCGTCAATCAGTGGTTGGCCGCCACAGTCCTGCCCAAGATCGGCGGTGTTGACGTCAATGATTTTACGAATCAAAGAGTAGCCGTTGGAGTGAGGGCCGGATGATGCCAGCCCGAGCAGCACGTCGCCAGCTTGCACTTTACGGCCATCAATGAGGTCGGCTTTTTCCACAATGCCGACGCAAAAACCAGCCAGGTCATAGTCGCCGTCGGGGTACATGCCGGGCATTTCCGCGGTTTCGCCGCCGATCAGCGCACAGCCCGATTGTTGGCAGCCTTCACCGATACCGGAGACAACATCGCGCGCAGTGTAGATGTCGAGCTTGCCGGTGGCGTAGTAATCGAGGAAAAACAGAGGCTCGGCTCCCTGTACGATTAAATCGTTGACGCACATGGCCACCAGGTCAATGCCCACTTGGCTGTGTTTGCCGCTTTCAATCGCCAGACGCAGTTTGGTGCCGACGCCATCCGTGCCGGAAACCAGCAGCGGATTTTTGTACTTGTCCATCGGCAGTTCGAACAAGGCGCCAAACCCGCCGAGGGAGTGAGTGACTTCCGGTCTGGCGGTGGCTTTGGCAATGGGTTTGATGGCTTCGACAAGGGCGTTACCTGCATCGATGTCAACCCCGGCGTCTTTATAGCTGATGGATGGTTTCTGTGTTGTCATAGGTATGATTCAAGGCTTACGTACGTTTAGAGACATTGATTCCGGTCTCGGTTGGATAAAAATGCGTTCATTGCGTTCGGCACCGGTGTGTCAGGGTTGCGTTCGTTTGAGACGCAAGAAATTACCGGAGATTTACCGCAAAATCGGATACTATATTGTAACCAAAATTGATGAGGTAAATATGAGAAGTTTTGTCTCGGCGGTTTTTTTTGCGTTGATGACCTTGACGGCCTGCGGTTATGCCGATGATAGCATTGATTTATTTGAAGTCAGGCTGCTTCAGTTGGATGAGGTTGAACAGGGGTCGTCGACCAGCGATATAGATCGTCAGCTGCAGCGAGCCATGCGTATTGAATTGGTGCGTTTGACGGGCGACCCGGGGTTTTTGTCACGCCCCGGCGCTCAGGGGTTTTTGCAGTCGCCGAAACGCTGGTTAAAACACTACCGATTTGAACCCTATCGTGTCGATGGCGTGGTTGTGGGGCGCTGGCTAGTGTTTGAATTTAACCCAGAAGGTTTTTACGAAACCTTTCAAAAACAAGGGCTGGTGATCTGGCCTTTGGCCAATCGACCGACCACCTTGGTGATGGGCTCGCAGCGAGTGGCCGGCACCTTGATCAAGTTGACGACCGAAAGGTTGGGCAACCAGCCGCGATTGGATTTTCGGCCAGAAGCGTCGCAACTGGCCTTGCCGGTCGAAACGCCTGACTTGGCGGCCGCCTGGGTTTATCCGGATTCTACCGGTGTGAATGCGCGGGTGGCTGATCTGCTGCAGACCTCCGATGCCCGCTTTTTACTCAGCTTTCAGGTGGTGGCGACCATTCAAGGCGGTGAGCGCTATCGCTGGCAGTTGTTTGACCGCAGCGGCACCCTTGCCTTGACGGGGCAAGCTCGAAGCACGGAGCTACGGCAGGATTTTTATCAGACATTTGCCGACTTGATTCGATTTTATTCCGCCCGCTATCGAGAACAGGCCACGTTTCTCGGTACACTCACGCTTAAAGTCAGCCGTCTGACCTCTGCCGATGCGTTGATTGAGCTGGAAGCCGCTTTAAACGCGATGAAACCCGTGGTGCATCAAGTTCGGTTGATGTCGGTGCAGCAGAAGATGGCTGAGTTCGAAGTGGTTTATCAGGGGCGTTATGAAGACCTGCTCGCGAAAATACACGCCTTGCCAGGCCTGGTCAATATCCAGGACGATGCGGTGATCGGCTGGGTGCAAGCTGTTTATGAGGCACCTGTTGAACCGTCATTTAACGCAGTCGATGGCGCAGTCGATGATCCGGTCGAATCCGCGATGCCACCGCCTGAGCCAGGTGTCGAGCCGGAAACGATACCGATTGAACCGGCGCAGCCAATCGCACCCGCGTCGGTGATTAACGAGTGAATCGAGCCTCTGAAAACGCTGTGTTTGTGCAATTACCTCTAAAAATCGGTTTACGCGATGAGGCGTCTTTTGATACCTTTGTCACGGAAGATGAGGCCACGGTGCTGGCCTTGAGTCGATTTCAGCAAAGTTTGGCCAGTCGTAACCGACATGAAGCCTTTTATTTGCGCGGTGAGAGCGGTGTGGGAAAAACCCACCTGCTGCAGGCGGCTTGCCGTTTTGTCACCGAGCAACAGCGTACCAGCGTGTATGTGCCTTTAAACGATGAGCGTCTTTCTTTGATACCGGATGTCTTGAACGGTTTGGAAACAATGCCGCTGGTGTGTCTGGACGATGTTGATGCCATTGTTGGCGAGGCCGCCTGGGAAAAAGCCTTGGCGAAGCTGCTGATGCGTTCAAAAGAACTAGGACATCAGGTGGTGCTGTCGGGGCAAGAACCGATGGGCGATTGGCGCTTAGTGACCCGTGTTTTGACGCAAGCTTTGATGGGGGTCTTGCCGATTTCGATTCAGCCATTGCACAATCCGCAGGATCTGGTGATCGCTTTGCAGCGACATTCGGCCAAGCTGGGGTTCAAGTTGCCGTTGGCGGTTGGGAATTATCTTGTCCGGCAATATTCGACTGACTTGCAGGAATTGCTGTCGGTTTTAAAGATTCTGGAACAGGCCACCTTTGTGGAAAAACGGCGTTTGACGCTGCCGTTTGTCAAACAAACGCTGAGTCGAGCCAACCCCGCTTGATGCGATGTCTTTGAGGCGATGAACCATTCGAGCAATAATCGAGTAACAATCGGATAACAAAAAGAAGGAAATACCATGAAAGCGAGTTTGTTTAAAGTACCGTCATGGCTGGCCATGACTTGGTTGGTGATGGCGTTTTTTGCATCCCCCTTGAAAGCTGCGACGAATATCGAATTCGTCAACTTGGAAGGAGAGACGGTCAAACTGTCCGACTTTCGCGGCAAATGGGTGGTGGTGAATTATTGGGCGACCTGGTGTCCGCCTTGTCGAGTGGAAATGCCGGAACTGGGGTTTTTTCACGATGCTCATAAAAATAAGGACGCCATTGTGCTGGGTGTCAACTACGAAGACATTGCACCGGACAAGGTAAAAACCTTTCTCGAACAGGAAGACATTCGCTTTCCGATCGTGCGCGAAATAGGCGGGGTGAACGGCAAAACCACCGCTTTCGGTCCTTTAAGAGGACTGCCAACGACCTATATGGTGTCGCCAAAAGGGGAAGTGGTGGCGGCGCGTACTGGCATGGTGGATCAGAAAATGCTGGAAGAATTTATTCAAAAATACGCTTCTGAATGATCTGAGTTGAGGAGGGAGCATGAAGACCAAAATACAGTTTGCATTCAAATATTGGCGCTTGGCGGTGCATTTGATTTTGAAAACCCGTCATTTCGGTGTGAACAATCTCTGGTGGTCGCAACAGCCGTCCGCCATTGGTTGGCGCTGGTATCAGCAGGCCTGGGGGATTTTGACCATTTGGCCGATTGTGCGCAATTACCAGTCATTGAAGGTGCGCAGTTGTTTGGGTTGGATACCGCAGGCGGATTGCGAAGCGTTAGGGTATCACCAAAGCATTGCGAAAAAAACGGTGCGCTGAGCATGTTGCAGATGGATTTGGAGCAACGGCAATCGGCGCGATTTGAGCGACCGTTTCATGTGACGAATATGGAAGATGAAGCC
>NZ_JBNGDN010000009.1:26032-34512 GCF_049975065.1 Hydrogenovibrio sp.
CCCGAGGAACTATCTATGTGCATTAAAGCCGGGTAAAGGCGAATAAATAATTCAATAACACCTTCACCAGCCAGTGCCGAATCTTTTTTAGCTACTTTCTTTATTTCAGAAACAGCTTCTTTCATTCGCTTTGAAGCCTTTGCCGTGCCGTTTGTGGGGGCGGATGTCAACCTGACCGGTTTGGGGTTTTACACCGATGAACCGGATTTGTTTTTGCCGAAACAGCCGTTGAGTTTACGGGTGAAAAATCTGCAGACCGACGAAGTCTATTGTCTGGAGGGCGTTGAAGTGATCCATCTGCGCGATGATGACAAGGGCGCTTATGTATGCGGCTGCCATATTACCCAAGTCACCAGCAGTCAGTTACTGGCACATCATCGTCTGGTGATGACGGACGAAGAAACCGCGCTGGTATCCATGCAGACATCACAGTTATCCGAGTTTAATTTTGTCGAAGACGGTTCGCCTTTATCCACCGATCGATCCGATTTTCAGGAAGCCAGCATGGCTTTGAATCTGGCGGTCACGCAATCCGAACGTAACCAGAAAGAAGTGGAACGCTTTCTGCAAGGAGTGGAAACGGTGTTTGGCAGCGCCTTGTCCGCCGAGCTGAAACTGCAAGACTTAAAAGAAGAGTTTCTGGATTTTAAAACCTATCTTCACAAAATGAATGAAAGTGCGTTAGCGTTTGCCACTCTGGCCAAACTGTTGGCGCATACCCCAGACGGAACGCAGGACAAACTGGCTTGGAAAACGCTGATTTCCGATTTTGAGAACCGATTTTTAACTCAAGAACAGCAGGTGGCCTATGATTTTATGCATCAAGGGATGGATGCGGATGAAGCTTTGAAGGTGGCGCGAGAGTATCTGCGTTCCTGATAAACGCATCAGCCTTAATGGGGGAACCCACCCCGTTATTCCTAACCCCTAAGCAGAAGGAAGCAAGATGTTAACCTCTAAGAAATGGAATCCAAGTTGGGCAAGCGCCCTGTCACTGTTAGTCATGTTGGGCACACCGGCCTGGGCCGAAGAGCCGGAGGTGGAAATCAATCCGGTCGATGAGTCGGCGGCCAACCCCTGGCGACCCAAGGTCACTCTCGAGTTGGGCCGGCTGAACGAAGCGGGCATTAAAGATTATGACGGTGGGGTGTCCGATCGTTATTACGATGCTTTGATTGAAAACGGCTATGGCTATCTGGGTTATACCCAATGGAATCTGGATTGGCATGACGTGTCCGATCTGCCGTTTGGTGATGGTGATTCTCAGCCAATTAAAGGGTTGCAGGGCGTGCGGCTGGGCGGAAAATTCAATCACCGTTTTAATGACAAAACGATGCTTTTAAGCAGTTTAGGGGTGTCTTCCAAGTATGAAGCGCAGACGGATGACTCCTACAGCGTGAATCTGCGTGCCTTGATCGCTTATCGCTTGCAGAAAGATATTTCCGTGCTTGGTGGGGTGATCTACAACTACCATCCGGTACGCAGCCGTATTTATCCGGCCATCGGTCTGGGGTATCGAGCGCGGGCGGAAGACGGAATCTCAGCCGTGTTGGGCTTTCCAAGAGCCTTTGTTGCCTATGGTTTTGCGCAAAACTGGAAAATCAGCAGCGGGATTTCCTATCGACAGTTTATGGCGCGGCTGGCCAAGGATAACTCGGTGGAAGCAGGGGGTTATGTCGAATTGCAAACCTGGAAAGCCGACGTGATGCTGTCTTACGACCTGACGCGCGACTGGCAATTGGATGTGATGGCCAATTACTCAGCCGATTACCGCTTCACCTTCTATAATGAAGACGGAAATCGGCAGAATCAATACCAGCTGGAACCCAGCTGGGGCGGCGGCTTGCGCATGGAATATCAGTTTTAGCCATTTTAACGCTTTCAGCGAATCATTCCGCCACCAGTTGTTCGGCGCGGTAGTGACCTTGGGCAGCGCCCAGCCGTTCACTCAAAAATGGCAGGCCTTCTTTGAGCGTTTCCATCAGTTTCCAAGGTGGCTGAATGACAATCATGCCGCTGGCGGTCATGCCTTTATCACCGTCTTTGGCGATGCCTAACTCAAACAATTGAATATTGCGGAGGCCGCTGTCGATAAAGGCTTTTTCCATTTCGCGGACGCGATAACGCTCCACCACCGGATACCATAAGGCATAGGTACCGTTGGCAAACTTTTTGTGCGCTTGAATCAAGGTTTCCACCGCTTTAGCATAATCGGTTTTGACTTCATAGGGCGGGTCCATCAAAACATAACCGCGTTTCTCCTTGGGTGGCAGTTGGCTGAGGCAAGCTTGAAAACCGTCTTTTGGGTAAACGTGAATCCGTTTATCTCCGGCGAAATTTTGCCGCAAAATCTGGCTTTCATTTGGGTGTAAATCGAAAAAATCCAGTCGGTCCTGGGCGCGAAGCAGGTGTTGCGCAAACCAGGGCGAACCCGGGTAGGTTTGCAGTTCGGCTTGTGGATTGAATGACTGCACTGTCTCCAGATACGCTTTGACCAGGCCTGGGCAATTGTCTAATTCACTGAGTAGGGGCCAAAGGCGGCCAATGCCGTTTTCGTATTCACGGTTTTTCTGCGCTTCCTTGTCGAATAGACGAAAGGCGCCCGCGCCGGAATGGGTATCCAGGTAATAAATGGGTTTGGGCTTGAGGGTCAGATACTGGAGAATTTGAATCGTCACACTGTGCTTGAGCACATCGGCGAAATTACCGGCGTGGAAGGAATGGCGATAACTGAGCATGGTTTGGTTGCCCTTTTTCGAGGCCGACGGCGTCAGCGGTTGTGTTTGGTTTTCTTTTGTTTACGGGCATCGAGGCGGGCTTGTTTTTTCGCCGCTTTTTGTTCGCGCTGGAGGTCAACCTGTTGCAACTCTTGTTCCATCATCTCTGGGGTTTCAAAGGTCAAGGCTCCGAGTTGGCCGTCACGGATTTCGGTAATCAAAATACGGGAAATTTTATCCAAATTCACTTGCCCGCCGCTGACCAAACAGCCACGGTCTCGTCCGACGGTCTCCAGAAAAGCGACATCGGGGAAGGGGTCGTGCAGTGGCAGTTCGTCAAGCTGATAGCGTTCTTTCAGGCGTTCTGGGTAGTGTGCCATTAAGTATTCGGCGGCGTAACTGGCGATGTCGGGCAATTCGAAAGCGGTTTCTTTGATGCCGCCGGTAATCGCCAAACGATAACCGGAGTGTTCGTTTTCGATATTCGGCCACAACATGCCGGGGGAATCGAACAGGGTGATGCCGTCTTCTAGTTTAATGCGCTGCAGCATTTTGGTCACGGCCGGTTCGTTGCCGGTTTTGGCAATTGGGCGGCTGGCCAGGGTATTGATTAAGGTGGATTTGCCAACATTGGGAATGCCGAGAATCAACGCATGCACGACTTTAACGGAATCGTCATCGCGTGGAAACAGCTTGTTGATAAGGCCGAGCACCTGCGCTTTACGGTCGGGCTGCTGGGCGCTCAAAGCCAATGTTTTAATGTTTTTATGCTGTTCGAAATACGCCTGCCAGGCCTTGGTTTTTTCGCCATCCGCCAGGTCGGATTTGTTGAATATTTTGAGGGTCGGTTTGTCGCCGCGCAGTTGGGCGATCATCGGGTTTTCGCTGCTAAAGGGAATGCGGGCATCCAATACTTCGATGATTAAATCCACCTGCGGCAGGATTTCGCGCACTTCTTTTTGCGCCTTGTGCATGTGCCCTGGGTACCACTGAATTTGCATAGTTGTGTTGCAGCCTAAAAAGGGTGAGTCGGCAAAGCCGAAATAAGGCCGTGATACAAAATAACCAGGCCTGGTGAAATGGGCGTGTTCAAATTCACCGATCAGCGACGACCGAAAACACGCATTAGAAACCGCACCAGTAAAACGATGCCCGCCACCAGCCAGAGATAAACAAACCAGCGGATAAACTCATACAGCGCGGTCATCTGGTCGGCCAAATGCGCCATGCCGTCCACCGTCAATTGCCCATTTTCCGACGTGCCCAGCGCAAAGAGGGCGGCGATCATAATCACGGCGGCTAGGCCGCTGCCGAGGTAGAGAAAAATTTTTTGCCAGATGTCCATGGATGGTGGCTCCTGTGATAATTCAAATGAACAAAACATTTTACCAGAAAGCGGCTAAAGGTGAGTAAGGGAAGGTGCGAGATGACCCAGAACGGCAGGCATAAAAAAAGCAGACCGAAGTCTGCTTTTTCATCGTGCGAATTGTCGGCCATCAGGCCAGAAAATTACAGGGCAACGATGTTTTCAGCTTGTGGGCCTTTGGCACCTTGAGTCACAGTGAACTCAACTTTTTGACCTTCAGCCAGCGTTTTGAAGCCTGAACCGCTGATGGCGCTGAAGTGAGCAAAGACGTCTGGGCCAGATTCCTGTTCAATAAAACCAAAACCTTTTGTTTCGTTGAACCATTTAACGGTACCGGTAGTTGTATTAGACATAATTTTAAATCCTATAAAAATTTATAAAAAAGAGTGCCTTGCGGCGTAAACATCAGAAAAATAAACTGTTACTTATATGGTACTAGACGGATAACGGAGAATTACGAATAAAACAACGAAGTCGTACAGATAAACATGAACAGGCAGAATTTCTTTCTAAGTGGGTCTATTAGACGTGAATCCTGGCGGTAAGTCAACTGGTTTCGAGTTTATTTTCAATAAAGGCCATTTTAAGGCCGGTGTAAAGCAAGGCCAGCCCGGCCGCTAAATTGATAAAACGCACTGAACCGCTCCGAATCGTGCGTTTGGCCATGTGCGCCCCAAGATAGCTGTAGCCACCGTAAACCAAGGTGTCGGCCACAACAAAGGTCAGACCGATTACCAGCAGTTGCGGGAATAAAGGCGCACTCGGGTCAATGAATTGCGGCAGCAAAGCGGTGAAGTAGACCAACGCTTTGGGGTTGGCCAGCTGGATAACCAACCCTTGGCTAAAGAGCTTAGCGGTGTGGCAGTCGGTTTTTTGCGGGCGGAACTGAAGGCTTGACGCCTTGCTGAACAGCACCGTCAACCCTAGGTAAACCAAAAATGCGACCCCTAACCACTTGATAATGGCGAACATCAGGCTGGAGGCGACAATCAACGCGGAGATGCCCATTGCAGACAGGGCAAAGAAGATTAAGTCCGCCGAGGCAATCCCGAGCACGCCGAAAATCGCCTTTTTGGATTGCAGCGAAGCGCCTTGTGATGCGGCGGTCATGGCCGAAGGGCCGGGCACCAGAATCAATAAAAAGGTGGTGATGAAAAACATCCAGTAATGTTCAATATCCATTTTTCGCTGTCCGTATTCAGTTGCTTTTCTGCAGGTATTCTTCGAGTGCTGCAAAGGTGAGAATGGATTCGTGTAGATCCAAATGTTTTACGCTCAGCGTCACTCCGGTGGTGTTGCTGTCGCGCTGTTTGGCGGTTTGTTGAGCATTGAACCGGCCGACTGTGAGAATAACCAACGTCCAGATCAGTGCGACAACCCAAGCGCCGAACGGCAGCAAGCGGTGGGTGGTTGCTAGCCCGATGACGACTGTTGCTGTCGTTTGATTTTGTACATGGCGGCATCGGCATACTGTATCAGAGCGTCCACCGATTCCGCATCTTGCGGGTAGTGGGCGATGCCGATGGATGCGCCGATTTTAACGGTGTGTCCGTCGATTTCATAAGGTTCCGAGAGGGCGTGAGTGACTTTTTCGGCGATTTTAGCGGCATCTTCAAGGTGTCTTAGGTCGCGAATAATCAACAAAAACTCATCGCCGCCGAGCCGTCCGGCGACATCGCTTTCGCGTACATTGTGTTCCAGTCGTTCCGCCACCTTCTTCAGCAATCGGTCGCCGAAGGCGTGTCCGAGGGTGTCATTGACGGGCTTGAAATGATCCAGATCGAGAAACATAACGGTAAAGGTGGAATCTTCAAGATTGTCGGAATCAATCATTTCATACAGGTGGGACATCAGGGCATTGCGGTTAGGTAGGCCGGTCAGGCTGTCGTTATGGGCCAGGCGTTTAATCCGGTTTTCGGCGGCTTTACGTTCACTGATGTCGTTGCAGATGTGAATATAGTAGAGTAGCTTGCCCTGAGGATCGCGCACCGCCGAGGTGCTTTGAAATGCCGGTACCATTTTCGGCGAATGCTGATGTGCTTGGTGACCAGTGGCTTTCGAGTGGGGCTGAGCCTCAGAATCGAAAGGGCTGGACAGGGTTTTGGTGTACCAAACTTCGCCTTGCCAGGCACTGTCTTGTTGAATGGCGGTTTCAAACTGCTTGACGAGATTGGCTCCCAGACGGTTTTCAGCCACAAACTGCATCAGGTAAGTGCCTTCGGCGTGTTCCGGCGTTGTGCCCGTCAGAGCCTGGAATCCTTTGTTGGCGCGCACAATGCGTTGTTTCGCGTCGGTAATTACGATGGCCTCTTGAGTGTGGTCAAACACACTGGCGGCCAGCTTCAGTTCCAAGGCTTTTGCTTCGATGTCCCGCGTTTGATCATAAAGTTGCAGCATCACAGGATGCACGGCACGATGCACAATCAAGAGGGTGAGGAACAGCATCAGCACCACACTGATCAGCGCCCAAGCCAAATCGTTATAAGCGGTTTGATAAAGGATGTCACTGGGCACTTCCACCAGCAGCCCCCAGTTGTGCAACGATAACGGCACGTAGAAGGCCACCTGTTTCGTAGCGTCTTGCGTCCATTCCTGAACCTGCGGTTGTTGCAGATTAAGCGGTTGCAACACGGTTGTGGCCTTTGCACTCAGCGGCTGACGCATCAGAAACTGGCCTTGCGGGTCGGGCGCGATGATTTGTTTGGCCGCGACATTCACCAAACGCAGTGACACACCTTCTTCAAAGGTGTCGGTTTGCCCAAGCTGCGAGAGCAGATGGCGTCCGTCAAACAGCAAGATGTCGTGGCCGATCACCGTTTGTTCGGTGTTCAAAATCGGTGCGACGGATTCCACCCAGACGGCTTGGGTGCCCGGCGTATTGACAAACGCCAGGCCGGTGGTTTGCGGGAAGCGATTCAACGGTGGAAGGTCGTAATCGGAGCGGTTCAAGCTGACCAAAGCCTCGCCTTGCGCCGTCATTCGAATCATGACGTCCAGGTCACGGATTTTTTTCATAGGTTCCAAAAGCCGAGGCTGGCTGTAGGCTTGGGTGTCCTTAAAGGTCATTCTGCCGTTGAGGTAGGCTTCCAGTCGCTTTCGGATTTCGGTACGGCTGGTGAACTGATTGGCCAGTGATTGGTAGCGTGCCAGCTGATTGTTGATGGCCGCAGCCTGTGCTTTGGCGGAGGTAAGATACACCTGCTCGATTTGTTGTTTGGCGGAATGAAAAAACGGAATCGTAAGGCTGAGGGTGACCAGCAGAGCCGTGGCCAACAGGCTCGCGATAATCGCAATCTGAATGCGTCGTTGATGACGTGATAAGGTCGAAGTGTAACGCGCGGTCGTTTGATTGTCGTGCTCTAGGCCGAACGACTTACTCATGCATGACCTTCTGAGTCAGTAAAATCGTGCCGTGCGATGATGGTAAGTTGATCATAACCCCCACTTAAAATACATCCTGTAAAATGTGCAGTATCTGAAAATACGATGAATGCTTGAAAATAATGCTTATTAAAGCATAGTCTTACACACCAAGTAAACCGCAAGACAGAGTGTATCATCAATCAATGATGGGTTTGGGCGGGGCTGTGTGGAGCAAAAATCAAAAATAAAAGTGTCAGAAAATAAAAGTGTCAAAAATAAAAGTGTCAGAGTAAAATTAAATCTACTTTTTTCGCCAACCTGTATGCCTACCTCTTGCCTTAGCATGAACCCGACGATTCGTTAGCGTTTCAATTTCTAATTTAAACCGCTCACTACCAATGGCTAAGCTTTTATTTGTCATTTGTCTAATTTCTTCAATCAAGGGCTCTTCAAGTAATTCTTGAAATAAACTACGATAGTTAGCCTGACGAATTTTTGCAGAATTCCCTAAAGCCAAGTATTGCGGATGCGGCGTACATAAATCAGACTCTTTACCCAGGGCATTGACCGGATAGCTTGACCAAGAATATTGATCCGGCGCCTCAACCATTCCAGCTCGAACAGGGTTCAACTCGATATAACGGTATAACTCAAAAAAATAGGTTTCCTCATCCACAATACAGGAACGGTAACGTCCTTCCCAAAGCGTTCCGGTACGTTCATACTTTTTATTAAAATAGTGAACATATTGACGCCCAAGAGTCTGCATCATTTTGCTAATGGCATTGTTTTCAGAAAGACAAGTACACAATAAATGCACATGATTGGTCATAAAACACCAAGCGTGAACTGCAACCCCAAACCTTTCGGAATAGGTTTTTAACCAACTGGCAAATACCTTAAAATCCGACTCATCGGCAAAAATCACTTGTCGATTATTACCGCGTTGAATCACATGGACAGGTACACCTACTGGCGTTATTCTCTCAAGTCTTGGCATGCATCCTCACAAACCTAATAGCCACAATTGTATT
>NZ_JBNGDN010000010.1:0-6635 GCF_049975065.1 Hydrogenovibrio sp.
GTATCAAAAGTTCGATTTACCGAGTTTGCTTAGCCCAAAAACAAAAAACCGCCAGGCCTAGCGGTTTTGTGTTTTTGGATGTGATGATCACCCATGAAAGCCACTCATCTAAAACAGGGTCAGTCGGATCCGTCCAAGTGGTGTGCCAGGTCGTTTTTGGTGATGGCCGCACTGATGTGATTGATTTGCGACATCATCTTCTGAGTGAGTGACTGAAAAGACTGCCAGCCTTCGGCCGCAGCTTCGGCTTGTTGTGCTTTGAGAGCGTCGATCAGGCGCAGTTCGGTTTGTTGCAGCTGATCGTATTCTTCAATCAGCTGTGTCATTTCGTCAAACTGAATGGGGCCGTGGTATTTCTGACCCCATTCTTTGAGGTTCATTAAATCCGGCAATATCATTTGCTCAAGGCACTGGTTCCAGTCGTGGCTGACGTCGCTGGAGCAATGGTAGAAATTTTGTAAATGGTCGTGTTTGGATTGCAGTTGCGTTTTGGCTTGTTCCAGCTCGGCCAGTGCGGTTTTATGGAAGTCTTGGGTAACGTCGAAGCGCACACTGATGAATTCTTCGATGTCGCCGTTTTTGCCGGAAAGAATTGGAAAAATATGGCTGTGGAGGATGTAAGCGGTGCCGTCTTTGCGTTTATTCTTTACCAGGCCTTGCCAGGGCTGCTTGCTTTGAATGGTTTGCCAGATGGTTTCGAAAGCGGATGACGGCATGTCGGGATGGCGCACGACATTATGAGGATGGCCAATCAGTTCATGTTGGGCATAACCGGAAACATCGCTGAATTTCTGATTGACGTAAGTGATGGTACCGTAAATATCCGTTTTGGAGATAATGGCAATCTGGTCGAGAATGTTTTTGTACTGTTCCAGCAGGTGCAGTTCCTGGTCAAGCGCTTCAATGGTGTTGTCAAAGTTGTCGAGCATGTCTTGATCGTCAAACATAATTTATCTCCAGGGCCCGCAGGCATCGATTAAATTTTCCTCGTAAGGTTCTAAAAAGTCAAGCTTGCAGCCGAAGGTTTCAATGGCGGCTTGGGCGGCATTCATCACCTGTTCCAGTGGTAGATTTTCCAGTCCCCGCTTCGCGTTGTCTCGATAATTGAGCAGTTCCGGGGTAATGGATTCGGCATTGTGACTGAGCAGGGCGACGTAGTTTGCCAGTTTGAGCATGGCGGTGATCTGGCGGACATTCGGGTGTTTTTCGGTTTTGCTCAAATAATCCCGGTCGTGGTGCAGAATCACCGCTTTGGAGATTTCATTCCGCAGTCCCCAGTTTTTAATCAGCAGCGCCCCCATTAGACTGTGCTGGGTTTGCAGCCGGTGGACTTCATATTGCAGCCCAGCGTAGGGGTAAAACACCTGCTGGGCAAAAATATCCTGATAGTGGTCGTCCAAGCGCACGCCCATGACGCTGCCGATGTTATGCAACAGCCCGATCTAGTAGGCTTCGGAAGGCGAAATTTCGTAAATCCAGTGTGCAATCTGCGCCGCAGCCAGGGCGACATTACGGTTGTAATTCATAATGTTCACTTCTTGACGACCGCATTCAATGTCTTCGATGACCAATGCCAGATACAGGGTGTAAAGCGGGTAAAGCCCATACATATGAGCGATCTGTCTGAGGTTGGTCGGCGTTTCTCTTGAATCGGACATATAGGTTTTTTTCGCCAGTTGAAGCAGTTGTGCCGCCCGATCCGGAGACTGAGCGACCAATTTGCAAAAATAGTCCTGATTCGCGTTATCCAGCAGCATATGCTCCTGAATGGTGGCGAATTCTTTAGGCACCGGCGGCTTGAGCCGTTTAACGGTCATGGCGGCCAGCTTGATCTGGTTTTCGATATCCAATGAACATCATCCTTCTGTTTGTCGCGCTTGCAACGCGTTCAAATCGGTGAATGTTCAGAGTGCAGTGTTTTTATGGTTTTGGTCGGCACGCAGGGGTGCGTGCCGAAGTGGATCAAAGCGTGAAGTGTTCCGCGACCCCTGTTGATTTTTCTATCCTGTTTTACTGGATTCTGTCGATTGGAGATTTTCCGGTGCTTCCACCGTTGGCGTGGGTTGAGACGGAGGCGTCTGAGCGGTTTCATCGGTTGTGATACGGTGTGTGGCCGTTTCATCACGACGACCGCCGGAGGGTTCGGCAAACTGATCGGTGAGTTTTTGGATCGCCTGTTTACTGGACTGAATAATGTCGGCCAATTTGCGGCGGTTCCGCTGCCCCCATCCGCGCGGGTTTTTGTGGAACATGCCGCGCCAGAAACGGTTGTTATGCAACAAGGCATGGGCGATTTGAGGGGATTTTTCCGACAGGCGACGCGCCTGCCACTGTGCCACTTTATTGCGGATGAAAAAATGTCCGCCGTAAGCAATGATGAGCGCAATCAGCGCCACAGCTCCACTGTTGGCAATGGAAGCGCTGCTCCAGCTGAGAAAACTGTCCATTACGGTGGGTGATGTGAACAGCCAATAGCCCAAGCCACCGACAATCATGGCCAACAGCAGTAGGTCAATCGTCATAACGGTGTTGCGCCAGGATTGCATGGCCTTTTTCAGCGCCGGAATCTGTCTCTCGGTCATGTCTTCGGTGATGTGTTCGACGGCATGTGCAATGCGGTAAGCGCGTTCGGTGCTGACTTTCTGCATCCGTGTGAGAATGTGATTGAGATCAATGTCTTTTTTGCGTTTGAAGCGCTCGGCCAGTGCCGGGTCTTCGATCCGATTGGCGAGGGCTTCATTGTAGATGGCATAGAAGTTGCCGCTCACCAGCCCTTGTTGGGATAACGCGCGTTGCCAAGCGCCGATGACTTCTTCCGGGTTGTCTTCTTGGGCGGCGGTGTCAATCTGATTGAGAATGAACAGGATTTTATCGGAGTCGGTGCGTCCGATATTGGTTTTGACCAGATGTTCAAGGGTGTCGCGCATGGCACCTGGCTCGGGGTGACGGGCATCGAAAAACACCAGCACCAGATCGGACATGTCGATAATGTGGTTGGTGATTTTCAAAATGGAGTCGCGTTGCGAGTCGGCATCAAAACCGGGGGAGTCGATGAGTATTTTCCCTTTAAGCACGCTTTGCGGGACGGTTTTGAGCTGGAGGTAGCTGTCGATGCGGCTGCCTTCGCCGGATTCGACTTGATTGATTTTTTCGCTGATGCCAAAGAACGGAAACCGCGGATCGGCGTTTAAGGCCAGGCCTGGCAAGGTGTTCACTTCATCGCCTTTGCCATAGCAGACGACGGTGAATTTGTCATCAATGGCTTGGTTGCCGGATTCCTGAACGTTCTGACCCAGGTATTGGTTGATAAACGAGGATTTACCCGCTGAAAAGGTACCGAGAATGGAAATTAATGGCCACCAAGAAATCTGCGAGGCGTAGCTTTCCGTGGTGGGCAAAAGTCCGGTTTTATGGCCGATCGTGTCAAGGCGCTTGTAGGTCTGAATGATTTCGAGTAACACCGGGTTTTCTTCAGAAAGGTGTTGTTCGAGTTTGAGATAACGTTCCTTCGGTGTCATGGTTAGTGTTCCTTCTGATTAGGTCTGGGCATTGCATTCTGCGGGTAGGGGTAAGCCTGAGGTGTTCCGTAGCTGGGGGTTGGCTGAACATAAGGCGTGCGAACCGGCGGTGAATTGTTGGACGTAAATGCCGACCAAGGCATCATGGTGTTGATGGAGCGCATTGGGGTGGAGATATTGTTATTGAGCTCAGAGAGGTTGTTGCTCATTTGTCCGGTGGAGGTGCCCATATAGTAAACCGACTGGTGAATGCCGGTCAGCGTGTGATTCATCTGGCTGATGCTGTGATTCATGTCCGTCAGGGTTTCCGTCATGGTGGTCATCTGCGCCATGTATTGGATGTTTTCATTGACGGTATTCATCTGACGGTTCAAAGTGTTGGTCATGGTGACCACGGCGCGGGTCATGGTGACCATATTATTGCTGATGTCCTGCATGTTTTTGGTGACATTGTAGATCAGGTAAAAGCCATAACCTGCCAGAATGATAAAGGCAATCATCATCGGGTAGATGACTTTTTCCCAGCGTTTGATGCCGGTGGACATGGTTTTGGACAGTTCCGAAATGTCTTTTTGTGTACTGGATTCGATATTCAGGGTGGTTTCCATTGGGTTCCTTCAAGACCGTGTTTGAGCAGGTCGGTTATTGCATCTTATTATTGATTTGGTTGTTTCGCACGTTTTGGAATGATTTCGCCGTTAGGGCGACAGGGTTTCATGCCCTGACGCCATGATGAAATCACTCTGGGTTAAAAGCGGGGGCTGGATAGTTTGGCCGATACGCTTGGGGCAAAGGCATTGGCTGCATAGGTGGCATCGGGCGCATTGGCGGAGCCGTGTGACCGTAGGCATTGGGCATGGCGGCTGGCGGTGTCATATTCGCTGGTGCCGGTGCTTGCTGGCGCATTTGCAGGGCAGTTTGCACTTCATTTCGGATGGTTTGTGCGGCCTGTGGCATTCCGGGCGCTAAACGTTGTGCAAATTGCATGGCTTGGCCGTATTGTCCTTGCATGATTAACATTCTGGCTGCTTCTAACCAAGCCTTTTCCGCCCATTCAGGTTTGTTGTCTTGATAGAGAATATTGCCAAGTTCACCGGCCATATTCGGGTCGCGAGTGACCAGTGCCAAGGCAAAATACAACTTTTCTGCCTGGGTGTAATCTTTCTGCTCTGCGGCATGACGTGCGGCCTGAACGGCTTCAGGAAAGGATTTGTAGGCTTTGAGCAACTCGCGCGGATCCTCTTCAGAAGTGACGATGTCCTCGGTGACGATGAGAACGTCTGTGTCATCCGGCTGAGTGGCGGCTTGTCGGGCCGTTTGCGCCGTGCCATCGGCTGTTTCAGTGGTGGCCTCTGCGCTTGGATCTGTGTCTGGCTCGGGGGCTTGAGCGGTGTTATCCGATGCGGTAGAGGGCGCGCTTTTCGGTGCGTTATTCGATGATGTCTGTTCGGGTTCAACGTTGACTTCAACGGGTGCCACTTCGGCTGACGCGGTGGTTTTCCCCGCTTCGTTGGAAGCTGAATGGGGTGCCGCCACGTCAGTATTGGACTCGGACAGGATGCCGTGATCACGCTTGATGCTGTCGGAATAGGCCAGATAGAGCGTTACGATGACCAGTAGCAGCAGAATGAAAAATCCATTGTTGAGTATGGCTCGAAAAATTGACATGATGAAGTCCTTGTTGCAGTTGATTAGCTAAATAACAGTTGTGCGACTTTGTTGAATTCGTGGCTGGCTTTGCCATTGGGTTCCATTTCAAACACCCCAAGACCTTCACTGAAAGAGCGCCGATAGGCGGTGCGGTTGTGCAGGCGTCGATCAATGCGTTTCATATCCGGCAGGGCATCCATGGCTTCTTCGGTCTCGCGGGTTTCAATCACAAACGGATGGGTGTCCGCGCGGTTGACCACGCCGATCAGTTCAGGCGGCGCCGGTCTTTCTTCGCGAATCATTTTTAAAAAACGCTGGGTGGACCAAATATCAGCTTGGCTGGGTGCTACCGGTATGATGATGCGATCGCTGAGGCGTATGGCTTTTTTAAGCGAATCGCTGTTACTCATGCTGACATCCATTAAGATGTGATCGACTGAATCGGTCGCCATTGACTGGGTATCGGCAAAATTTGTTGCGTCTTGCGTGGATGGCAAGGCGGGCGAATATGCTTCTTCCTGTCGAACAGCTACAGCATCGGCCAAGGTTTGCTGAGGGTCGAGATCATACAGCTGGATACGTTTTTTTTGATAAACCAGCCAGACGGCCAGATTAAACGCCAGCGTGCTTTTCCCGGTGCCTCCTTTTAAATTGCCTATAACAGTAATCATATTATCTCCTAGGCGTTGTTGGCGACAGTCAAAATCACCAGGCCTGGTAAAACGCCAGGCCGAGTGTTTTGAGCGGTTTTACTTAGCCGGCTGTTGTTGAGGCTGACCCTGAGGTGCAGCCGGTGGTGCCGGATAAGGGTAGTAAGGCGCTGGCGGTGGTGCCATCATAGGCGCTTGAGCTTGTGGTGGCATCTGTCCACCCTGTGGGGCATAACCCGGTTGCGGCGCATAGCCTTGTGGCGGAACATAATAAGGCTGACCACCGTAGTAGGGTTGACCCCAGTTATTGCCTTGATAGCCATTATAACCATTATAACCGTTGTAACCGTTATAGCCATTGCCGTAGTAGTTACCGTTATAGTCCTGGCGCCCGGAACCTCTCATGTCCGACTCGGCATCGGCACTGAAGCCCATATTGAACTTGGCGTTCCCTTTGCCTTGCCCCTGACCTTGACCGTGGCCTTGACCTTGGTGCTGACCGTTACCCCAGCCTTGACCGTTGCCCCAGCCGTTATTGTAACCGTTGTTGTTCCAAGGGCCGTTGAACCAGTCGGCCGAAGCGGTTTGAGCGCCTAAAAAGGCAGTTGAAATCACGGAAGCCAATACTAACTTTTTCATACTCATTATCATACTCCTTTGAACATTATGTGCACTGAGTGAATTAGTGGTTCAAGTGTACACTGACTTGAAACACGGTTTAGTCACCTAAAAGGCCGGAAAGATTGGAAGCGCCTTTTAAGCGATGTTGAAACGATTATTGACCCAATAACCGTTTCAGTTCCAAAACGGTGCGCTC
>NZ_JBNGDN010000010.1:6645-33530 GCF_049975065.1 Hydrogenovibrio sp.
AGTGTACACTGACTTGAATCACGGTTTAGTCACCTAAAAGACCTAACAGAGGCTGCTCTGTCTTCTGGGTGATGTTGAAACGATTATTGAACCATAACCGCTTCAGTTCCAAAACGGTGCGTTCATCGTTGGGAAACTGAAGCTCGGGCTGGGAATGTCAAAGCTGGGCATTGACATATTGGAGGGTGAAAACCCAGAACCGGGCCACCCAGATGATCCCCAAAATGGGTTATTGGGGAAGTTGTTCCAGTTTGAACGGGGAACGTAACCGTAATTGTTTGGATACCCATAACCACCATAGTAAGCCGGTGGCGGCGGGGCGTAAGCGGGTGAACCATAACCATAAGGTGCCCCCGCGTATGGATTGCCATAGCCGTGAGGCGCCGAATAACCGTTTGCTGGTGCCCGGTAATGATTCGGTGGCATATAACGATTTGAGTGAGACGGGTTAGCCGTTGCGGTTGGCGTGCCTCTCTGTTGACCCGCTTGGTAGCCAGGCATGTCTTTTTCAATCCACTGCGGCGAATGACTGCTGCTGGAATAGGCGTTTTCGGGTTGCGGCCACATCGGCATTTGCGCGAGTGCGGAGTGAGACACCAGGGTGCAGACGCTCACAGCGATGGGGTGGATGAGTTTGGGGGAAAATGGGTTACGCATCGTCAATATCCTTTTTTAATTGAATGCCACGTTTACGGCGTTTGGGTGCGGTTTTAGGTTTTGGCGCAGCGGAGGCCTGGTCGTCCGTGGTTGCCTTCACTTCTGTTTCGCTGGTTGCAGGCGTCTGAGAATCGGCCTGTTCGACGGACGGTGAAGACTCTGGGTCGGATGACGTCTGGCTTGATGCCGACGATGGCGCTTCCGGCAACGTTTCGTCAGATTGTTTCTGAGCACTTTCCGTTGGTTCGGTTGCCTGCGGTGTGTCGGAAACTGACGTGTCCGCTGTCGTCGTTTGGGGGGCGTCTGCCTCCGTCTTCGATTCGGTGGCCGGTGCCGCAGACGGTTCGTCAGGTTGTGCTTCGGTTTGCACTTCGGGTGGAGTCACCGTTTTGGGTGCCCCTGAACCTGCGGTGGCCAGACCCTCCGCGGCGGGAATGAATTCACCGTAGATGTGCTCATTTGGGCAAATGGCCGAGCGAGCGCTCACACAGCCAAGTGGTATCACAACCAGCGTCAGTAGGGTGGCCACCAGTACGCCGAAGATAAGTGAGATCGCCATGCCTTGGAAAATCGGGTCAAACAAAATGACGCTGGAGCCTAATATCAGTGCGGCGGCGGTAATGAGAATCGGGCGGGTACGCGCTTTACAGGCAAAGATAACCGCATCGGTGACCGCAACGCCTTTGTCGATCTCTTGACGTGAAAAGTCCACCAGCAGGATGGAGTTGCGCACGATAATCCCCGCCAGTGCGATAAAACCGATCATGGAGGTGGCGGTAAATTCCGCGCCCATCAGCCAGTGACCTGGGGCAATGCCGATAATTGTCAGCGGAATGGGTGCCATGACGATTAAGGGCACCACAAAGTTTTTGAACTCCCACACCACCAGCATGTAGATAATCAGCAGCGCCACGCCGAACGCCAGCCCCATATCGCGGAAGGTTTCATAGGTGACCGTCCATTCACCCGCCCACATCATTTCGGTTTGCGTCTGGCCATTCGGGGTGAAAATGAAGTTCCCTGTCAAACCGTTCAGAGCCGGATCTTGATCCATAAGTTCCTGTATTTCCAACATGCCGTAAATGGGTGCGCCAAGACGGCCTTGGCCGGTGGCGGTGACGTATTGAACCGGTTTCAGGTCTTTGTGGTAGATCACTTTTTGTTGGTCTTCCATCACAAAGCGCCCCAGCTCATTGAGCGGCACAGTGGTGCCGAAGGTGCTTTGCACCGGAATTTGACCGATTCGTGCAAATTCGGCACGGATTTGTTCCGGGCTTTGGATCACGATAAATGTCGGACTGCCGCGTTTGAAGTCCTGCTTAACATCGCCGAGCTTATAGCCACCCATTGCCATTTCAACCGTCTGGTTGATGGTGGACACGCTGATGCCGCTCTCCATGGCTTTTTGTTTGTCGATGACAAAGCGCCAAGTCTTGTGTGGAGCCGTGATGAAATTATCCACGTCCACGACCATCGACGCCTGTTCGAAGATTTGCGTTAATTTAAGGGCTGTTTCATCGCGAACCGCTTCGGTCGGGCCGTAGACTTCCGCCACAATGGATTGCAGCACAGGCGGGCCAGGTGGCATTTCCACCACTTGAATACGAGCGCCAGCTTTATGGGCTTGCTCGGTCAGTTCGGCGCGGATGGTTTCGGCTATCTGATGGCTGGTGCGCTCCCGCTCAGCTTTATCGACCAAGTGAATTTGGATGTCTGATTCCCAAGGATTCTGGCGCAGGTAATAGTGACGCACCAGACCGTTGAAATCGAAGGGCGCCGCCGTACCAACATAGGTTTCCAAGTTAGTGATTTCCGGCACTTGCTCTTGCAGGGTTTTGACCAGCTGATGCGTTAGGTTGGCGGTGACCGGTAAATCGGTGCCCTCTGGGAAGTTAATGACAATGCTCAGGTCGGGTTTGTTGTCGTAAGGCAGCAGCTTGACCGGCACCATGGTGCTGTAAACCAGATAAATGGCGATGGCAAAGGCGAAAATAATGCCAATGAGAAACCCCCAGCCTTTGGCTTTTTCCACCAGTAGACTGCCGAGCAAGCGACGGAAAAAGTTGCCGAGTTTTTCACTTTGTTCATGTTCTTTCTGCTCGGCTTTTTTAAGCGTTTCCATCTTGGGCTTGATGCGCTGTGCCAACCAAGGAGTAAAGGCGAAGGCGGCAAAGAGGGAAATAATCATGGCCACGGAACCGAGCGTCGGAATCGGTGCCATATAAGGCCCCATCATGCCGCTGACAAAGGCCATCGGCATTAAGGCGGCGATGACGGCAAAGGTGGCGATAATGGTGGGGTTGCCCACTTCGGAAACCGCGTCAATGGTCACTTCGGCACCGCTGTCACCGTCCAGCAGCCAGCGCCGATAAATGTTTTCCAACACCACCACCGCATCGTCCACCAGGATGCCGATTGAGAAAATCAGCGCGAACAGACTGACTCGGTCAATGGTAAGCCCCATCATCCAAGCGGCGAAAACCGTTGACAGTATGACAATGGGAATGACGATGGCCACCACCGCTGCGGCACGCCAGCCTAAAAAGAACCAGATCAGTAGGGTGACGGAACCGGTGGCAATAAAGAGTTTGAAAATCAGCTCATTGACCTTGTCATTGGCGGTTTGCCCATAGTTTCGGGTAATGGTGACATTAACGTCATCGGGAATAATGACGCCTTTGAGTTGGTTGATTTCGGCGATGGCGTCACGGGCGACGCTCACCCCGTTAGAGCCCGGTTGTTTGGCCAGGGCGACGGTGATGGCGTTTAATCCGTCCGGTGCGCTGAAATCCAACGTACTGGACGGCCCAGTGTAAAAGGCAACAAGGTTGTTGACATCCTGCGGACGTTCTTTGACGTCAGCTATGTCGCGCACAAATACGGGCGCTTTGTTTTTCACTCCGACAATGAGATCTTTGATGTCTTCAGCGCTTCTTAGGTAGTCGCCGGTGTACACCAGGTACTGTTGTTGCCAGGCGGAAAAGGAGCCGGCCGTGGCTTCGCTGTTGGCGGCTTGAATGGTTTGGCCAATCTGGGTGAGGGAAATGTCGTAACCGGCGAGTTTTTCCGGATCGATTTCAACCACAATTTCGGTGGGTTCACCGCCCACCACAAACCCTTGAGAGGCATCGCTAATGGAGGCTAGGTTTTGCAAGACATCGTAGCCCATCTGGCGCAACTGTGCCGCATCGAGAACATCGGAAGACAAGGTAAAGGTGACCACCGGCACGTCATCCGCACCTTTGGGTTTGATTATTGGTTGAATCACGCCTTTGGGCATTAAGTCCAGATTAGACGCCAATTTGTTATAGACATTAACCAGCGAGTCTTCCATGTTTTCGCCGACATCGAATTGCACGGTGATAAGGGCTTTACCTCGGTCGGAAGCGGAATAGACGTGATCCACGCCTTTGATTTCTTTAAGTAGTCTTTCCATCGGCTCTGACACCAGTGCTTCCACTTGCTTGTTCGAGGCACCTGGGTACTGCACCATAATATCGACCATCGGCACTGAAATTTGCGGGTCTTCCTGGCGCGGCGTGAAAATAATGCCAAGAATGCCGATGACCATGCCGACAATCAGGAACAACGGGGTAATGGGCGAATTGATGTAGTTACGCGCCATGTTGCCGGCGATGTCGTGTTTGGCATCTTGGTTGTCGTTTGAAGTCACTTGATTGTACTGTGGCTGATTTTGCATCGGTTGTTCCTGTCTTCGTCCAAGATGATGGGGTTTGTCATCTTGGGTTCTGGCTAAGCGCCGGATTAGTTGAAACGGCTTCCCTGTGAGTTTTCATTGGCTCTACTGATCGTTTGCGGGTGTTGGTGGCTGCAGTTGTCCGTCCTTTAAAACCCAGCCGGAAATAATGCTTGGCGGCGGATTGGTAATAATGCGTTGCCCAACCTCCACGCCGGAGAGGATGATGTAATAGCCGTTTAAGGTGGCTTTGCCAACTCGGACAATTTTCATTTCCACTGTGCCGTTTTCGGCCACGGTGAAAACGGAGGGCAGGCTGCCGCGCTTGAGAACCGCACTCTCTGGAATGGTTGGAAAGGCTTGATTTTGCGAAGAGGCATTGGCAATGGAAACATCGGCGTACATCCCCGGTGCGGCAGGCGCTCCGACCGGTAAATCGAATTTCACTTTGACGGTGTGTTGCAAGTCGTCGGCGACCGGAAATATCTGAGACACTCTGACCGGAATGGGCGTTTTATTCGATAAACGGGCTTTATAGACCGCGCCCTTTTGAATCCCAAGCATTAGGTTGACCGGGACATTGACTTCCAGACTGAGGTGGTTGTTTTTGGCAAAAACCAGCAGCGGTTGCCCGGGTTGCACTGTGTCGCCTGCTTCCACCATTTTTTTGACAATGACACCGTCAAAGGGTGCCACGGATTGGGTGTCGGACAGTTTGACGTCTATTTCGTCAATTTTGGATTTGATCTGCTGCATTTGCGCAATGGCTTCCTGAACGGCTGTTTGCGCATTCACAATATTGGCTTGACGCTCGACCGACTCGTTTCCGAAGCCCATGGCGTTGGAGAAGGGGCGGGTGAACATTTGATCCATCAGCCCCGGTGCCGCCATGCCCAGCATGGTTTGCTCGGATTTTGGACTCCACAACTCACGATTGTATTGATTCAATGTATTTTGGTAGACGTAGGAAGCACGCTGCCATTCAGCCATGGCCGAGCTGCGTTGCGCCAGCAAGATGTCGCCGTTGGTGGACACAAGCAGTTCCCCGCCTTTAAAAACATCGCCTTCCACACCGGCGATGTAGTCTATTTGAGCCGCCAGTTGCGCCGTGATGGTGACTTTTTTGTAAGGAATAATGGTGCCGCCCAAATTCACATGACGGTCATAGACTTTGGATTCGATGCGTTGTGTTTCAATCTTGTCTGATTGAGCGGCGAAAGCTGTTGCCTGGCCGCCGTAGATCATAAAAAGCCAAATACATATCCGAGCCATATTCTGGTGCATCAATTACTCCCCGTTTTGGGCACGCCAATTTCCCCGTAGATTATTTCCGAGGAACGGACAGACCCTTAAGTTAGTGCGGACACGTCTCGTCCGTTGTCATGCTTTATACAATATATGTATTTTTTTGTAACCGCGATATAAAGATATTTATGGGGGTAAAAGCACTGCTTAATATGGGGGTTTGTGGTGGGGTGTATTTAAATAAGTTATTGATTATATTATAATATTACCATTTTTCTATATTCTTATTTCCTGATATTTTATGTACTTATGGGTTTTGATTTTTTACTTATTTAAGGAAAGTCTAAAATAAGAAAAAGGTAATGTTTGGGCGCAATACAAGACTTGGACTGTCAACCCTTTTTCGGATCCAAGAACAGAGTTGCAAAGAGGTGCGTAGAGGGTGCAGTGGCTGAAATGCTGGGGGATTTGTTATGGGGTGTGATCGATGCGATTCCACCAGGCCTGGTGGAATCGTGCATGGGAATTTGTTACTTTTTAGGTGGATTGTCAGATGATGAGTTATCAGATGACGGGTTGCCGCGCCTCTGTGATTGGCGGTGTTTTTGATATTTAAAGTAAAAATGCAATCCGAAGTGAGCGGCAATCAATACAACGAAAGCGCCCATCATAATTGGGCCGAGGTGTTCGATCCACATAGTGATTTCCTGTTGAAATTGGCATGAATTGCCTAGTGTAACCCTAACCCGAATATTTCACAAACCCGCACTGGCGGTGCGCCGGTGTGGTCTGTGAAAAACGTCTTGGCGGGGGGTTAGCCCTGATGGGTTGCGGTTTGGCGTTTACGGGCAAACCAATGCTGCATGATGACAAAGAACATAGGCACAAGGAAAATCCCCAGCGCCGTGGCGCTGATCATCCCACCCAGCACGCCAATGCCGATGGCATGGTGCGCTCCTGAACCGGCACCGGAACTTAATGCCAGTGGCAGTACCCCGAAACCAAATGCCAAGGAGGTCATAAGGATCGGTCTTAAACGCATTTTCGCAGCACGGATACTGGCTTCAACGGCTTCGACACCGTCTTCCACCAATTCTTTAGAGAACTCGACAATCAGGATGGCGTTTTTGGTCGCCAGACCGACGATTGTCAATAAGCCCACTTGGAAATAAATGTCGCTCGGCATCTGGAAGAAGTTCGCGGCCACCAGGGTACCCAACGCACCTAAGGGTACAATCAGCATAACCGAAACCGGCAAACTCCAACTTTCGTACAGGGCGGCCAAACACAGGAAGACCACCAGAATCGACAGAGCGTAAAGCAGGGTGGCTTTGGAGCCGGCCGCTTTCTCTTCATAAGACAAACCGGTCCATTCGATGCCAATGCCTTTCGGCAGGGTTTGTGCAATTTGCTCGACCGTTTGCATGGCCTGACCGGAGCTGATGTTGGGTGGCGACATCCCGAGGATTTGCAAAGCAGGTACCCCGTTATAGCGTTCCAATTTCGGCGATTCCTTGGTCCACTGAGTGGTCAGGAAGGCGGTGGCCGGAATCATTTCGCCCTGGTTGTTGCGAACGTACCAATCCTGCATATTCTCCGGAAGCATCCGGTAAGGCGCATCCGATTGCACGTAAATTTGTTTCACTTTGCCTTGTTTGATGAAGTCATCCACATAAGCACTCCCCCAAGCGACGGACAGCGCCGTATTAATGTCTTTAATTTTCAAGCCTAAAGCTTCGGCTTTTTGTTTGTCGACTTTCATTTCCAGCACCGGTGCCGGTTCCTGGCCGTTCGGGCGAACACCAATCAGGTCCGGGTTCTGGCTCGCCATGCCCAGTATCTGATTTCGGGCATCGTAGAGTTTGTCACGGCCAAGACCAGCATTATCCTTCACGTAGAGGTCGAAACCGGTAGCGTTCCCCAGCTCTAGAACCGGTGGCGGGCCGAATGCGAATACCATGCCTTCCTTGATTTGGCTGAATTTAGCCATGGCGCGCCCAGCAATGGCTTTAACGCTCTGATCTGGGTTGGGGCGTTCCGACCAGTCTTTCAGGTTGATAAAGGCGATGGCCGTGTTCTGACCGGTGCCGGAAAAGTTAAAGCCAAGTACCGTGAACAGATTGTCGATGTTCTCGCGTTCTGTGGTCAGGAAGTGGTTTTCCACTTGCTTGACCACCTCAAGCGTTTGTTCACGTGTGGCACCCGATGGCATCATCACTTGGGTAAACATAAACCCTTGGTCTTCGTCTGGCAGGAAGCCGGAGGGCGTTTTCATGTAAAGGTATCCGGTGCCGGCCACAATCAGAGCGTAGATCAGTAGGAAAGAGTAACGGTGTTTGATCACGCCTTTCACCCCATGGCCGTACCCATTGGTGGCACGGGTAAAATTGCGGTTGAACCAGCCGAAAAATCCTCTGGCTTCTTTTTCTTTGTCCACTGGCTTGAGAAGGGTGGCACATAAGGCCGGCGTTAAAATAAACGCCGCCATGACCGACAGCACCATAGCCGAGACGATGGTGACGGCAAACTGTTGGTAAATGACCCCGGCGGACCCCGGGAAGAAGGCCATCGGCAGGAAGACGGCACTCAGAACTAAACCAATGCCGATTAGGGCACCGGAAATCTGGTTCATGGAACGGCGCGTGGCTTCTTTGGCCGGGAGCCCTTCTTCGTGCATCACCCGCTCGACGTTTTCCACCACGACGATGGCGTCGTCCACCAGAAGGCCGATGGCGAGTACCATGGCAAACATGGTGAGGGTGTTGATGGAGTATCCGAAAAAGGCCAGGACGCCAAACGTTCCCAACAATACCACGGGCACGGTAATGGTTGGAATAAAGGTGGCGCGGATATTTCCAAGGAATAGGTACATGATCAATACCACCAGAATCACGGCTTCAATTAAGGTTTGAATCACCGATTCGATGGAAATTTGAATGAATGGCGTGGTGTCGTACGGGAAGAGGTAGTCCATACCTTCCGGGAAGATTTGAGATAATTCCGCCATACGTTTTTTGACACGCTCGGCGGTTTCCAATGCATTGGCGGAAGGAGTGATTTTAACCGCAAAACCGGCGGCCGGAGTCCCTTCATAACGCGCCAGTTTGCTGTAAGTGTTCGCACCGACTTCCACGCGACCAATATCGCCAACGGTAATGGCCGCTCCATTTTCATCGGTTTTGATGATGACGTTTCGGAAATCGTCCACCGACTTCAAGCGGCTTTGCAGGTTAACAGTGACATTGATGGGTTGGTCTTCCACGGCGGGAATCGCCCCCAACTGCCCGGCGGTGACCACGGCATTGTTGGCCCGGATGGCATTGACGACATCGGTTGACGTTAATTTATATTTCGCCAGCTCGAGAGGGTCGAGCCAGACGCGCATGGCGTATTCGGCACTGAACTGTAAGGTTTCGCCGACCCCTTCGACACGGCTGATCTGGTCAATGATATGAGTGGCGATATAATCGCCGAGGTCGATTGCCGTCAGGCTTTTATCGGGCGAGACCATGGCCACGACCATCAAAAAGTTGCGTGCGGTTTTGGCGACTTGTATCCCTTGCTTTTGAACGGCTTCTGGGATGGAAGACATGGCCGATTGCAGCTTGTTTTGAATCTGCATCTGCGCGATGTCCGCATCGGTGCCGTTTTTGAAGTAAAGCTGGATTTCGGCTTGCCCGGTCGATTCACTGGTGGACGACATATACAATAAGCCGTCCAAGCCTTTCATTTTATTTTCGATAACCTGGGTTACCGTATCCTCAATGACTTGTGCAGAGGCGCCAGGATAGGTGGCCTGAACACTGATCATCGGCGGTGCGATGGATGGAAACTGGGAAACCGGCAGGCTTTTAATGGACAGGGCGCCTGCAATCATAACCAGCAGTGCGATTACCCAAGCGGTGACCGGGCGATCAATAAAATAAGTGGCAAAACTGCTTCGGGTGCTGGGGCGTTTTTCGGTTGACATGGTTATTTACCTTCGCTATCTGCGCTTTGAGGCTTGGCAGGCTCGGACATCTTAGCGTCCGAGTTGGATTTGGCGGCATCGTCCATGACTGTGGCTTTGATGCCAGGACGAATAAACTGCAATCCTTTGGTAATTACACGATCGCCGGGGGTTAAGCCATCGGTGACCACCCAGTTTTCTTCATGCAAACCGACTTCCTTGACCGGGCGGGGGGTAACCGTGCCGTCTTCGGCTAGGATCATCACGGAGGGTTTGCCCAATGCGTTTCGTTTTAACGCTAAGGACGGTACTAAGTAAACGTTTTCACGATACCCGATCATCACGGAACCGCGGATGAACATGCCTGGCAACAACAGGGTGTCGGGGTTTTGAAACTGGGTGCGGAGAATAATGGCGTCTGTGGATTCATCGACGCTGAATTCCGATAATTTGATGTAACCGGTGTGTGGGTAGGTTTCACCGTTATCAAACGCGATGGTGACGGGGTATTTTTCAATGTCTTTTTCCGGATGCTGTTTCATGTCGCGTTTGAGAACGGCGGCGTAGTATGATGGCACGGAAAAGTCCACGTAAATCGGGTCGAGACGCTGAATCGTGGCGAGGATGCCCGCTTGATTCGCCATGACCAATGCCCCTTGGGTGACATTTGAGCGGCCGATGACACCCGAAATCGGTGCCTTGATCTGGGTTCTTTCCAAATTGATGGCGGCGGTTTTCAACGCGGCCTTGTTGGCCTCAAGGTTGGCTTTGGTTTCGCGTAAAGTCGCTAACGCATCATCGAGAACCTGTTCGCTCACGGCATTAATTTTGACCAGGCGTTCGTTTCGTTTCACGCGCAGTTCGGCGTTGGTGATTAAGGCTTTTGATTTGGTAATGGCGGCTTTGGCGTTGTCGTACAGCGCTTGGTAAGTCTCTGGGTCAATTTGATAGAGGACATCGCCTTGTTTAACCATTTGACCTTCTTTGAATAAACGCTTGGTGATGATGCCATCCACTTGCGGGCGAATTTCGGCAATGGTAAACGGCATGGCGCGACCGGTGAAGGATAGGGTTTTTGGAACCTGGGTGGGTTCGGCGACCATGATGCCAACCTGAGGCGCTGGCTTTGCGGGAGCCGCAGCAGGTGATTTGGCTTCTTGGTTGCTGAGTAAATCACAGCCGCTCATGACGGCCATCAGTCCCAGTGTCAAAAAAAGGATACCGTGTTTGACGGGTGCTTTGCGGTACAAAAAGCCTTTCATGATATTACCTATCCTTGTGTTTGAATGAGTGAAGGATGCGCCTCTGAGGGGACGCGAGTTTCTTCGCACGGGTGTTTAGGCCGCAGAAGACGATTTTAAGGATTATAAAATAAATGCGTTACAGATGTGTAACATTTTTGCGATTGTGTCTGTTATGTCGAAACAGAACCGTGCCGATTCCTGTCTCGTTACGTCAAGGGCATTGGGGGGGGTGAATCGGTTTGACCAGGCCTGGTGAAGCAGGCCTGGTGAAATGAGCCGAATGCTGAGGTGATGTGTTCGTTAAGGCAGCACGAATCCGATGGCCTCTTGCACGTCTCGCAGGGTTTTCTGTGCGGTTTCCCGTGCCGTGTCAGCGCCTTTTCTCAGAATGGCTTTCAGCTCGGTTTCATCGTTACGGAGGGTATGATAACGTGCCTGAATCGGTTGCAGATAGTCAGCCACCAGCTCGCCCAGCTCGACTTTGAGGTGGCCGTACATCTTGCCTTCAAAGTGTCTGACCACATTTTCAATGGACTGTCCGCTGATGACCGAGTAGATGGTCAGCAGGTTGGAGACGCCGGGTTTGTTTTCCACGTCGTAAGTGATTTCCGTGCCGGAATCGGTTTGCGCTTTTTTAAACTTCTTGAGGATGGTTTTAGGGTCGTCCAGCAAGGCAATGAAATTATTTTTATTTTCGTCGGATTTGGACATTTTGGAGGTCGGGTCTTGCAAGCTCATAATGCGTCCGCCGGACGTTGCCGGGGGGATAAACGGCTCCGGCACCTTGAATATCTCGCGGTCGAAGCGATGGTTGTAACGCACGGCCAAATCACGGGTCAGTTCCAGATGTTGTTTTTGGTCGGCACCGACGGGCACCATTTCAGTCTGATACAGTAAAATGTCGGCGGCCATCAGAACCGGGTAATCAAACAGACCGACATTGATGTTCTGAGCGTGTTTCTGCGATTTGTCCTTGAACTGAGTCATACGGTTGAGCTCGCCCATGTAAGTGGAACAGTTCAGTAACCAAGCCAGTTCGGCGTGTTCGGGCACATGGGATTGGATAAAAACGGTGCTTTTTTCCGGGTCGATGCCGCTGGCCAGATACAGGGCGACGAAGTCCAGGCTGCGTTTGGCCAAGGCTTGCGGATCCTGTTCAACGGTAATGGCGTGCATATTGACCAAGGAAAACAGGCAGTTGTAATCCTCCTGCATGCGCACCCAGTTTTTGATGGAGCCGATGTAGTTGCCAATCATAAGGTCGCCGGAGGGCTGGATGCCGCTGAATAGAGTCGGTTTGTTCATGGTGTTTTCCGTTGGTAAAATTAAGCCAGATATTTTGCCAGCTTTCATCGGAAAAAGCGAGTTGGGCGTGCGGGTGCTTGTCTTGCGGCGGACGCTTATGATTGCAGTCTGGTGAAAAGTCGTTAAAATGAATCTTTTCGCCCATAACGCGCGCCACGATGACCCAGCGGAATCTTACCGGGGATTCGAATGTGTCCTCTGGCGAAATGTCGAATTTGACCCAAGTGTGCTCGGAGGGTGGCTTGATTTAAATGCGTCGAACCCCCGCACCGCCAACATTCGACCAGGATAAGAGCCAACCCGATGATAATAACCACCACTCTAACCAAAATGATGCCTTTCCAACTATGCAACGATTGATTCATAAACTGAAATCCTTTTTTTCAACGTCCGACTCCGACGTTTCCAGCCCATCATCAACGCCTGACAAACTGAAAATAGTTGAACGCAAAGATCACGGAATTTCCCGTGATAACATTGACAAAGAAGCACTGGACGTTCTTTATGGCTTGAAACGGGCCGGTTACGAAGCCTATTTGGTCGGGGGCGGCATTCGTGATATTTTGTTGGGATTGGAACCGAAAGATTTTGATGTGGTCACCAATGCGGAGCCGGAGCAGGTCAAGGCCGTGTTTAAGAGTCGTTGTCGTTTGATTGGGCGTCGTTTCCGCCTAGCACATGTCTATTTCGGACGAAACGCCATTGAAGTGGCGACCTTTCGAGGCAGCGGCGAGGGGCAGGGGGCGAAAGCCGAGAATCGTAAACAGGTCAATCATACCCGTGCGCTGGACGACTCGGGTCGGTTGCTGCGAGACAATGTTTACGGGGCGATTGATGAGGATGTCTGGCGGCGTGATTTCACCATTAACAGTCTTTACTATAATATTGAAAACTTTGCCATTTTGGATTATACCGGCGGTCTGGATGATCTGAATAATGGTTTGTTGCGATTGATTGGTGACCCGGTGACCCGCTATCGTGAAGACCCGGTGCGTATGATCCGCGCCGTGCGGTTTGCCGCCAAACTTGGGTTTGAAATCGAGCCTGAAACTAAGGCGCCGATATATGAAATGGGGCATTTGCTGAAAGACGTTTCCCATGCGCGTATGTTTGAAGAAGTGCTGAAGCTGTTTCACAGTGGGGTGGCGATTGAGGTGTTTGAAAAGTTGCGTCATTTCGGATTGTTTGTCTATCTGTTTCCGCAGACACATCATCTTTTGTCCCAAGAATCGGAAGGCTTTCCGCGTATGCTGGTGATTGAAGCGCTGAAAAGCACCGATGCGCGTATTCAGGCCGACAAAGGCGTGAATCCATCCTTTTTGTTTGCGGCGATGCTGTGGGAGCCCATGTTACAGCGAATGGAGCAGCATTTGGCTGAAGGATTTTCCCGCCAAGATGCGATGTTCGCGGCCTCGGCGGCGGTGATTGATGAACAGATTTTCTCTACCTCCATTCCCAAACGCTTTGTGTCTCAGATCAAAGAAACCTGGGGGTTGCAGTTCCGGCTGCTGAATCGTCAGGGCAATCGTCCTCAGCGTTTGCGGGAACACCCGCGTTTTCGGGCGGCTTATGACTTTATGGGGATTCGACTGGCGGCGGGTGAAGAGGCCCTTCAGGAGGTGTTTGATTGGTGGACGCACTATCAAACACTGGATGGGGTGGATCAAGTGGCGTTTGTGCAACAGGTTGATAAAAAACCGAAAAAGCGTCGTCCGAGACGCAATCGAAACCCTTACCGCAAACGCAGTCAGCCACGCGATGATCAAGCGGACAACCTAACGTCTTCTCACCAGGCCTGATGCGTTGAATTCAGACATTGAAAAAATGAAAGTTCAGGTCTTGAACCAGGATGTAACCGAGGTGTTTATCGGGGTTGGCAGCAATCTGAGCGACCCGGAATACCAAGTTCGCCAAGCCTTTAAGGCGTTGCAGGCGTTGCCGGAAACCCAATGGGGCGCGGCCTCTGACTTGTATCATTCGCGGCCGCAGGGGCCGCAGAATCAACCGGACTTTGTCAATGCGGTGGTTCGGTTGAAAACCCGTCTGACGCCGATTGCGCTATTGAGGGCGCTGCAACGGATAGAACGGGAGCAGGGCAAAGTCAAGCAACGGCACTGGGGTGAGCGGCTGATTGATTTGGATATTCTACTCTACGGAAACACCACCCTTCAGACCGACGATTTGATAATTCCCCATCCCTTTATGGCACAGCGTGATTTTGTACTGCTGCCGCTGTTGGCTTTGTCGCCCAAGGCGGCTTTGCCGAATGGCGTTTTGTTGGCAGACCTGGCAAAACAGCTGGACGAAGTGTTTGTCAAACCGATGTCAGCGGATGAGAACGGCGGATTGATACCAGAGCAATTAGGAAAATAATGGGTATGAAAACCTTAGCCAAACTGAAAAAAATGAAAGTCGAAGGTGAGAAAATCGCCTGCTTGACCGCTTATGAAGCCAGTCAAGCGCACTGGGCGGACGCAGCAGGGGTCGATGTGTTGCTGGTGGGCGATTCGCTGGGAATGGTGGTGCAAGGTCACACCACCACCTTGCCGGTAACCCTGAGTGACATGGTGTATCACACCCAAATGGTGCAGCGCGGAAATCACCAGGCCTGGTGTATTGTCGATTTGCCTTTTATGGCGGATGCCGAGGTATCACAAGGCTTAAAGGCCGCCGCCCGTCTTATGAAAGAAGGCGGGGCGAAGATGGTGAAGCTGGAAGGCGGCGAGCGGGCGTTGCCGTTGGTGCGTGCCTTGACCGATTTAGGCATTCCGGTGTGCGGTCATTTAGGATTATTGCCTCAGTCAGCCCATTTAAAGGGTTATCGAGTGGTTGGGCGCGAAGAGGTCGCGGCACAGAGGTTGCTAGACGAAGCCAAGGCGTTGGAGGCCGCTGGCGCAGAAATGCTGGTGCTGGAGTGTGTTCCACCCGGCCTGGCGAAAACGGTCTCGCAGCGTTTGTCGATTCCGGTAATCGGCATCGGCGCTGGTTTGGACACGGATGGGCAAGTTTTGGTGTGGCATGATGTGTTGGGTCTGACCCTTGGGAAAGCGCCGACGTTTGCCAAAAACTTTCTGCAGGAGACGGATTCGATCCAAACCGCTTTGGCGCAGTATGTTGCCGATGTCAAACATCAGCGTTTCCCGACACCGGCACACTGTGTGGGGGAATGATGCGTCAGTTTGATCAAGTGGCGTCTTTGAAAGAAGCGCTGGCAAAATGGAAATCGGCCGGTGAGCGGGTGGCGCTGGTGCCGACCATGGGCAATTTGCATGCCGGCCATCTGAGTCTGGTTGCGTTGGCGAAAAACAAAGCGGATCGAGTGGTCGTCAGTGTGTTTGTCAATCCGTTGCAGTTTGGCCCGAGTGAAGATTTTGATCGTTATCCGCGAACCTATGAACAAGATTGCGTGTCTTTGCAAGAAGCGCGAGCGGACGCGGTGTTTGCTCCGTCCGTGGATGAAATGTACCCAAACGGACAAGTGCAAACCTTGGTGACGGTGCCGGAGGCATTGACCGGCATGCTGGAGGGTGCCGCTCGGCCGAGCCACTTTGACGGTGTGACGACGGTGGTGACTAAGCTGTTTAATATGGTTCAACCGGATGTGGCGGTATTTGGCCAGAAAGATTTTCAACAGCTGGCGGTCTTGAAGCGCATGGTTCAAGACCTGTCCATGCCGATTGAATTGGTGTGCGCCGCCATTAAACGAGATGCAGATGGCTTGGCGTTGAGCTCACGAAATCAATATCTGAGCGAATCGGAACGCCGGATTGCGCCGACCTTGTTTAAGGTGTTGCAATCGGTTCGCAGGGCGATTGAATCGCACAATCTTGACCAGAAGCCGGATGATGATAGAGCTGATGATGACAAAGCCGATGATGGCAACGCGGATGATTTTAGCGCACTGGAAGCCAGTGCCAAAGAAGCCCTCTTGTCAAAAGGGTTTGACGCGGTCGATTACGTGCGCATTCTTCAGGCCGACACACTGCAGCCAGCGAAGCCAACGGATCGAGACAAGGTCATAGTTGCGGCGGCTCGGCTTGGAAGGACGCGGTTATTGGATAATGTTTTGGTATCGTGACAGGCGCTCGGCTTCATGGCGTTGGCTTAGGCATTGCTGACACAGGGTTGAGATTTGGTTGACACTGGTTTGACAGTTCACACAGCTGGGCAGGCCTGGCAAAAAGAGGTTCTTTTCACCGTGCGAAATATTTGGGTTAGAGGTCAATCAATCATGGGCGAATGGTCAGGATGAGTTTTTCAACGTTTATTGGCCTCTTTTTGGGCATGGCCATTGTGCTGGTGGCCATGTCGATGGGGTCTTCAATCTGGATATTTGTCAATATCCCCGGGTTGATGATTGTCATTGGCGGCACCATTGCCGCGACTATGATCCGTTATTCCTTTCATGAAGCCATGCACGCCATGGCGATGTCGTTTCGTATTTTGATGCCCACGACGGACATTAAAGATAAAAATGAAATCATTGATTTAACGGAAGACTTGTTACGAACCTCCCGCTCCAAAGGCTTTTTGGCGTTGGAAAACATGGAGATTAACCATGACTTCTACCGTTGGGGCATTCGCATGATGGTGGATGGCTATTCCAAGGACTTGATTCGTCAAACCCTGCTGGAAGAAAATAAACTGCTGGTAGAGCGCTCCGAGACCAGTGCCGGGGTCTTTGCCTCTATTGGGGGAGCGGCACCGGCGTTCGGCATGATCGGTACCTTGGTGGGGTTGATTCAGATGCTGTCGAATTTATCCGACCCCGCTTCCATTGGTCCGGCCATGGCGGTGGCAATGCTGACCACCCTCTACGGTGCGATGATTGCCAATCTGTTTGCCTTGCCGCTGGCGGATAAAATTAACAGCTGGGTTCAGGAGGAGTCTTTGCGTCAATTAATGATTATTGATGCGCTCGACGCCATTTCTCAAGGGCATAACCCAACGGTGATGCGTGAAATGCTGTCCCCCTACCTGGAACGTAAACCGCCCTCAGAAGCCGTGGAATAGGGGAGACGAAAATGGCCAAGCAGAAATGTAATGACGCCCCTTGGCTCGCCACCTTTGCCGATTTAATGTCGTTACTCATGGCGATTTTTGTGTTGCTGTTTGCCATGTCCACGCTGAATGCCGATAAGTATGAGTCGATTGTGCGTTCTTTAACGCAAACGTTAGGTCATGGTAAAGACTTGACGCAGACGCAGGTGCAGTATTTTAAACAGGTTCAGGAAGAACAGCAGGCCGAGCAAGATAAAGACGGCGAGACCACGATTGAAAACCTCAAGCCCTTGTTTGAAAGTCTGGTGGAAACCTTTGCCATGGCGAGTGTGGAAAGCGATGTGCAGGTGACGCTGGACACGGATCACAAACAGGTGCGTATTTCGTTTCCTGAGAGTATTTCGTTTCCGACTGGGCGGGCGGATCTCAAGCCTGGATTCAATGTGTATTTGCGTAAGCTACGCCCGTTTATCGGTGAAACAGACCTAGTGAAAGCGGTAGGGCATACTGACAAGCGTCCGATATTTAGTGGGCGGTTTCAGTCCAACTGGGAATTGTCCAGTGCGCGTGCCGCTTCAGTGATTCAAAGGTTGATTGAGGAAGGGTTGGTGCAGTCAAAACAGGCTGAAGTGGTGGGCGTGGCCGACAATTCACCTTTGTCGGATGCGGATACTGAATCAGGCTATGCTAAAAATCGCCGCGTTGAAATTATCATCAGTCCAGGGTATTTTGCGTCCTCGGCGAGCCAAGAGGCGGAGCCTAAGTTGCAACCGCCTCTCGCCGAATAAAATCAAAGCTGTTAAGCCATTTGCTGCATTTGCACCGGAATGGTGTTGCGGGTGTGGGTGATGGTGTTTTTCTCGTCAAAATAAACCATCACCGGTTTGTGGGCATCTGCTTCATTTTCATCCAGATTGGCATAGGTGGCGATAATGAGCAAATCGCCCGGTGCCGCTTTGTGTGCCGCTGCGCCGTTAACGGAAATAATGCCGCTGTGATCTTCAGCGCGAATGGCGTAGGTGGTAAAGCGGTTGCCGTTATGGATGTTATAAATCTGGATTTGCTCATACTCTCGTATGCCAGCCACATCCAAAAGATGGCCATCAATCGCGCAGGAACCCTCATAATCCAGTTCGGAGTGGGTAGTGGTGACACGATGAAGCTTCGATTTCAGCAAGGTAATGTGCATGGTAACCTTCCAGTCATTAAATTCGATCAATTATTATAGCCGATTTGTCCGGTTTCAAGTCATCCGAGTCTGAAGTGTGCTTGCGCGGATCAGGCTCGGATCTCGGGTTTTCAAAAGGGCGGTTGCGGCTGTGTTTAACCGGTATTGCGCATCCCCGCCGCAATGGCGTTGATGCTGTTAAGCAGGGGTGTTAACCAGACTTCTCTTTCCTCTTCAGGAATGGATTCGTCTTTATAACGTTTTAATACCGCCACTTGAATGTTGTTGAGCGGTTCCAGATAAGGCGTTCTTCTGGAAAGCGATAAGGCAATTTGGGGGGTGTCGGCCATCAGGTAGTCATTGCCACTGATTTCAAGACACGTCTCAACGGAGCGGATGTGTTCCGATGCAATCATGTTGTAAATGTGCTCGGACTGCGCTTTGTCGCGTCCTAATTGGCTGTAATCCTTGCCGATAATGAGATCGGTTTTGAATAAGGACATTTGAATATTGCTCAATAGGGCACGGAAAAACGGCCAGTTTTCATACATGTCTTTCAGTTGGTCATCGCCCTGTTGTTTGACCCAGTTATCGAGTGCAAAGCCGGTGCCGTACCAGGCCGGGAAGGTGAGACGTGCTTGCGCCCAACCGAAAATCCACGGAATGGCACGGATGGAGGATTTCGACAGGTTGCCTTTTTTACGGTGTGAAGGGCGTGAGCCGATGTTTAACAAGCCGATCTCATTGACCGGTGTCGCTTCGTAGAAAAATTTAAAGAAGCCTTCGGTGTTATCGGTGAGCTCGCGGAACGCATACTCGCCTTCTTTTGCCAGTTTTTGCATGGCTTTCAGGTGCGCTGGGTCGTCCTGCTTGGGCTTACGAACCAAGCATTTGCTGGCTTTCATTAAGCCGGTAATCCCCATGGACAGTTCGTACATAGCGGTTTCGGCATTGCTGTATTTATAGGACAGCACTTCGCCTTGCTCGGTGAATTTGATTTCGCCGCGCACTGTGCCAGTCGGTTGTGACAGAATCGCACTGTGCGTTGGCCCGCCGCCGCGTCCGACGGTGCCGCCGCGTCCGTGGAATAAGCGACAATTAATTTCGTATTCATCCGCCAGTTTCATAATCTGCTGTTGCGCTTGGTATAAGGTCCAAGCGGAAGACAGGTTGCCGCCATCCTTAGCGGAATCGGAATAGCCCAGCATGATTTCCTGTTGGTTGCCGGAGGCTTTCAGCAAGGCATGGTAGGTGGGGTTGTCAAATAGGGCGGAGGTGACTGGTACAATGTGTTCCAAATCTTGAATGGTTTCGAACAAAGGTGAAACACGGATTTTGCAGTAGGGTTCGCCGGCGTTATAGCCCGCCAAGCCAGCTTGGTGCGCTAGGAACAACACTTCCATAACGTGGCTGGCTTCATGGGTCATGGAGATGACGTAATTGTTGAAGGCTTTTTCACTGATTTCCGTGCGCATCCGGCGAATGACATGGAAGACTTCCAACACTTCGAGTGTCATCGGTTTGAGATCCAGATGCTGGGTGTCAATGATGGTCGGAGAGGATACTTGCTGTGCCAGCAAATCCAAACGCTCGGCTTCCGAAAGGCTGAGGTAGTCGATGCCGAGGTGCGACAACAGATCGGTAACGGCATCGGTATGAACGGTGGATTCCTGACGAATGTCCAAGCGCATCAGGTAAAAACCGAAGGTTTGCACCAGACGAATCAGGTCTTTCAGGTTGGCGTCGGCCACTTCTTTGTCGCCGTGACCGCAGAGTGAATCGTAAATGAGTTGCAGGTCGTCAAGAAATTCCTGTTCGTTTTTGTAGCCGAACTTGGGTTTTTCGGTCGGTTCGTCATTCAGTTGGGCTTCAATGTAGTCGAGGTTGTCTTGCAGGCGGCCTTTGATCAGGTAGAGAAAACGGCGATAGGGTTCATCGCGGAAGCGTTCCGAACGTTTGTGAAATACCCGTTCCTGCAGGTCGGCATCAATGATGGTGGCACGGTTGATGACTTCTTGTTTGATGTCCGAGATATAGCGTGATTGCGTTAAATGGCTGCTGAGCTCAAATACGCGTTTTTGATATTCGTACAGCGCCGCACGGCTTTGCATTAGCAGGGCATTGACGGTGGTGGTGTGGGTGACAAAGGGGTTGCCGTCACGGTCGCCGCCGATCCAGGAGCCGAATGTCAAGAAATTGGGCGTTTTGATGTTGTCGTCCGGATAGTGTCGCGCCAGCGCACGTTCCATATAGCGGTAAACGCGCGGCACGGCGTTGAATAACGATTGGCGGAAATAATAAATGCCATTACGGATTTCATCTTCCACCGTCGGTTTCATGCGACGGACTTCGTCGGTTTTCCACAGCACCTGAATTTGGTACTGCAGGCGTTTAATCACTTCTTCTTGCGTGTAGGGGTTGTTGTAGGCTTCCGCCTCGTTCAGTTCCCCCAGCGTGATAAAGATACGGCGCAGGTTTTCCATGACCGCACGGCGCTTTGATTCGGTTGGGTGCGCCGTGAACACCGGAATGTAGCACAGCTGATTGATCAGGTTTTCCACCTCTTCGGCAGACAGGCCTTCTTGTTTGAATTCGCTGATGGTGTTCAGTACCGAACCCATCCACAAGGGGCCATCGGATTTCAGTTGGCTTTGGCGTTCATGGTATTGGTGTTCTTCCTCAGCCAAGTTGACCAGGCTGAAATAAAGGTTGAAGGCTCGGATGATGAGTATCAGACTCTCGGGCGACTGTTGTTCGATGAATGCCTGAAGTTCCTGACGCAGTTTCGGGTCTTCTTCTTTGTGCAGTTTGATGTAACCTTTGCGAAGTGTTTCTACCGCGTCTAAGGTCTCTTTACCGACTTGCGTTTCAATGACTTCTCCGAGGAGTGAGCCGAGTAATTTGACTCGTGATCGTAGTTGTTTATCGCGCAGTTCCTTGACCATGTTGTTTCCGTTTGAGTTTGAATTCTGAAAAATTGGGGGGATTATAGCATTTTTGAAGCGGGAAATAGTGTTCCGCTTCCGCGCGGCTTTATGGTTCTTTGGGAAGATCCCAGCGATTGTGCGTCCAAAGATATTGTGCGGGGTTTTTCCGTATTTCGGCCTCATAAAGGCGATGCAGGCGCAAAATGTCTTCGTAATCGTTGCCGGAAGGGAAATCCGCCAGACCTGGCAAAATGTTTAATTGATAATCGTTGCCGATGCGGCGGGTGAAGACGGGCAGGACGCGCGCCTTACCCATCTCAGCCAGTTTGCAGATGCCGGGATTGCTGGGCGCAGGGTGGTCGAAAAAAGGGACTTCGAGACGGTTTCGGCCCCGGTAACGCTGGTCTGGGGCAATCCATACGGTTTCGCCGTTTCGCAGGGCTTTTATCATCGTGCGGGTTTGGGTGTTGGGGATGGGATCGACACAGGTATTTTGATGGTAGCTGCGGCTTTTGGTAATGATATATTCCACCAGAGGGTTGTCGTGTTTGCGGTAAACGGGGTGAAAAGACATGACGCTGGCCAGCATCATGCCGGTGGTTTCCACGGTGGTGAAGTGTGGAGCCACCAAAAGAACTCCTTGACCGGAGGATGATTGCAGGTGTTCCAGGCCGTTGATCTGGATATGTTGAGTGTCGAACGCGTCTTTGGGGCGCTTGCGTTGCGGGTGCCAGAGGTTAATGCTGGTTTCGATCAGGCTGGTGCCCAGCGATTCGAAGTGTTGCTTGAGGATGGTGTCGATTTCATCCGACGATTTTTCCGCAAAAGCGAGCTGAAGATTACGACGCGCCAAACGTCGGCGCGAAGGCGCGAGCCGATAAAGTAGCCGACCGAGGCTGCGACCCAGTGCGAACTTGCTGTTGTAAGGCAATCGACTGATCAGCCACAAGGCCGCATAGCCCAGCCAGATGCCCCAGTATTTCGGGCACAGAAACGAAACGCGAAAGCGGTTAGTCGGCGTCTTTTTCATGCAACCCTCCTTGGGTGTAGAGCTGGTAGTAAACCCCTTGGCGTTCTATCAGCTTGCGGTGATGGCCTTGCTCACGCAATTGGCCTTTTTCCATGACCACGATTTGATCGGCCTGTTCAATGGTGCTGAGGCGGTGGGCAATAATGATGACCGTGCGATTTTGTCGCAAAACGTCCATGGCTTGTTGAATGAGTTTTTCGCTTTGATTGTCGAGTGCCGAAGTGGCTTCGTCCATAATCAGGATCGGTGCATTTTTCAAAAAAGCGCGGGCGATGGCAATGCGCTGCCGCTGGCCGCCGGACAGCAGAGCGCCATTGTCGCCGATCACGGTTTGCAGGCCATAGGGGAGGTTTTCGATAAATTCCCAGGCGTGGGCGGCTTTGGCCGCAGCGATAATGGCGTCTTCTTCGAATTCATCGTGTCCGTAAGCGATATTGGCGGCAATGGTGTCATTAAACAGCACGACGCTTTGGCTGACGTAGGCGATATTGGCACGCAACTGATCCAGCCGGATGTCATTGAGTGGGTGACCGTCCAGGGTGATGTTGCCTTCGGTAACGCTGTAAAAACGGGCAATCAGATTCGCCAGTGTGGATTTGCCGCTGCCGGATTGACCAACCAGCGCCGTGGTTTTTTGGGCGGGGATGACCAGGTTAAATCTGTCCAGTGCTGGGGTGTCGGCCTGAGGGTAGTGGAAGGTGACTTGATTGAAGCGGATTTCGCCTTGAATGTGATCCAGTGTTTGTTTGCCGGTGTTGGCTTCACTGGGCGCGTCCAGAATGGCGAAAATGCTTTGCGCCGCCGCCATGCCGCGCTGCACCGTCGCATTGATATTGGTGATGCGGCGAATGGGTTCAAAAATCAACCCCATGGCGGTGACGTAGGTGATGAGGTCGCCGGCGGTCATGGTGCCGTCATTGACCATTTGCACGGCAATGTACACCACCACCGACAAGGCGATGGCGGCAATCACCTGAACCAGCGGCACATTGAGCGCGGAAACCTGAGTGACTTTCATGGTGTTGCGGCGCAGCGATTCGGCGGCCTCGGTAAACCGGTTGATTTCGTAAGTCTCGGAGCCGTAGATTTTGACGTCCTGATAGCCTTTGAGTCCTTCTTCCAAACGGTGGGTTAATTGCCCCATGTCGTCTTGCATGTCGGTGCTGGAGGTGCGCATCAGTTTCCCGGCGCGGTCGATAAAAAAGGCCACAATCGGCCCAATGACCAGCATCACCAGCGTCAATTGCCAAGAGTAATAAATTAAAGTCGCCAAGAGCGCGAGAATCGTGAGGCTGTCTCGGAGTATCACGATCCAAGCTTCCGAGAGGGCATTGCCGGTCTGAGTGACGTCGTAGGTGATTTTGGACATCAGACTGCCGGTGGAATGATCATTGTGATGGGATTTGGGCAGGTAGAGCATTTTGCCGTAGAGTTCGGCGCGGATATTGAGGATGGCTTTTTGCGCAATCCAAGTGCTCATCACCTTGCTGAAGTATTCGGCAATCCCTTTGAGGATGAAAACCCCGGCCAGTTGCAACGGCAGGAGTATGAAAGAATTCGGATCTTTTTCGATCAGGCTTTCATCCACCAGATTGCCGAGGATGATGGCGCTCAGCGGTTCCATGGCGGCAATGACGAGAATGGTCAGCAGGGTGATGAAAATCGCGGCTTTGTAGTCTCGAATGTAGCGCAGCAGCCTGGCGTAAAGCGAGAACGTTTGTCGGTCGAACATGGGGTTATGATTACTCTCTTTTTAGAATGCGGTTGACGACGATGTTCGCCCAGCCGGACGCATGAAACGATTGATTGAGTTTGGGTTTGTCGTAATGTTGCTGCACCCAGTCGATGAATTCGACGTCGGGGTGTTCTTTTTGGTAAGCCAGAAAATTGTCAAAAAACACATCCAGCTTTCCGGTGTCCGCCCAGCGGAAGTGGCCGTATTTCATGCTCAGCTCGGACAGGGCTTGTGAGATGGGCTGCTTGAGAATGAAGTGTTTGTAAAAAACGCTCATCATGCCAGCTCGATCGGCACCGGACTTGCAGTGTATCAGAATGGGGTACTGCGCGGTTTCCAAAATGCGTTTGGCTTCCAATATATCGTCGTCATCGGGAAAGCTGCGTGAGGACATCGGGTGGTTGATAAGGGTGATCCCTTCTTGATCACAGGCTTCTTTTTCCAAGCGATACTGCCCAGTTTCATCGGCACGGCGCAAACTGATAATGGTGTTGATGCCATATTTGCGTTTCAGTTTGCGAATAAAAGCGGGGGATGGGTGGTTGCTGCGGTAGGCATTGGGCGAAAGCGCGTAGAAATTGCGATAAAAAAGTCGCAGCATTTCATGATCCACCAGCCAAGCTTCCAAGTGGGCTTTAAAGCGCCCCCATTTTGTTTGCAGTCTTTCCATTGTATGTGTCTGTGATTTTTGGCGCTTATTCTACCTTTTTTGGCCACTGACGTGGGGTTAATGATAGAATTCCTGCGATTAGATGGGTAATGGAATGAAGGACGTTAACATGATTGTGGTCACAGGCGGTGCGGGATTTATCGGTTCGAATATTGTCAAGGCTCTGAATGCACAGGGGCGCAGTGACATTTTGGTGGTGGACAACCTGAAGAACGGTAAAAAGTTCATCAATATCGCGGATTGTGACATCGCCGACTACTTGGATAAAGAAGACTTTCAGTCGCGCATTTTTGCCGAAGAAGGCTTGCCGGACATTGAGTGTGTGTTTCATGAAGGAGCCTGTTCGGCAACCACCGAGTGGGATGGCAAATATGTCATGGATAACAATTATGAATACTCTAAAGATCTGTTGAATTACTGCCTGAATCGCAAAATTCCATTTTTATATGCGTCTTCGGCCGCGGTTTATGGCGACGGGCCGACGTTTGTCGAAGAGCGTGAATACGAAAAGCCGTTGAATGTGTACGGCTATTCCAAGTTTCAGTTCGATCAGTATGTTCGCCGCGTGCTGCCGCATGCGGAAAGTCAGGTCGCCGGGTTCCGTTATTTCAATGTGTACGGGCCGCGCGAGCAGCATAAGGGTGATATGGCCAGTGTGGCGTTCAAGTTGCATAATCAGTTGCTGGCCGGAGAGCCGTTAAAATTGTTCGGCGCTTACGATGGCTATGAAGCGGGTATGCAGACGCGAGATTTCGTGTATATCGACGATGTCGTGAAGGTGAATCTGTGGTTTATGGAAAACCGAAAACAATCAGGTATTTTCAATTTGGGACCAGCGGCGGCGGAGCCGTTTCAGAACATTGCCGAAGCGGTGATTAAATTTCACGGTAAAGGGGAAATTGAATACATTCCCTTCCCTGAGCATTTGAAAGGAGCTTATCAGAGTTTCACCCAGGCGGATAATAGCCGTTTGAGACAGGCCGGTTACGATCAGCCTTTCCATTCGGTGGCGGAAGGGGTGCAGACGTACCTGATTTGGTTAAGCGAAAATGCTCACTTTATAGATTTTAGTCGCTAAATATTTATGCCGACACTTCTGGATTTTGAAGGGTGTAAGTTCTTTTTCTATGCCAATGACCATGCGCCGGCTCATGTTCATGTTCTTAAAGCGGGTGGTTGGGCTAGAATTGAGTTAGAAAACCTAAACGTTGTGAGTTCAACACTTAACCCGAAAATTTCATAAATTTGTGCCAAGATCGCGCAGAAATTTGTTTTCACAAGGAAATTTCTGAAGGAGTGTCGTATCCACGATTACGACCGACTGAAGAAATATGGCTTGTGGAATCAAAGGGCAAGCGAGATGGTGCTTAATTTATGAATTTTTCGGGTTAAGACCAGTGACTTGAAAAAGGCTCTTGAGATTACGGAGTCTCATCAGAAACAGTTTTTGGAGAAATGGAATGAATGGTTTAGCCGGTAAAGAAGTGCATATTGACGACCAATTTTTGCATGTGGATTTACAGGATGGGCGTCGGATCTCTACACCGATTAATTGGTATCCATCATTAGAGCAAGCCTCTTTGAACCAGTTAAAAGCTTATGAGTTTATTTGTGATGGTACTGGAATCGAATGGATTGATTTGGATTACCATCTTAGCATTGAGAACATGCTTCAGTTTAATCACTCTCAAGATGTCGCCTAACCAACCATGCGCGTCTTGCTGATCAAGATGTCCTCAATGGGGGATGTCTTTCATACCTTTCCGGCCTTGAGTGATGCGCTTCAGGCCTGGCCGGATTTGCAAGTGGATTGGGTGGTGGAAGAAGCCTTTGCCGAAATTCCGCAATGGCACCCGGCCGTCGATCAAGTTTTCCCCATCGCGCTGCGACGATGGCGCAAAACCTTCTGGCAGAGGTCTACCCGCCACGAAATTCGAACGTTTTTTCAAACGATTAATCAAACCCATTATGACTTGGTGCTGGACGCACAAGGGTTATTGAAAAGCCTTTGGGTGTTGCGCAAAATCCGCAGCGGTACGCGTGTGGGTTTCGATTGGCAGAGTGCGCGTGAACCCTTAGCCAGTGGCGGATATCAACGAAAAATTTCCGTTCCGAAAGCACAACATGCGATTACACGGTTGCGACAACTGTTTTCTGCGGCACTGAATTATGAGGATGTCTCTTCGTCACCGGTTGAGTATCGACTGGATACCTCGAGCTGGCAATGGCCGGACAGTTTGCCGGCGGACTTTCAAAA
>NZ_JBNGDN010000011.1:0-13732 GCF_049975065.1 Hydrogenovibrio sp.
CCAGGCTTGGCGGTTTTTTTATGGGGTGGGGAAATAAGCGGGTTCGCGTCTTAGATGCTAGTCTGCTTGTCAGTCCGCAGTTTTGTGCTGGGGCGTTAGAGAATTTTGGTTCTTTCCCGTGTGCCTTCCAGCGATTTAATGGCTTTGTTCACCCGCTTTAGCAGCGTATGAGCGGTTTCGCTGTCGGTTTTCAGTTCCGTGACCCCGGCATGGCTGGTCAGGCAGGTGGTTTCGTTGTCATCCAGTGAAATGGTGCGGGAGGCGATGGCTTCCTGTGCTAACTTGGTAATTCGATAGGCATCCACCGCTTTCACTTCTGGCAAGACAATCATGAACTGGTCGCAGCTCAAACGGCCGATATACCCCAAATCACCGATGACGGTAGTAATGGCATGAGCCGCGGTTAAAATGGCCTTGTCGCCCATCTCATGCCCAAAGGCATCGGTGATGCGCTTAAAACAGTCAAGGTTGATTTTTGTTAATGATACAGGGCGTTGGTTTAAACGTGCTTTATTCAGCGCTTCATCGACGATGCCCATAAAGTAGTCACGGTTGTATAAATCGGTCAGTGGATCGTTCGACGAAAGGCGCTCGATTTGTTCTTCCATGTGTTTGCGGTGGGTGATATTGATCGCCAGCCAGATGACGGCGGGCTGCTCGTAAGTGTCTTCGTCCAAAGGGTAAACCCGTGCTTCGTACCACTGCCCTTCGGTGGTTGTGAGCGGTTCGATGCCCTGAACTTCCGAGTCCGCCAACTGGTACTCGATTTCCTGCAGGTGTCCGGACAGGATGGCTTTTCGAACCACCTTCAGAAAACGTTCGGCCATTTTTTCCGGAAGCACATCGGCATAACGTTTGCCAATAAGTGGGTGCCCGTCGGCATACAGTGAGCGTTCCTGCCCGCCAATGACATCCAGGTAGGTGCCATCCTGCCCCATGACAAAAATCGGGTCTGGCATGGCATTGGCAATGGCCTCAATGTGTGAGTGCATTCGGTTGAGCTGTTCAGCCATGATGGTTTCCTTGTATCGGGTTAAGATCGATGTTGAATTGTAATCAGTTCTTAATCACGGGTTTGTATTTGATGCGATGCGGTTGCGCGGCATCGGCACCCTTACGGCGTTTGAGGTCTTCTTCGTAATCGGAGAAGTTACCTTCAAACCATTCAACGTGCGAGTCGCCTTCAAAAGCGAGCATATGGGTGGCAATCCGATCCAGGAACCAGCGGTCATGGGAAATGACCACGGCGCAACCGGCAAAGTCCAGCAGGGCTTCTTCCAAAGCGCGCAGCGTTTCCACGTCCAGGTCGTTGGTCGGCTCATCCAGCAGCAGTAGGTTGCCGCCGCTGCGCAAGGTTTTGGCTAAGTGTACTCGGTTGCGTTCGCCGCCCGATAGCTCGCCGATGCGTTTTTGTTGGTCGTTGCCTTTAAAATTAAAGCGACCGCAGTAGGCGCGGGCGTTGATTTCGATGTTGCCGACCATAAAAATGTCATCGCCTTCGGAAATTTCTTCGTAGACGGTTTTGCTGTCATCGAGGGCGTCGCGAGACTGATCAACATAGGAAAGTTTGACGGTTTCGCCGTATTCAATGGTGCCAGAATCGGGTTGTTCCTGGCCGGTCAGCATTTTAAATAGGGTGGATTTACCGGCGCCGTTGGGGCCAATAATGCCGACAATGCCGCCTTGCGGTAATTTGAACGTCAGATCCTCAATCAGCAAGCGATCGCCGAAACTTTTGGCGATATTGTTTACTTCGATGACTTTTTCCCCCAAACGCTCGGAAACCGGAATGAAGATTTCTTTGGTTTCATTGCGTTTTTGGCTTTCCTGGCTGTTCAGTTCGTCAAAACGCGCCAGGCGTGCTTTCGATTTGGCGTGGCGTCCCTTGGCGTTGGAGCGTACCCACTCCAGTTCGTGCTGGATTGATTTCATGCGAGCCGCTTCCTGCTTGGCCTCCATTTCCAGTCGTTTTTCTTTTTGTTCCAGCCAGGAAGAATAGTTGCCTTGGTAAGGGATGCCTTCGCCGCGATCCAGTTCCAGAATCCACTCGGCGGCATTGTCCAGAAAGTAACGGTCGTGGGTAATGGCGACCACAGTGCCACTGAATTCCAACAGGAAACGTTCCAGCCAGGCAATGGATTCGGCATCCAAGTGGTTGGTCGGCTCGTCCAAAAGCAGCATGTCCGGTCTTTCCAGCAGTAATTTGCACAAGGCCACTCGGCGACGCTCGCCACCGGACAATTTGGTCACATCTGCATCCCAAGGGGGTAAACGCAGGGCATCGGCGGCAATTTCCAAGGTGCGTTCCAGGTTGTGGCCGTCTTTGGCTTGAATCAGGTCTTCAATCTCAGCCTGTTTTTTCGCCAGGGCATCAAAGTCCGCATCCGGTTCCGCGTAGGCGGAATAGACAGCGTCCAACTCCGCCAAGGCTTGTTTGACTTCCTTGACGGCTTCTTCGACATTGCCTTTAACGTCCAAATCGGGGTTGAGCTGGGGTTCCTGAGGCAGATAGCCGACTTTAATGCCGAGCTGGGGGCGGGCTTCACCGATAATGTCGGTGTCGATGCCGGCCATGATTTTCAGCAGTGTGGATTTGCCAGCGCCGTTAAGACCCAATACACCGATTTTTGCGCCCGGAAAGAAGGACAGCGAAATGTCTTTCAGGATGTATTTATTGGGGGGAACGACCTTACCAACGCGGTTCATGGTGTAAACAAATTGTGCCACAGTATTACCTCAAGCTTGTGTGAATTTGGAGTTGCCTTGACATCACTGCCGAGCGGTTGGTCCTTGCCGGAAAACGTCTGGCTGGAAATGTTCAAGCGCTTATTTTACAAACTGCTCAAGTGCTTGTGAAAATAATTCAAGTTGAAACGGTCGTTTTGTCGTCTAGAAAAAGAATAATTTGCTAGAATATTGGGTCTCAGTTTCCGGCTCTAGCCGAGTCGGAACCGTGATGACAACCGGCCTATTAGGCTCAAAAAGACAAACAAAGACCGCAAATTTCTGTTTTGGAGACTTTAGCATGTTTGATAGCACTATGACCATAGCTGGATACGATGATGTTCTGGCGGACGCGATGAACGCCGAAGCGCAGCGTCAGGAAGATCATATCGAATTAATCGCTTCCGAAAACTACACCAGTCCGCGAGTGCTTGAAGCCCAAGGCTCCGTTTTGACGAACAAATATGCTGAAGGTTATCCGCACAAACGATATTACGGTGGTTGTGAGTGCGTGGATATTGTTGAGCAGCTGGCCATTGATCGTGCGAAGGAACTGTTTGGCGCCGATTATGCCAATGTGCAACCGCATTCCGGTTCGCAAGCCAATGCGCCAGTTTATATGGCGCTACTGGAGCCAGGTGACACGGTGCTGGGTATGAGTTTGGCGCATGGTGGGCATCTGACGCATGGCTCTCATGTCAGTTTTTCCGGCAAAATTTACCACGCCGTTCAATACGGTCTCAATCCGCAAACCGGCGAAATCGACTATGAAGAAGTCGAGCGTCTGGCGAAAGAACATCAGCCTAAGATGATTATTGCCGGTTTTTCCGCTTATTCTCAGGTGGTGGACTGGCAGCGTTTCCGTGACATTGCCGATGCAGTGGGCGCTTATTTAATGGTGGACATGGCACATGTGGCCGGTCTGGTCGCGGCGGGTGTTTATCCTAATCCTGTGCAGATTGCCGATGTGACCACTACCACCACGCATAAAACCCTGCGTGGGCCGCGCAGTGGGTTGATTTTGGCAAAAGCCAATCCGGAAATTGAAAAGAAACTGAATTCGGCCATTTTCCCAGGCGCGCAGGGCGGCCCTTTGATGCACGTCATCGCGGCCAAAGCCGTGGCCTTCAAGGAGGCGATGGAACCTGAGTTTAAAGCCTATGCCAAGCAGGTGGTGGTCAATGCCAAAGCCATGGCGAAGGTGTTTATGGCGCGTGGTTATGATGTGGTGTCCAAAGGCACCGAAAACCATCTGTTCCTGGTCAGCTTTATTGAACAAGGCCTGACAGGCAAGCTGGTGGATGCCGCTTTGGGTGAGGCGCACATCACCATCAATAAAAACTCGGTGCCGAATGATCCTATGTCGCCGTTTGTCACCAGCGGTATTCGTGTTGGCACGGCGGCGTCCACCACCCGTGGTTTCACCGAGGAAGATTCGGTGCAGCTGGCGGAGTGGATGTGTGACGTGATTGATTCCTGTGATCAGACGAACGAATCTTGGAATGAGCAGGTGGTGGCCGATGTGCGTGAAAACGTCAAAGCGCTGTGTGCTCAGAGACCCGTGTATCAGAAATCGTGAACACAACCGGTTTCACAGCCGCCTGAGGCGGTGGTGCGATTCGCCCGAGGTGTTCGCTTAAATGCGATGGAATGCAATCGGGTGTCGCGCGGAAAGGCGGGAGGTTGCCCGCCCGAATTTCTACTTTATCTAAGGTGACTCAAAAGCATGCACTGTCCATTTTGTAATGCGCCCGATACTAAAGTCATTGACTCGCGTTTGGCCACCGAGGGTGGGCAGGTGCGTCGGCGTCGGGAGTGTACGGTATGTGCCGAACGCTTCACCACCTATGAAACCGCTGAGCTAAGCTTGCCGAGAGTGGTTAAATCCGACGGCAATCGTGAAAAGTTCGACGATCATAAAATCCGTCGTGGTCTTATCAAGGCGCTGGAAAAACGACCCGTTGAAAGTGAAGCGATTGACCAAGTGATCAATCGGATTCGCAAACAATTAACCACGGAAGGTTTGAAAGAAATTCCGTCATCGCACATCGGCGAATTGCTGATGGACGCCTTGCGGGACTTGGATCAAGTGGCTTATGTTCGGTTTGCTTCCGTTTACCGCTCATTTCAGGATGTTAATGCGTTTCGGGAAGAAATCGAGAAGTTGGTCAAAGCCACTTCCTAGCCCAAATGGTTTAATGTTTTATGAATGTGTGCTGCGATTGCGCAGAGACTTGCTTTCCCGACTCAAAGCCGAGAAAAATCGTGCTTGTGGAAGCAAGCAACATGCAAGACGGGGCAACTTTATAAAATATTCGAGCCAGTGTCCTGACTCGACAAAACACTGAACCGTTTAGGATCGATACCCGTCATGCTGCAATTCTGCTCAAATTTCGCTTGTGGTAATCAACCCATAAACGCTCATTCTCATTCACTTCCTTCCCATTCGCAAAACGCACGCCAGCGGACGAAAAGGTGTTTTCGGTTTTACGCTGCCTATTTGAAGGAGCAAAGCCGTTGAATCCCGCCGACATGGAACCCAATCAAAACGTTGAATTCACGCCTTTCGATCAGCGAATAATGGCTTTGACGTTGGAGTTGGCTCGAAAGGGGCGTTACACCACCCGACCGAATCCGGCGGTCGGCTGCATCATCACTCAAGGCGAGCGCATTATCGCTCAGGGTTGGCATCGTCGTGCCGGAGAGCCGCATGCTGAGAAAATGGCGCTGGCCAAGGCTGAGGAGTCGGTTGAAGGGGCAACGGTTTATGTCAGTCTGGAACCCTGTTCGCATTACGGCAAAACGCCGCCTTGTGCCGACGCTTTAATCGCCGCTAAGGTGGCACGGGTGGTGGTGGCGATGACGGATCCAAATCCGCTGGTGTCGGGGCAAGGGTTGGCGCGGTTACGCGCCGCAGGCATTGAGGTGCAAAGCGGTTTAATGGCGGAGGCGGCGGAAGCCATCAATGTCGGTTTTTGTCACGCCATGCGCACCCAGCGGCCTTATGTGCGCTTGAAAATGGCGTCCAGCTTGGATGGGCGCACCGCTATGGCCAGCGGCGAAAGCCAATGGATCACTGGCGAGCGCGCACGGCATGAAGTCCATCGTTTACGAGCGGGAAGTGGCGCTTTGCTGACGGGGATTGGGACGGTGCTGCGGGACGATCCCAGTTTGACGGTGCGCTTGCCTGAGCAGACGTTGGTGGAAATGAACACGGATATGAGCCGTGTGACGCCGTTGCGAGTGGTGCTGGATACGCACTTGCGTTTTCCGGTGGCTGCGAAGATGTTGTCTTTGCCGGGGCGCACGCTGCTGATGACGTCAAAGGTGGCCTATGAAAAACACCCAGGCCTGGTGAAAAGCCTTCAGCAAGCGGGCGCTGAGATTGTGCCTCTGCCGCTGGATGGCAAGGGGACAGCACGGCTGGACATTCGGGCGGTGTTGGATTATCTTCATGCGCAGGAGCACATTCGTGATCTTATGGTCGAGGCGGGTGCGGAGTTGGCCGGCGCTTTTATCCAAGCGGGGTATGTGAATGAACTGCACCTGTTTATGGCGCCGTCTTTAATGGGGCAAGAAGCCAAGCCAATGTTCTTTTTACCAGGCCTGGTGAAAATGAGTGATAAAATATCGTTTCGATACGCGTCCTTTAAGGCGGTGGGTGAAGATTTACACCTCCTGTTAAAACCGACGTCCGCCGAAATCGAATCTTCAAACCCCTCAAAAACTTAGGAGCCGAGATGTTTACAGGGATTATTGAAGCCCAAGGGCAAATCGATAAAATTCAACCGCTTAATGGCGACGTGAAATTGACCATTGCCACCGGTAAGCTGGATATGAGCGATGTAAAAATCGGTGACAGCATTGCCTGCAATGGGGTGTGCTTGACAGCCATTGAATTGGGCGCTCATTATTATGTGGCGGATGTGTCGGCGGAAACGCTGGCCGTTTCGACCCTGGGGCAACTCAAAGTGGGTGCCGCCGTTAATCTGGAAAAAGCCCTGCGCTTGCAAGACCGTTTGGGCGGTCATTTGGTCAGTGGTCATGTGGATGGCGTGGGTCAAGTGGTGGCGATTGAACAGGAAGCCCGCTCTTGGCGCTATCAAGTGGAAGCCCCGCTCGCCCTCAGTCGTTACATCGCCGCCAAAGGTTCCATTTGCATTAATGGCATCAGCTTAACGGTGAATCGGGTGGAGCAGAACCGATTCGATGTCAATATTGTGCCGCATACACGACAGGAAACCACCATTCAGGCATTTCAAATTGGCACTCAGGTGAATCTTGAAGTCGATTTATTGGCGCGTTATCTGGAGCGGATGCTGACCGCGCCTCAGGGTGACGCGACGCCAGACAAAAAGACCGGCGTGACCGAAACCCTGCTGGCGGAAAGCGGGTTTGTTTAAGCGTTTGTAACATTCATTGACTTAACATTGACCCAATACTGAATACTGACCCAACGTTGACTTAACATCGACCTAACATTGACCTAGGCGCGCCACCATGTCTTAAGACGACCTTTCGGTGCAAAGGTCTTTTGCACCGATTTAAAACAGGAAGGACTATGCAATTAAATACCATTGAAGAGATTATTGAAGATTATCGCCAGGGAAAAATGGTCATTCTAATGGACGATGAGAACCGCGAAAATGAAGGCGATGTGATGATCGCAGCGGATGCCATTACCGCCGACCACATTAATTTTATGGCGCGTTATGGACGAGGGCTGATTTGTCTGACGCTGACCAAAGAGCGTTGCCAGCAGTTGCATTTGCCGCTGATGTCGCGAACCAACCAAGATACGCACAGCACCAGTTTTACGGTGTCGATTGAAGCGGCAGAAGGCGTGACCACCGGTATTTCCGCTGCGGATCGTGCGAAAACGATTCAAGCCGCCATTCAGCCGGAAGCACAGCCGTCCGATATTGTGACACCGGGGCACGTCTTTCCGATTATGGCTAAGCCTGGCGGGGTTCTGGAGCGAGCCGGTCATACGGAAGCCGGGTGCGATTTGGCGCGACTAGCCGGAATGCAACCGGCTTCCGTAATCGTTGAAATTATGAACGAAGACGGCACCATGGCACGCCGCGATGATTTGGAACTGTTTGCCCAAGAGCATGGCCTGAAGCTGGGCACCGTGGCGGACTTGATTGAGTATCGCTTGAAAAACGAAAAAACCATCGAGCGGGTTTCGGAGTGTCGATTGCCGACCGAGTATGGTGACTTCCGCCTGATCGGCTATGAAGACGTATTGGAGCATCGAGCCCATCTGGCGTTGGTGTATGGTGACCTGAAGGCGGATGAAGCGACATCGGTACGTGTGCATATGCTGGACACGTTGTGCGATCTGTTTGATGCCAATCGAACAGAGTGCGGTTGGTCCTTGCGCTCGGCCATGAAGCAAATCGCTCAGGAAGGCACCGGCGTGATTGTCGTGCTGCGCAAACACGAAGAGGGGGCGGAACTTTTGGATAAAATTCAACAGTTTCAAATGAAGGATCGCGGCATTCATCAACCCGAAACCCAGGGGGAAGACGATGCGAAGACCTACGGTTTGGGCGCTCAGATTCTTTCCGATTTAGGGTTGCAGAAACTCAAGGTCATTGGCTCGGCCTGGCGCATGAGTGCGTTGGGGGGCTTTGGCTTGGAAATTGTGGAACACATTGAAAAACAACAAGATTAAACGAAAATTGACAGGAAAGACTATGAAGATGATTGAAGGACACTTAACGGCTCAGGGGTTGAGAATCGGCTTGGTTGTGGGGCGCTTTAACAGTTTTATCGTGGACAGTTTGGTGAAGGGCGCGGTGGATACCATTGTGCGACACGGCGGTTCCGAAGAGCATATTGAACAGGTGCTGGTGCCGGGGGCGTTTGAAATTCCCGTTGTTGCCCAAAAAATGGCGCAATCCGGGCGTTACGACGCCATTGTTGCCTTGGGCGCGGTGATCCGTGGTGGCACACCTCATTTTGATTACGTGGCGGGCGAGTGTGTTAAAGGCATTGGTCAGGTGGCATTGCAAAGCGGTGTGCCGGTTTCGTTCGGGGTGTTAACGGTGGATACCATTGAGCAGGCGATTGAACGTGCCGGCACCAAAGCCGGAAACAAAGGCGAAGAGTGTACCTTGGCGGCGATTGAAACGGTGAATGTGTTAAAACAATTTTAATGGGTTGTATGTACCGATGAATTTAAAAGACCTGAAACCCGGCAGCGGTGTGGAGCTGGAAGAAGACGAGGGCTATGTCAGTCCGCGCTCCCAATCGCGCAGAGTGGCACTGCAAGCCTTGTATCAATGGCAAGTTAATTGTTCGGAACCGTTTGATATTATTAAACAATTTTCCGAAGGTGGCTTTTTGACGGATGTGGATGTGCCGCTGTTTCGCGACCTTGTCAACAGCGTTACCTCACAGGTAATGGCCTTGGATAGCGCTTATGCGCCGTTTTTGGATCGTGCCGTCGCCATGATCGACCCGATTGAAAAAAGCATTCTCCGGCTGGGGGTTTATGAGCTGCAGTCCAAGCCGGAAATTCCCTATCGTGTGGTCATTAATGAATCGGTTGAATTGGCGAAGCGTTTCGGTGCCGATGAAAGTCACCGCTACATTAACGGCATTCTGGACAAGGTGGCCGCTGAGTGCCGTCAACTGGAAAAGTCGATGCCGTCCTCTCCAGACGCCGCCGATTCGTCAGACGCTTAAGTGTTATCGCGAATAAGGGCGATGGGTTAACATCCACATATGGCGCATGAATTTGATTTGATTCGCGATTACTTTCAGCCACTGTCTCGGGTGGCTATGGATGAAGTAGGGATAGGTGATGATGGCGCGGTACTGAATTGTCCGCCGCAGTCTCAATTGGTGGTGGTCACCGACACCTTGGTGGAAGGGGTGCATTTTCCAATGGAGGCCTTGCCCGGCGATATTGGCTGGAAAGCCTTAGCGGTGAATCTCAGTGACTTGGCCGCGATGGGGGCGACCCCAGCCTTTTTTTCGCTGGCATTGAGTTTGCCGGAACGTTGCAATCACGCCGCTTGGTTAAACGCCTTTGCGGCAGGCCTGGCGACATTGGCGGAAGGTTATCAGCTGCCGTTAATTGGCGGCGATACCACTCGTTCTGACCGGCTAACGGTGACGGTGACGGCTCAGGGTTGGGTGCGAGAAGGGCGGGCGGTGTTGCGACAAACGGCCAGGCCTGGCGATAAGCTGTATGTGACTGGAACCTTGGGCGATGGCGCTTTAGGTTTGCAGGCTTGGCAAAATCAATGGGATTCGGAGGCCTACGCGGTGTCGTTGGCGAAATTGAATCGTCCGGAACCACGCGTAGAAGTGGGTGCCTTGCTGGGAACCTACGCCAGCAGCGCCATTGATGTGTCCGATGGCCTCTTAGCGGATGTGACCCATTTAATCGAGGCTTCCGGTGTTGGGGCGGCGCTGGACATGACCGCGATCCCACTGTCTGCCGCCATGCAGCAGCAAATTGATGACACCCCTCAGGCCTGGTCAATGCCCTTATCGGGCGGGGACGATTATGAATTGTGCTTTACGCTGCCGCCAGAGCGAATTGCTGCGTTTGAACAGGCCTGCCGTCCCTTGGCCATTCCTATCCGGCCAATCGGTTGCATTACAGCTGGTCAGACGCTGGTTTTAAATAACCGACCGGAAAATCTCACCTTGCATTCGCTCGGTTATCAACACTTTTAGCCGCCAGCGGCCTTGACCAGTTTAGGGCACGACACAGGGCGGTATACTAGGCAATTTTTTAGGCCATTTTTTCCGCGAGTGTCAGTTGGGTTTCTTCGCTCACATCATCCGCCAGCACCGTTGCCCCAATCAACTCATTAGCCGTCTCGTATTGTGACGAGTCGGTGGTCTTTAGCTGGAAGCTTAACAGGCGATCTTCAACCCCGCGCACACTGTCGATAATGCTGGTGGAGGTGTGGGAGACTTCTTCCACCAGTGTTGCATTTTGCTGGGTAATGTCGTTGATCTCATGCAGTGCCTGGTTGACTTGTTCAATGCCGTGCGACTGGTGATTCAGCGAATAGTGCATGGCGGACATCATGTCGGCAATTTCATCAATGGCGTGCGCGTTTTCTTCAAAGGCCTGTTTGGTTAAATTGCTCAGTTCGATGCCTTGCTGCACTTTTTTCATGCTTTTCTGGGTGACTTGTTGAATACTGTGTGCCGCATCGCCTGACTTGGAGGCGAGCTGACGCACCTCGGTAGCGACCACGGCAAATCCACGCCCCTGTTCACCCGCACGTGCCGCTTCCACCGCCGCATTCAGCGCCAGTAAATTGGTTTGAAAAGCGATGTCGTCAATGACTTGGGTAAAGCTGGCAATTTCGGCGCTGGCGGTTTCAATTTCACTGATGGCTTCCACCATACTGTTGACTATGCCGAGCCCGGATAGCGTGCTGTCCTTGGCCAGTTTACTTTTGTGGTTGACGGTGGAGGCACTGCTTAAGGATTGATTCACTTGACTGACCATTTGTTGCATATGGTTCATGGTGTTTTCAATGGCCGTGGCTTGTTTTTGTACGCGTTGATTAAGGTCTTGGTTACCGGCGCTGATTTCTTCCACGCCATGCACGGCACTTGAGGAGGCTTTTTGTACATCCGCCAACATTTGGCTGATATTGCAGGCCATATTGTGCATGGTGTTCTTCAGCTCTTTCAGTTTGCCGTCAAATTCGCCTTGAGTTTCATAGGCGAAGTTGCCGTCGCGGAAATGGTTCAGTGTCAGCGATTTTTGTTCAATGGCGTTGTCAAGCTGGTTGAGCGATTGGTTTAAATAGGTTTTCAGCTGTGTTAAGTCGCCGGGCATGTCCAACTCAATGCGCGAGGAAAAATCGCCTTCATTCATTTTCAGCATGACGTTTTTCACCGCGTCAATGGCTTGACGCTGGGTGGCAATGGCCTCGTTCAAACTGGCGACCACAATGCGATAAGCGCCCTGATACTGATCGACACTTTCATGGACGCTCAATTCACCTTTTTGCAGAGCCATGCCCAGGTTTTGAATGGCGGACATGGTGTCGTTAATTTGGCTGACGGAACGATTAAAGTTTTCTTTCAGGCTCAGCAAGTCGCCTGCGTATTCTTTGTCAACTTGTCGGTCAAACTCACCTTTGGAGAGTGCGGTGCCAACCTGTTGCAATTCGGTGGTGATGTTTTGGAAAGAGTCAATCAGGGCATGAATGCTCTGACTCATGTCCACCAATTCGTTTTGGCCTTGCAAGGTTTTCCATTCACGGAGCTGGCCGCTTTCAGCGATGTGCCCAATGGTTTTTTTCAAGCGACGCAGCGGACCGGTAATGGAGGTGACCACTAATAAATTCAATAATATTAATAGGATTAAGCCTGCAGCGGCCAGCCAGGCGAGATGTTGGATTTTTTCGTTGGAAATCCAGTTCAGCTCTTCGATTAAAGCGGTGGATTTCTGCTGAGACTCGTTGGAAAGAAATTGAATTTGCGTGTTCGCTTGATTAACGAGTTGGATCAGCGATGCATTATTATCGGTTTCGGTTTTGAGGTAGTCTTTGATGTCAGCAAACGACTCCTGAAGGCCGTCCCGAGCCGTATGCATTTCCGATAAGGTATCCGCCCACATAAAGTTGCTGCCAAACGCCTCATCCAGCACGGCTAAATCGGCATTGGCGTTATCACCAAGCCCTTCTTCGTTAAAAATATCCAGCAAGGCAATGTCTTTGGTGGCGATCATTTTCCCCAATAACATTTGGGAAGTGGTTAAACGGTTTTGAAGACGGATAACTGCAGACGTTAAATCGTTATTGGCTTGGATTTCGGGAGAATCAAGCAACTGTGTCAACACCTTGTCCAAGGTTTCACTGGTGGGCAAAATGCCATACTCCAGTGTATTATCAATTTCATTACGCAAAAAGACATTTGAATTCGTGACCTTTTTGTACTGGCGTAGAATGTTGTCCACTTCTTTAATCGTGGTCAAATCCTGTTCGGAATGCAACACGTTCATCATGTTTTCCGCTTGCACTTTCAGTTCGTCAATGGCTTGGTTGAAGGCTTGGTTGGACGCTTGGCTGCGCGTGAGGATGTATTCATTTGACAGCTGCGTGGTCAAAATCAGCGACTGCTGCAGATTGGCAATGCGACTGGTTTGTTCGGTTTGCATTTGAGACAGGGCATCGGCACGCTGCTCAACCGCCACCAGCGACTGCCAACCGATGTAAGCCATGCCGGACATCAGGGCAATCGATAAAAGGGTATTGATGAGCAGTCGCAGGTTGATCGATAAATATTGGATGAACTTCATAGCGCCTTGACCCCTTTTATAGCGGAATAGAAAACAACTGTCAGTATATAAAGGCAATATGACAACCGAATGAAGGCTATATGAAACCCATATGAGTTTCGGGTGGGTGCTCTTAGTCAAAGGCCGGGCAGGCCATCGGCCTAACTACAGACGCGCGGCGGCTTCGGCTTGGATACGCTTGATCATGTGGTAGAGTCCGGTAGAACGGTTGGCGGAAAGGTGCTGCAGCAAACCGATTTCAGCCAGGAAGTCGAGCGGAGCCGCTTGGATCTCTTCGGGGGTACGGCCGTTGTAAATTTTTAACAGCAGCGCAATGAGTCCCGATACGATGGTGGCATCCGACACGGCTTCCATGTAGAGGCGCCCCTCTTTTTCGTCAATGTGAATCCAGACTTGGGATTGGCAGCCGTGAATGCGGTTGGCTTCGGTTTTGTTTTCATCCGCCATTTTCGGCAGGGTTTTGCCCATGTCAATGAGGTAGCGGTAGCGGTCTTTCCAGTTGTCGAAATGGGTAAATCGCTTGACCAGGTCGGCTTGTACATCGGCAATGGGTTTGTCGGCAGCTTGATAATGCATGGTGTATCCCTAGGTTGGGTGCGTTCGAGAATCAATGTTTCAATACGGCAAAGAGCAATATTTTAACAGACAACGGAACCTGTGGGGGCGCTCGCTGCATTCTTTGCCTGAATCCACCAGGCCTGGCGGTATCGGTATCGG